>CAXTQE010000128.1:3740-9705 GCA_964246225.1 uncultured Acidobacteriaceae bacterium | reverse complement strand
GGACACGGTTCCGACTCGACCTTGCGGACGAGTGAGTCGCTGGCAACCACCACGGCCAGCCTCCCGGGCGGCGAGGACAGCTCAGCGAAGACAACTGCTGAAGAATTCCGAATGGAACGCGAACTCCGACAAGAGAAGCTTCAAGGTCACGCAGACTTCGCAGGAACACGAATTCATGCAGCGCTACAAAGCCATCCGAGCGCGACGCTCTACCGGCTCGCGGCTGAGACAGATGAAAGCAACGGCGACCCGCTGGCCGCGGTGAGGGAGTTTGAACAGGCCGCGAAGCTGGAGCCCAGTGAGACAAATGAGTTTGAGTGGGGCTCAGACTTACTCGTGCACCGCGCAATCTGGCAGGCCGAGGCCGTCTTTCAGCACGGCGCACAACTTTATCCAGGTTCCGTACGGATGCAGACCGCACTCGGTACGGCCTTGTTTGCGGGCGCGCGGTATGATGAGGCCGCTGACCGGTTCTGTAAGGCTGCAGATATGGCGCCGGATGACGAAGCCGCCTATCTTGTACTCGGCAAGGTGGAGTTGGCCGCGCCGAACCCGCTCGCGTGTGCCGAGTCCCGCTTGGAACGCTTTGTGCGACTGAGGCCGGAGAGCGCGGAAGCACGTTATTTATATGCCGTGGCGATCATAAAAGGAATCGACATTGCGTCAAGACCAGACCTGGCGGTAAAGGCCGAACAGTTGTTCAGACAGGCTATCGGCCTGGATGCAAAGTGCGCCGAAGCATACTTTCGGCTGGGAATCCTGGCGATGCAACGGCAGGACTTGCCTGCGGCAATCGACGATTTTACGCAGGCGATCGCGGCCGACCCTACTCAGGTCGATGCTTATTACCGGTTGGCGAAGATGTATGAACGAACCGGCAACGACGTCAAGGCAAAGGCCACGTTAAGGATGTATGAAAAAATAAAGCAGTCGCAAGCGCAGGCGGTAGAGCAACAGCGCAAGGCAGTCAAACAATTTACCTTTGCGAATTTGGATGGTGTGCCAACGACGTCGATACCTTAGCCGATGGCTCCCAGGCCTTAATGATGCCCGAGCCCTCTCGAATCGTAAGAATCTGGTTGGCTTTGACCCGGAGGAAACGCTCGAGCTTTTGCGTTGTGGGCCATCTCACTTCAATCGAGTCCACAACTTTTGTCTCACCCAGGCCAAAGTGCAGACGAAGATCATTCTGTGACATCACACTGCCTCCGCTCGCAACCTCATCCATTTGAATATGCCTGCCCGTCGTGACGTGGACACGGGCGCCAATGGCGGTCCGGTTGCACTGAGTGCCGATCAGCTTGATCTTGATCCAGTTCTGTTGATTGCCGCCCTCATTGCGCAGCAGTGACGGCGGATCATTGAGGTTCAAGACCAGAGCGTCCATGCAGCCGTTGTTGTTGTAATCGCCGAACGCCGCCCCACGACTCGAGAAGCGCTCGCCGATCCCGGGACCAAGTTCGGCGGAGACATCCTTGAAGTGGCCTTTACTTAGGTTCTTATAGGCGAGACGAGGATTCTTATAGGACTCACCAAAGCTGTAGTGGTCGACCTCGGGATAGACATGACCATTGACCTGCACGATATCCGTCCAGCCATCGTTGTCGAAATCGAGGAAGCCGCAACCCCAGGCGACGTAGCGGTTGTTGACGCCAATCCCTGACGGGCCGGAGACATCCGTGAAGGTGCCGTCACCGTTGTTGTGATACAGGTTGCAGGTGTCGTCAACAAAGTTGGTCTTAAAGATATCGAACCAGCCATCGCAGTCGTAGTCAGCGACCGCGACGCCCATGCCTGCCTGTTCGTGACCGTCCTCGTTGAACGCGCATCCGGCCATCACGGCTACGTCCGTGAAGGTGCCGTCATGATTGTTCTTGAATAAAATGCTGGGCATGGAGTCCACAGCCACATAGAGGTCGGGCCAACCATCGTTGTCGAAGTCGTAAGAGACAGACGTGATCGAGTAGCGCGGCCCGGGCGCCAGTATTCCGGCTTTCGCTGAGACGTCCGTAAAGGTACCGTCCCCGTTGTTGTGGTACAGAATGTTGGTATCGGCCGGAAGCCCGCGAGGTCCACAGAGAATGGGCACTCCCTTCCACTGGCAGGTCGCTTTGGAGCTCTCAACAGGAATGTTGTCGATGTGGTCTGGATCGAGTTTGACGTAGTTGCAGACAAACAGATCAAGGTGGCCATCGCGATCATAATCGAAAAAGCTACAGCCCGCTCCCCACCGACCCTGCTCCTGCGAAAGACCCGCTCTGCGCGTCGCGTCGGTAAAGGTGCCGTTGCCATTGTTGTGAAAGAGTCGATTGTGTCCGAGAAAACAGCAGAAGAGATCGTCCCAGCCGTCATTGTCATAATCGCCGACGCAGACCCCGGTCTGCCAACCTGCGATGCCCAGGCCGGAGTGTTCCGTAACGTCCGTAAAGGTGCCGTCGCGGTTGTTCTTGAACAGGTGCGAGGTAGGGGCTTTGCCGGCGGGCCACGTCGTGTTCAGGCGGTCGCCATTAGTCAGGTAAATATCCAGCCATCCATCGTTGTCGAAGTCGAAGAAGGCGACGCCACTTCCCTTCGTCTCAATAATAGAGCGCTTGTGATCAACACCGCCCCAGACGTTCCTGACGGTCAGCCCGGCGCTCTGTGCAACATCAACGAAGCGGATGCCAGGCACGGACGGACTGGTCTCCGGCATGTCGAGGGTAAGGGCTCGTCGCCAGCGCCACAGCGGTGTCGCCAGTGCATCAGTCAGAGCACTCCCAAGAAGAACCAGGGAGGACCCGAGAAAGCGACGTCGAGGCTTGTACATGCTGGGCAGAATTATAAACACGCCTGATTGCCAGACGGAAGCGGGCCGGGCGGGCTAGTGCAGATCCTCCATTGCTTTCAGAGCTCCTGCATTCTGTGGCTGGCGTTGCAGAAGAGTTTGCACCGCATCGCGAGCCCTCGCCTTATCGCCCTGCAGAACATAAAGTCGCGCGAGGTTGAGATAGGCCTGATCGTTTTCGGGTGCGAGCTTAATGCCGGTCTGAAATTGCTGCTCGGCTTGATCGAGTTGCTGTAGGCGAACGTAAACGATGCCGAGATTGTTGATCGCTTCAGGATAGACAGGGCGCAGAGCGATAGCCTTCTGCAAAGAATCAGCCGCTGGCTGCAACTGGTTCTGTTGGGCGTAGACCATACCCAGGCTGTAGTGGACTTCAGCATCATCGCCCTGCAGCGCCAACGCCCGCTTTAAGGCTTCTTCTGCTTGCGGGTACGCGTGCGCGCGGCGGTAGACGTTGCCGAGATTCAGGAGCGCGATCTCGTAATCCGGACGAAGTCGCAGCGCCTCCTGGAAGTTACGAACCGCCTGTTCAGCCTGCCCTTGCTGCGCAGCCATCATGCCAAGATTGTTATGTGCCTCGGGATAGTCGGGGCGCAGCTTCAGCGTTTGTTGCAGATACTCGCGAGCTTTCTCAAAGCGATTGAGCCGAAGGTTCAGTGTGCCCAGATTGTAGTAAGCCTCGGGATCGTTGGGTCGCGTTGCGACGACCTCTTGAAAGGATTCTTCTGCCTGCGCATAGTAGCCGTGTTGAAACATAGCAACACCATAGGTGAAGTCATTGCGCTGCAGCGTGCCTTGATACAAGGTGCCTTTGAAGGGCAGCGCACATTGGATACGCTTTTCAGCGGATGTGGGAGCGCCTGCTACATCGCGCAGAACACGGTCCGCATCCATGATTCCCTGGCAAATCTTGATGATTTGGCCGCTCTGGTCAATGAGAAATGATGTTGGAAAGGCAAGATCGCGACGTCGATCGAAGAGGTAACGATAGATGATGTTGTAAATTCCGCCAATCTCCGGCGAACCCAGAAGAATTGGAAACAAGAAGTTTTCTCGCCTGGCAAACTCCCGTACAGAGTCTGCTTGCGACGGCTCATCGAGATTCAGTGCAATCACCGAGATCGACGGATGCAATCGGCTTGACGTGTTTTGCAGCAACCGCAGTTGGCTCACAGAGTCAGCGGATGCCGTCGTCCAGAGAGTGAGCATGACATAGCCGCCCAGCCACTGCTGCAGCGACCTTGTGTTGCCTCCCGTATCAAGCAAAGAAAAAGCTGGCGCCTTGAGCGGTGTGATGAGCCAGGTTTGCGCCTGCGTGGGCAGCTTTTCTGCCGGCGCCGGCGCAGAGGCCTGCTTGTACCGTGTTGGAGTTTTCAGATATGGTTTCGCGATGAAATTACTTCGACCCTCTTCGATTTCAATACGTCGTGTAACGGGCACATCTTCAAAGATTTGCTTTGTCCCGCTGGGCCAGCGCACCGTCATCTTCAGCGGTCCTTCGAACTGCCCCACTCCGAAAAAAAGTTCTTTCGAATGCTGGCAAAGAAAGCCGGTGCCCGCCTGTAGATACTTTGTCTGCTTCAACGAGCCTGCCTCAAGCGTGATGGATGCGCCAATCGCATCGCGATTGCTCGTGTGACCACGCAACCGGAAGATGATTGAATTGCCGATCGCAGCAAGGTTGTTATGAAGTATGCGCACTTGCGGAGCGTTGCGGTTCTTGAGGATCATCTCCTGGCGGCCATCCTGGTCCAGATCCGCCAGCGCAAAGGAGCGGCTGTCTTCAAGACAGTCCAGACCAACGACCGAGGATACTTCCGCAAAGGTGCCGTCGCCCTTGTTGGCGAACATCACGTTGCGTTCGAAGCCATTCCAGGAATGATCCGAGCGAACAAGTTCGTTGATCGCATTCCACGCATGTTCGTACGCCAGCCGAGGCGAGGCGTCCTCAGGCGAGTTCGCAACGATCTGACGCCAGAAGAAGCTATCGATGTCAGTTGGGTTGGCGGCGGAGATGTAACCGTTGGTGACATAGAGATCGGCATGTCCATCCTGGTCGAAGTCCCAGGCATCGGCAGCCCAGGACCAGCGTCCCATGGCTGTCGCTGAAGCTTCACCAGCGTTGCGGAAGGTACCATAGCCGCTGTTCCGATAAAGTGCATTTCCCTGCCCTTGGCGACGATAGTCCATGCGCGTCTTCGCATCGGCATCGGTATGGAACTGCGGCTGTTGCGAGATGCGTTGGCCCGCGGCCTCCCACATGCTGGAGATGTAAATATCCTGACGACCGCTATTTCCAAAGTCCGCCCAGCAGGCACTCATGCCGGCTGCGGCACCTTCGACGTGCGATTCCTGGGAGACCATCTGGAAGGTTCCGTGACCGTTGTTACGATAAAGCTGCGACTTGCCGAAATCATTGGCGACACATAGATCCGGAAGCCCGTTCCCATTCGAATCGCCCCACGCACAAGCGAAGCTATACCGGTTATTCTCAACGTTCAAACCCGCCGCTTCCGTCGTCTCGACAAAACGCCCTCCACCCTGGTTATGCAGAAGACGGTTCTGCGGCCCATTGCGTGCGTCATAATACGGCACCGGGTAGTGATATTGATCTAACCCGAGATAGTACTGGTACGTGCACAAATAGATATCGAGTCGACCATCCTTGTCGTAGTCCGCCAGCGCCGCATGGGTAAACGTGCCGCTGGGCGGGGTGTTGAACTCGAACGCATCCCGCTTCAAAGCAAAAGAGCCGTCGCCCTGGTTGCGGAACAGCAAGGGACCGCTGCCGCACACAACGAGCAGATCCTGCAAGCCTCGATTGTCAAAGTCGGCAAACAAAGCGCACGCAGTGTTATCGAGCACATCCACCCCGGCGCGCGCCGAGATGTCCTCAAACGTACCATCGCCGCGGTTGCGGTACAGGCGATTGGGAAGCCCCGCTGGCTGGCAGACGTAAAGGTCATCGAAGCCGTCATTGTCGAAGTCGCCGACAGCAACGCCGTTGTTGGCATAGATGTCGATGCCGGAGGCGCCATCGAGCATCGTCCGCCAGTAATCCACTCCGTGCAGTAGCTGATCCGCGTATGAGTCATTGCCTGCAAGAGCTGAGGCCGTAACGTCCGCAAAGACGGCGCTTTC
>CAXTQE010000128.1:0-3640 GCA_964246225.1 uncultured Acidobacteriaceae bacterium | reverse complement strand
ATACAGATCCAAAGCTCCGCTCGGAGATCTTGATCCCGGCGAGATCGCGCTTGATCTCCTCGTGAACAGGCATTGGCGGGAAAGCCTGAAGGGACTCTGCAAGCTTCCCCGCAAGCGAAGAACAGCCGTGCGCCGCAGACCGCAACTCCTTACTCCACGTGCTGAAGATCTGCCCGATCTCAGTGGCAAAGCGCTCGGTCTGATAGCTGTCCGAGCCCGGCGTTACCAAAGCCAGCACGTCTATCAACGAAGACTGAGCTGGATAGTGAGGCCGGTAGCGGACGTCTGTACTGGAATCGACCGGCTCCCATTCGCCATAGAGTCGTGTCCCCGAGCAAAGCGACACGCCCGCAAGGAATGGCGCTACCCGCTGAGAGATGGCCGAATAGGCAAGGTTACGGAGAAAGTCTCGTCGGGAAGGATGCGATTTTGAGCTAGACCGGTCGAACATGCGATTGAAATACGCCAGGCTTTGCGGCGTCCGCAGAATACCACCCATGCTCATAAGTCAACGCCAGGTGTGACAACTTAGCGCGCAGCAAAGGAAGCGTTCGAGATGGTCTTTGTTGACATAAGCGGAAGCGTTTCGGTATGGTTTTGCCCGCGATCACGAAAGCGATTACACGGTCGCTAAATTCACGACTGCTTTCTCGGGCCATCACTTCCAAACACCACTCGCCAGCACCAAGACTGTGCAAACGAAGACGTATAACTCTGGAGGAGTCTTTCGATGAATTTCGATCGCAATCCGATCATTCGTGGTCTGAGGTCAGGGCTTTATGCCTTGATGCTGTTCTGCCTGTTGCTCGTAGCAGCAGCCCCGGCATCGGCACAGGTCGATGAAGGGTCAATCTCAGGCACAGTGACCGACGGCTCGGGCGCAGTCGTACCCAACGCAAACGTCACGCTCACCAATATCGATCTTGGCCTCACCTTAACCGGTACGACCAACAACGCGGGCGAGTTCACTTTCTCTCCCGTGCGAATTGGCCACTACACCGTAAGCGTTGCAGCGCCGGGATTTGAGAGAACCACGCAGCAGAACCTGACGGTCGACATCGCGTCCCATCTGCAGGTGCCGGTTCAGCTGAAGACCGGCGCGACCACCGAGACCGTCGAGGTTTCCACCGCGCCGCCCCAGCTACAGACGGACGAGTCCTCGGTTGGCCAGGTGATGACTGAGAAGACCATCAACGATCTCCCGCTCAACGGACGCAACTTCACCTTTCTCGCACAGCTCGGCGCCGGCACCCAGACGCCGCAGGCAGACACCCGCGGCAACGCCAACTCCGGTGCCTTCTCTGCCAATGGCCTTCGCCCCGCACAGAACAACTACCTGCTCGATGGCATCGATAACAACTCCAACGCTGTCGACTTCCTCAATGGAACCAACTTCGTCGTGCTTCCTCCGCTGGACGCCATCTCCGAGTTCAAGGTACAAACCTCGGACTTCAGCGCAGAGCTCGGGCGCGCCGCCGGTGCCGTGCTCAATGCGACCATCAAATCCGGCTCGAACAGCCTGCACGGTTCGGTTTGGGAGTTCTTCCGTAACGACGTTCTGGACGCCCGCGACTTCTTCGAACCCGCCGGCCAGAAGAAAGCGGCCTTCCGCCAGAACCAGTTTGGCGCCTCCGTCGGCGGCCGAATCATCAAGGACAAGCTCTTCTTCTTCGGCGACTATGAAGGTCTCCGCCGCGTGCAGGGCGAGACCACCACAGCCACAGTCCCCACGCTCAACGAGATCAATAGCGGGTTCACCAACCTCGCCGACATCCTCAACGGACAGGCCGGCGCCAAGCCCCTGGTCGACCTCGTCGGTCGCACCATTCCCATCGGCACCGTGCTCGACCCCTCCACCACCCGCCAGGTCACGGCCGGCGGAATCGATCCGGTCTCCGGCTTCATCGCCACCCAGTCCGGCTATGTTCGCGACCCATTCGGAACCTGCTCCGCCCACACGACCACCTACTCCCTGGCTTCGTGCAATCTCAACAACATCTCCAGAAATGCCAACGGCGTCAATCCCATCGACCCCGTCGCGCTGAAGATCCTTTCGCTCTATCCGAAGCCAACGAACAACACGGCCTACACTTCGAACTATGTTTCCAGCCCGGATCTCTACGAGCATCGCGACGCGTTCGACGTCCGCGTCGACTACGATCCCACTCAGAAAGACCAGGTCTTCGGGCGTTTCAGCTACGTAGACGATCCCCAATTCATTCCCGGTGTCTTTGGCGGCATTGCCGACGGCGGCGCCTTCCAGCAAGGCATCCAAACCGCCCACTCCAGTCAGTCCGTCGTGGGTTACACGCACGTCTTCACGCCCTCCACCGTCAACGTGATCCACGTCGGCTTCAATCATCTTCACACCACCCGCTATGGTCCGGAGGGTGGCGTCTCCGGTATCCCAACTCAGTACGGGATCCAGGGCATCCCCACGTTTGCAGAAAATGGCGGCCTTCCCGAGATCACCTTCGGCGGTCTCTCGACGCTAGGCACCAACGCCTACTTGCCGTCTGATGAAACCAGCCAGACGCTTCAGATTACCGACGACTTCACCAAGGTTTACAAGACTCACAGCTTCAAAGCCGGCATCGAATCCCAGCTGGTCAAAAATGACGTGCTCCAGCCCCCGTACTCGCACGGCGATTTCGACTACAACGGCACATACACCGACGTACCCGCGCAGAACACCAGCACCACCGGCCTGGCGCAGTTCCTCATCACGCCACAAGCTTCGTCGGTTCCAAATGGGTTCAACTACTCCGGCGGCGCCGATTCGGTCAACGCCTCAAACTCCAGCAAAACGGACGACTATCGCACTTATCTCGCCGGCTATCTCCAGGATGATTGGAAAGCTACTCCAAAGCTGACCTTTAATCTAGGCGTTCGCTACGATCACTTCTCGCCCATCCGCGAAACCAATGGAGGCCAGGCGAACTTCGTTCCTGGCGGAGCGCCTAACGGTGTTCCCACCTATCTTGTTCCCGCGTCCGGCAAGGAGGATGCCCCTCTCCAATCCAGCTACACGGCGTTTTACAATCTGCTCATCAAGGACGGCATTACCCCGCAGCAGACCGATAAATACGGTCAGGGGCTGGTACAAACGCAGAAGACCAACGTCGCTCCACGCATCGGTCTCGCCTACCAGGCCGCCAGCAAGCTTGTCCTTCGTGCGGGCTTCGGATACTTCTACAACTCGTTTGAGAATCAGGGCTACGGTCCAAATATCGGCGAAAATTATCCATTTCAATTTCAGTTCAACTACTTGGGGCAAACCGCGGGTACAAATGCAGGCGAGCAGGGAGTAGCACCCGTCAGCTACAACACTGCCTACGCAGGTTGCCCAACGGCAGGTCCCGGAGGCACCGCGACCATCGCCTCCGGACTGTCCTGCTTCAGCTTCAACCCCGCCTTGGTCAACCCCGAAGGCCTGCAGTTGGAAGGTCTGCAGTTCGGCTATAAGACCCCGCGCACCCTCAGCACCAACCTAAGTGTCGAGTACGCACTGACCCGTTCCATCTCCGCGACTGTGTCCTATGTCTTCACCCAGGCTCAACATCTGCAGATCGGCATCGGCAGCAACAATGTAACCGCTATCCTGCCGGAGACCGCCAACACCAAGAACACCACGACCCCG
>CAXTQE010000127.1:9557-10169 GCA_964246225.1 uncultured Acidobacteriaceae bacterium | reverse complement strand
GGCCCAGCTGCCGCCCGTTTGAGAGGCGGAAAGCCAGACCTTCCGAACCCCGAACCCATCGCAGCTCACCACGATCATTCGCCAAGCTGCCGACAATCCCATCCTTGCAGCGGCCGACGTGATTCGGAAGAGCCAGGGCGGGGCTTCCGATCTGTCCTGGTGCGTACAGGCTTCCCTCGCGAGCGGGCATGGGGTCTTCGTTCCAGGGGAGGCGGCGTACCGCTGGATGAGGAAGGCTTTTACTTCGCCTGAGTTTGAGGCTGACCCGGACAGCTTTCGCTATCTCGCCTGGACAAACGAACGAGTCGCGCAGGTCAACGAGATGATCCGGCGCTGGCGGTACGGCAATGACATACCCACTCCGTTTATGCCGGGGGAGAGCGCACTCTTTCGTCAACCACTGGTGCTCGCAAAGACCATGGTGTTCGCCAACAATCAGGAGGCCAAGGTCGTCACGATCAACCGAGGGACCTTCCTCTACGAGGTGGAAGAGGCACACGGCTTGTCGAGATGGACCGCATCGATTCCCTCCTGGGAGCTCTGCCTGCGCGATGCTGACGGCAATGAAAGAGCTGTTCACATGGTTGCGGACAACAACGAGTTCCAACGAGT
>CAXTQE010000127.1:1791-9547 GCA_964246225.1 uncultured Acidobacteriaceae bacterium | reverse complement strand
CATCACGGATGAGGCTGCCGATTCAACGCTAAGGTGGAAGCACCTGCATGAGTTCAAACAGAGCCTGGCGCAGCTGCAGTCCATCTACGCGCTGACCGTGCACAAGAGCCAAGGCTCCACCATCGGCTCGGTTTTTGTGGACCTTCCCGACATTCGCCGGCGCGAAGAAACCAATCTGCTCGAGGCGCAGCAGATGCTGTATGTGGCGGTGACTCGGCCCTCAAAGCGGCTGATCGTTGTTGGGGCGTGACTAAGATACACCTTGGGATGTGATTACGGTTATATCCAGCGTGTTCGGCCGACCAGTCGCATGGCCGTTTCCGATTGCCTGCGGGCTTCAACTGACTATGCGCACTACTGATGATCCACCGCCAAGCCTTTCTACGCGAATCTGTACGGGGATGCTGTCGATCATAGCCACGACGTGAGTGATGACACCTACTTTGCGACCAAGGCTATGCAGGCTTTCAAGAGCAGCTGTCGCCACGTCCAGTGTCTCAAGGTCGAGCGAGCCGAACCCTTCATCGATAAACAGTGTGTCAACGAAAAAGTCACGGCCTTCTAGGCCGGAGAGAGCGAGCGCGAGGGAGAGTGAGACAAGGAAACGTTCTCCGCCGGAGAGGCTGCGGACTGGCCGTTGCTCGTCCGCCATGTCGAGGTCGGTGATGTGCAGGGCAAGATCAGACGCAGGACTTCGCGCGAGATGATAGCGCTTGGTGAAGGTGTCTAGATGCTCATTAGCCAGAACGACTAATTGGTCAAGGGTAAGGCTCTGGGCGAAACGGCGGAAGCGGTCGCCGTCGGCTGATCCGATTGCCTGATTAACCTGCTCCCAGGTGTCGAGTTCGGCCTGTTTGGCCTTGCTCTCCGCCTGGAGGGCGAGCGCGCCTTGCCGGAGATCAAGATCGCGCTTCAGGCGTCCGTCTTCGTAGCCGAGCTTCTCGCGATCGAATCTCTCCTGCTTAAGCGCGTCCTCAATGGCGACCCCAAGAGCGGTGCGAGCGACGTCTTCAAGGGCGTCTGCGCGGCGGTGCTCGACATCACCCAGTCGCAGGCCCCGCTCGCCCTTTGCTGCATTGAGTGCCTCGCTGAGGAACCGTTGGCTATTACGCAAGGCGGTCGCGACCGTCGCGG
Source organism: uncultured Acidobacteriaceae bacterium (assembly GCA_964246225.1). Taxonomy (GTDB): domain Bacteria; phylum Acidobacteriota; class Terriglobia; order Terriglobales; family Acidobacteriaceae; genus Edaphobacter. Next base: position 8,413 of record CAXTQE010000127.1, on the reverse strand, counting down.
GCTCGTCTAGTAACGCATCAACTACGTCGTGGCTCAAGCCTGCTTCCGCGCATGCTGCGGCGTAAGCCGTGCGCGCCCGGTCAAGCGCCCGACCTGCGATCTCCAAAGCTGACTCGGCCTGCTTGTGTTCTGTCTCTGCTTTCTCGCGGGCCAATGCCGCGTCGTACGCTGTGCGTCGCGCCCGGTCGAGCGTATCGCTTGCCGCGGTGCGCTGCCTGTTTAAGCGGCTGCGATGTGTTTCAGTCGACTCACCTTCGAGCAACAGGGCGCGGGCGGCCGTGGCGGCCGCAAGAGCGTTCGCGCGCTGCTGACTTGCCGTCAGAGCATCGGCTTGCTGCTGCCATGCATGGGCAAGCTTCTGTGACTCGTGTCGATGGTCGGAGCTCAACGCAGCCAGTTTCGGGGTAAGCTCCTCGACATTTCTGCGCAGCGAGCAAAGCTCGCTGGCTGCGCTGCGGATGGCCTGCAGGGTCGGCTTGGTCTCCTGAAGAAGGCAAGCAGGGGTGAGGTCCAGGCAGGCCAGAAATGGCTGGAGTGAGTCTTGTTGAGACGCAATCTGCTGCTCAACGACGCCGACTGCACCAGCGTCAGTAATGGTCGCGATCTGAGCCACGTGGAGAGCCTCTTGCTCCTGTTCGAGCGATGCCTCGGTCGCAGTCAGGGCCTGCTGGGCGTGTGTATGGGTCCTGTCCGCCTGGTCGATCTGGTCGCGGAGTTGACGGGCCTTGCCGACTTGTGAAGCGAGGGTGTTGTTGGCTGTTCTTGCATTTACTTCCAGCTCACGGAGCAGCGATGCAGCTTGGCCGCTCAGCATGTCTGGCGGAGCAGGCACGAGGTCCAGGAGCGCGGCTTCACTGGCCAGTGCCGGCTGCTGTTCCGCGTAGCTGTTCCGGGCGGACATCCGCGCGGCCCTTGCCTGCTTCTGCTCGCGCGCGGCGGCTTCGGCGAAACCAGTTTGCGCGGCATGCTCGCTCGCGGCTTGTTGCTCAGCGCGTTGCTGCCGGTCGATGGCGTGCTCGAGCGCATCGCGCTGGCCCTTCAGTTGACCGGCGAGCGCGGTTAAAGCGTCAGTGGCACCCGGGGTGAGGTAGGGATGTTCGGTAGCGCCACAAACCGGGCACGCTTCCCCGTCAAGCACAAGGCTGCGCAGGTGGATGGCGCGTTGCGCGATGCTCTCTTGCGCAAGATCGACTTGTGGCGTCAGTTGTGCGCGCTGGCGGCGCTGCTCGTCCAGCAAGCGGGCGGCCTCTGTGCGCCGAGCCTCGGCCTGCTGAGCCGCCAGCCTCGCCGACTCCTCTTGCTGTGCGGCTCGGGCCAGAGTGAGCTCTGCCGCGTTGTATGCGACGGCGTAACTGGAGGCCGCACTTAGTTCATTCAACAGCGACGTATGCTGCGTGACAAGCGCTTCCAAGCCGACGAGATCGCGCGCTACGAGATCGCCGCGAAGCGCATCGCGATGCTGCGCGGCTGCCAAAAGCGTTCCCCTCTGCTGGTCGGCCACCGCGCGGAGCTGAGCCACTTTGGCTTGCTGCTTCCGCTCCTGCTCTCGGGCGCGCCGGTGCGTGGTCTGCGCTCTGTTGAGTGCCTGCGTGAGCTGTGAATGACGGGCGAAGAGGGTCTCTGCATCGTCCAAACGGTCGGCGAGCAGGACGTGACGGCTGCGCTCGGTCATCGCTTGTTCTAGCCGAGCGAGCTCCTGAGATGAGGTCGCAACTTGCTGGCCAAGCGCTGCGGTCGATGCGGTCAGGCGGGCTGTCTCTTTCTGTGCGCGCTTGAGGTGTTCCGCCGCAGCGTCGGCTTCCCTTCGGGCATGAAGCGCGATGCTATCCAGGCCAGTGGCTTCGTCCCACTGCGGAGCGAAATCCTTGACGATCTTCTCAGCTTCATCACGCGCGCTCTCTGCCTGGATAAGCGCGGAGTTGTCCGTCGCGGCTTGCTGCCCGGCACCGCTGAGGCGATCAAGACATTCAGCGGCAAGCCTCTGCGCGGCAGGAACCGCGTCCATGTGTTCCTTCAGCCGTGTGCGCTGTGGCCGTAGCGGTTCGGCTGCGTCAAAGGCCGCGAGCTCAACACGCTCCGCGGCGCGCTGCGTCCAGGCATCTTCAGCCGCGGCGAGTGTCGCTTCGGCTGCCGTGAGTGCGTCTTGGGCTCGGGTGTACTCCACTGCTAGATGCAGCTTTGCCTGCATCTGTCGAGTGTCCTCGGCTTGCTGCTGCAAGGTCTGGCGTAGTGTCGCGACCGTCTGCGCCAACCGCTCGTGCTCCTCAGGTGGCATCAGGCCCATGTTGGTCAGCCGCTGCTCCAGAGCGCTGACCTCATTGCTCAACATAGTGGCGCCGCGGTGTACGGCGATCGAGATCTTCTCGTAGATCTCGGTACCGGTGATCTTGCTCAAAAGGTCGCCGCGTTCTTTTTCGGGCGCGAGAAGAAAGCTGTCGAAGTCACCCTGCGCAAGCAGCACGGTGCGGCGGAACTGATCGAAGGTCAAGCCCGTAATCTGCTCTACGCGGCTCTGCACCTCGGTCTTGCTGTTGGCGAGCGGCCTCAGGGTGTCGCCGTTGACCTCGAATAGCTCGCGTACCGCGCTCTGAATGGGTCCGTCTGCCTTATCGCGGGAGCGGCGCGCCTCCCAGCGCGCCCGGTAGCGGCCTTCTGCGCGGCCGCGAAAGTCCACCTCCGCGTACCCGCGTCCTGCGCCGCGGCGCAGGATGGCGCTGCCGTCGAGGATCTTCACCTTGCCGCCTGGGTCTGGAGAAGAGTCCTGTAACTGCTCCGCAAAGCGCGGATAGCGGCCGTACAAGGCAAGGCAGAGGGCGTCCAGGATGGTCGATTTGCCTGAGCCTGTCTCCCCGGTGATGGCGAAGAGGCCGGCGCCCGCAAGCGGTTCCGCCTCGAAGTCAACTGTGAAAGGCTGTCCGAGTGAAGCTAGGTTTTCCCCCCGTATGGCCAGGATGCGCATTAGCTCTGCGCCAGCGCGTAGGCGCGATGGAAGACTTCGAGGTGAGCCGTCGTGGGCGCGGCGCCCGTCTCGCGCTGAAAGGCAAGGCAAAACATCTCCTCGGGCTCGTGCTGGCTCAGGGTCTGCTGCACCTGCGCCACGCCGGCCAACTGCACGAGGACAGCGGGCAGGGGTTCGGGGCGCGCCTCCACGATGCGAACCGCGTAGCCGGCGGCGATTCGCTCCACCTGCTCCCGGAAACCCGCACCGAGACCCTGCCGTGAGAGGCGTACCTGAATGAACGGACGAAGGTACAAGGGCAGGTCTGGTGGCAGACCCAGCGCTCGCAGATGATCTCCAAGTTCGCTGAGTCGGATCTCGCCGGCAGTCGCGGGAAGACGGAGAAACTGCACCGGCCGCGAAATGGAGAGGTGCTCGCTACTGACGGCGCCATCATTGATGGTGACCAGCGTTGCCCCGTGCTGGTAGGGCTGCTCAGTGGCAGAGAGCGGGATGAGCGAGCCGCTGTAGCGGACCGTCTCCGAGCCCACCGGCTGCGCCTTATGTAGGTGGCCGAGCGCGACGTACGCGGAATCAGCCGGGAAGACGTCATGCGGAACGGCATGCTGGCCGCCAACGAGTATCCGGCGCTCTGCGCCCTCAGACTCCTCGCCACCGCGCACGTGTAGATGCCCGATGGTAAGGAACGGTAGGCCGGCCAGGCGCGGTGCCAGGCCCTCGGCGAGTTCGTGGTAGAGCTCCCGCACGGCACGAATGATGCTGCTCTCGTCATCGTCGGCTTGCAGCCGCGAGAGTGCAGGTAGGCAGGCGGCGGTCGGATAAGAAACCGCGAGAACATGAAGATAGGGCTCGCCGGCGGGGTCGCGCAAGGTAAGCAGGTGGCGGGCACAGTCCACTCGCTCCAGGGTGCGGCGTACGTTGCCGACGACGTGAACGTTGAAGGCGGCCAGCAGGGGATGCGGCGCCTCCAGACGGCCGGCAGCATCATGATTGCCCGCAACAATCACCGTATTCAGGCCGCGGCGCGTAGTGTGAAGACGCGCCAAGGTCTGATAGAACATGGCCTGAGCGTCGCCCGAGGGATGCTGGCCATCGAAGACGTCACCCGCGATCACCAGAGTGTCGACTTGATGCTCCGAGATAAGCTGGACAAGCGAATCCAGAACACACTGCTGCTCATAGGCGCGGCTATAACCGCGGATGGTCTGACCGAGGTGCCAGTCTGCGGTGTGAAGGATGCGCATGTGCGTGTTCTCTGCTCTCGGCCGGCACGGCGTTTGGATTTAGTCCAACATCGATTATTTTACTTCGGGCCGCAGAGCCCGCGTGCTCTCACCTGGCCTGTCGGGTCTAAATCACGTACAAGGCGAGATGGCCGCACGCGCTGCGCTTGCCCCAGTTCTCAGGCCCAGTCAAACAGGTTCGCGCATCGCGAGTCGCCTGGCGGTCTCGCAGGCAGCGTCGGCCTACATGCAGGAGATATATGCCGGCCGGCTACGCAAGGGTAAAGGCGGCCGCGGCTGAGGGCTATACAGCACCTGGAGATTTATCCTTGGGTGGCGATTGAGGAAGACGATGAAGCTCATCAGATTGCGACTGTCGAACTTTCAATGCTTTGGCCCGGACCCAACGGAGATCCTTCTTGATCCACTCACATTCCTAATAGGAGCCAACGGCACCGGTAAGACCGCTGTCCTCATCGCGCTTGTGCGACTCTTCGGCTTCGAGCGTTCCCTGCGCGCCTTCCGGCGCTCCGACTTTCATGTCGGGACGGGGGCACCAGGGAGCCCTCCGGCGAAGCAGACTCTCTGGATCGAGGCCCACTTCGAATTTGCTGAACTAAAGGATGCGAGTGGTAAGTACGCCACCGTGCCTAGCCACTTCGCCCACATGCAGCTGCTGACCGCAGGCGGCATCCCGTGCGTTAGGGTGCGGCTCACGGCGGAGCTCGATGTGGACGGCGAGATCAACGACGAGATCGTTTGGGTATTGGAAACGGACGCGGTAGGTGAACCGACAAAGAGCACCTCCGTATCCAAAGCTGATCGCAACAGCCTTCAGGTTCATTACCTTCCAGCAAGGCGCGATCCTGCGGATCATGTGTCGTACGCTGCATCCACACTGCTGGGACGTGCGTTGCGCGCAGCCAACTGGAAGGACGAGAAAGAGACAATCACGGGCTTATCCGGGATGATCAGCGAAGCGCTCGTCGGCAATGCGGCTATCGCTGCCATCAGTAGCCAGATAGATCAGGCATGGAAGACGGTACACAAGGGCAAGTACTATACCTCGCCGTCCGTTGCGTTCATTTCTGGAGAGCTGGAACAGCTCCTGCGCCACATGACCATCGGCTTTTCGCCGGGGCAGGTCGAGAGTACAGTCGATTTCTCCAGGCTCAGCGATGGTCAGAAATCTCTGCTCTACTTTTCGCTGGTTGTCGCCATGCACGCCCTAGGACGGAAGGTGTTGAAGAAGGAGATCACCGACTTCGACGTGAACCGGTTCAAGCCTGCGCTGTTTACGTTAGTCGCCCTTGAAGAGCCAGAAAACAGTCTCTCGCCGCATTACCTGGGGCGCATTATCAAAGGCCTCAGCGAGACTGTCGGTTCCGAGGATGCACAGGCGCTTGTGTCGACGCATTCTCCCTCCGTTCTGAAGAGGGTAGACCCGGAACAAATCCGCTACCTCCGGCTGGACGAGGAGCGCAAGACGATGGTCACGTCCATCATTTTGCCTAACACCGCAGATGAAGCACACAAGTTCGTGCGCGAGGCGGTAGAGGCCTTCCCTGAGCTGTACTTTTCAAGGATAGTGATCCTGGGCGAAGGCGATAGTGAGGAGGTCGTTCTGCCTCGCGTCCTCAAGTTGGAGGGGCTGGACGCCGATGACGCGTCGATCTCCATCGTTCCTCTGGGCGGCAGGCACGTAAACCATTTCTGGCGCCTTTTGCGAGGGATCGACATTCCTTATGTGACACTTCTAGATCTTGACCTGGCAAGGTATCAGGGGGGCTGGGGACGAATCCGATACGCCGTCACGCAACTCCTCGCGTTTCCTCCTATGGGATCAACCCTGACGCAGGCGAATCTAGATGGAATTCCGATTTGGAAAGCTCCGGCGCAATCGTTTGCAGGTGGACTAGGTCTTCAGTGGATCAACTACCTCGAAAGGCAAGGGGTGTTTTTTTCCGATCCCCTTGACCTCGACTTTTCGATGCTTCAGGCTTTTCCAAATGCCTATGGAGCCGCAGAGTACGCAACCACCGAAGCGCCCGAAGAATCCACGATTAAGTCGGTTCTGGGCAAGGGCCATGGCGATGCCGCGCAGTACTCTGCTGCTGAAGTCTTGCTGTTCGAGCGCTACCACAAGCTCTTCAAGCTTGGGAGCAAACCTGTGGAACACCTGCTGGCCCTCGCACAGCTCTCGGATGAGCAGTTCAAAGCGGGCGTACCTGGCTTTGTGACGAGGCTTGCCGCCTATGCGAAGACCTTGGTGACAGGGTTGCCGGAATGATGAACAGGGATGACTGGCAGCCCGCAGGGAACCTCACGCTCGAGCCAAACGCGCTGATGGCAATCAGGGAGGACGCCAGAAGCGTCGCCGTCACAGCCGGTCCTGGCGCAGGCAAAACGGAGATGCTTGCGCAGAAGGCCGATTTCCTTC
>CAXTQE010000127.1:0-1781 GCA_964246225.1 uncultured Acidobacteriaceae bacterium | reverse complement strand
TTTCCTTCTGCGCACCGGCAGTTGCTACTACCCACAGCGCAGCCTTGCCATCGCATTCAAGGTGGACGCCAGCGCGAACCTTCGTGATCGTGTCCTGAAACGCTCCTCTCGAGAGTTCGCCGACCGCTTTGACTCCTTCACCTTTCAAGCTTTCGCGAAGAGGATCATTGATCGTTTTCGCCCCGTGTTGAAGGGCCTCGACGCTTTGGATCCCAACTACACCATCGGTGAAGTGAGGGTCACTAATGCACAGATACGGTTAGAAGACCTCGTCCCATTCGCCGTCGAGATACTGAAGTCATCTCAGGCGGTACGGACAGCTATCGCGCAGACCTACTCCCATGTGTTCCTAGATGAATTCCAAGACTGCAACAAAGGGCAGTACGAACTGGTGAAGCTCGCCTTCCTCGGAACGGGCGCGCTTCTGACGGCTGTCGGTGATACCAAGCAAAAGATCATGGGCTTTGCAGGCGCGCTCGAAGGTATTTTCCTTGCCTTCGCGACGGACTTCCAAGCTCTGCCGCTGAATCTTTATTTGAACTTTCGATCATTGCCGCGATTGCAAAGAATGCAGAACGCAATGGTCAAAAAAATGGATCCGGGTGCGGCCGCCCCAGACGAACAGCTTCTCGGCGACACGGGTACGATCGGGGTCAAGCAGTACGACTCGGACGACCTCGAAGCTAGGGACGTAGCAGATCGCATTCAGCGATGGACTAGTGAGGGCATCGCTCCATCCGAGATTGCGGTGCTCGTATCCATGCTTCCAGAGTGTTTCACGTATAAGTTGTGCGACGAACTGCTTGCACGGAGCATTCCATTTCGGAACGAAAAGCAGATTCAGGATTTGGCGAAGGAACCGATTGTCGAACTGATGATTGCGTTCCTGCGGTGTGTGTTCTTCGACCGCGATCCGGCCTCCTACGAAACCGTCTCAAACTTCTTTGAACGCTATCGTTCTCAGGACTTCGACGGAGGTGAAGATAGCTCATTCAAGGACCTGATCGAGAAGTACCGTGTCCATGTACGCAAATCGGACTTCGAGGGAGTTTCGGATCACTTCCTGCGTTCCATGACGAGCGATCTCCGGAAGGTGACAGGCGAAGTCCCACTTCGTTCGCTCCTGCCGGATTACGTACAAGGCAACCGCTTGGATCAGCTCCTCCAAGACCTTCACGCCCGGCTGACGGCCTCACTCGATTCTGGTTTGTCGGTTCGGGAAGCTTTGGGACGATTCGGCGAGGACAACGCGGTGAGAATCATGTCCGTTCACAAGAGCAAGGGCTTAGAGTTTCACACCGTAGTCGGCATCGGTATCGAGAACCAATCCTTCTTCAACTCAGCCGATGTTGAGAGATCCGTGTTCTTTGTAATGATCTCTAGGGCGAGAGAACGCCTATTTCTCACCTGCTGTAAGCAGCGGCCTCGCCCGGCCTTCTACGGAAAACGCTGGGATGCGACTCGTGTGGCCCACAGGGAATTCCTGACATATGCCGTCGAAGCCGCAAGATCTTGATCTTTTCCCAGTCGCCAGTAGCTTCCTATATCGCAAAAGGGGAAAGCACCCGAGACCGCAGTTCTTGCTCGTAGCGATTCGATGAAGGACGATCGCCAAGGCACTTACTGACTGATTCGTACCGATATGTAGGCTTCTCAGACGTTATTTGATGTTCACCCTAACTGTCTGCCCTCTCAAGGCCAGCGAAAGCTGGCCTTTTCCTTTGCTCATTCGCTCACTTCAGGAGACCCATCATGGAAACCTACTTCGACTACCTGCGCGC
>CAXTQE010000126.1:0-10257 GCA_964246225.1 uncultured Acidobacteriaceae bacterium | reverse complement strand
ATCTCACCGGTCGACATCGTGCAGTAGCGCTCCCTACCACGGAGGGTATGGGCGATGAGCTTGAGCTCGTTGGAGACGGCGGCGAAGACCTTATCGAAATCCGGGTCTTGGCGGAGCTCTTGTCGCCTCGCCTCGTACAAGCGTTCGGGATCGGGAGAGGGCGAAGGGAAGGCGTGCAAGCTGTCCATGTCGGGGCTCCGGTGGAACTGTGATGGTCATGCTGCTGGGAATGTTCCCCAGTCTCACCCCAACTTCCACTACGCAGCAAGCGCGTGTCGCCTCGTGGCTACATACGGCCTAAAGCATGCCAGGAGGTGACAGTGTTCTTGGCTGACCTGCGCACTTGCTAATAGATACCAACATGGCTAGGCGGCCGTGGACCAGCTTGCAGTGTCGTTAGCAAACTCATTGATCTTCTTGGAGTGCGATATATGCTGCGGTTACGAAACGACAAATGCTGTCACGAGATCCTGATCCTGCTGCTAGAAGGGATACGTAGTCCCTGAACGGCGGCCCTTTGACCAGGATGCCCCATTCTGGCCGACGATGTGTTGTGGATCGAAGATGCAGAGATCGGTGACAGGGTTCCGGGGCGCTTACGCCTTTAGAGAACAGCACCCCAACACGGCACGGCGTTGAAGCCGTATCCTCTGAGGCTCGGAATCTTCAGCCTCGTCACCTCTAACCTGCCGACACGCGTTTCTTCGCCGTCGAAAGCTCATCCTCAGTCTGGAGATTTAAACATGATTTCTAAATTACGTGTTTTCTGCTCAACCACCTTGGTATGCGTATTCGCTGCCTTATGTTCCACCATCGCACGCGCGGATGTCGTGACAAACATCTCCTTCCCGTATGGAGGAGGCACGTACAACCCGCCCGGCACCTGGGCGACACAGATCAATGGAGCCTCTATCGTTGCCGCGCCGACTTCCGGCAACACCGGTACAGGTATTACCTTCACCGACTGGAACGGAAATTTCAACGAGATCGACCCTGGTGTAAGCCATACCTATACTTTCGACCCAATAGCTTTGACGTCAACGGCGGAGGTCAACTCCCTGCTGAGTACGTTCTATGGATCAACTGCTATTGAGGCGAACGTCACCTTCATAAATAGCGCTGGTTCTACAGCGGTGTATGGACTTGTGGGCGATCAAACACTACGCGATTACAACAACAATATATATACTGACGACCTACTTGGCTATAACACAGCTTCCGGGTTAGGTGCGGTCTCGGCTATAAATTGGTGGAATAACGGCCAAGGGCAGCGCCTTGACGTACAAACTTTCCTATTGCCCTCTATCTGGGCCGGGACGGACCTTACCTCCATCACCATCTCGGATCCAGCCAACTCAGGCGGCGTCGACATCCTGTCTGCGCTACAGGTGGACGATGTTTCTTCCAGCGCACCAACGGCAGTGACACCCGAACCATCCTCTCTGGCTCTTCTCAGCACGGGTCTCTTTACAATTGCAGCATTTCTGCGAAGGCAGACCCAGTCCGACGTAAAGACTCAGCCTGCCTCTCTGGCCTGCTGATAGGGTCCCGTCAGAAAAGGGTAGAGTCGGGACGTGACACGGTGGTTTAGGACTGGCCTATCTGTTTCCGGTCCTTTCGTTTGCCGGTGCCTCATTAGCCAGTCCGTGCTCCGTTTTCACGCCCCGCTCATCGAACCGGACATGCGCATCTCGCGCATCCAGCTCTCGGACTGAACATCGTGCTTTTGCCCACGGAAGGTGTTGCTTTGATAATTATCTGGCCTAAGTCCTTTCACAATAGATGGCGCTACGACGCTCGCGCCGACCTTTACGCAAAGCTAGGGAACTACCGGAAGCTCTAGAGGACTACAACACACTGATTGGCCTGCGCCTCCATGACGTCACCATGTCTATAAATCTGGATTCTTCAGGCGTCTCTATCCCGAATATGCAGGCTTGGACGACGTTCATTTAAAAAACAAGCTTCACCGGATGTACTACCCAATTTTCCGACGAGACATTAAGCAAGTTTTCAGCAAACCAGAGGGTTCTCACCCTCCCTAGACGGCCTTCTCCCAGAAGCCTACCTGAAGCGAGCGGATGACATGCGCCCTGGTGTCTCGCCAGCTTACAAAGCTATTCCCCGTGACTCCGTAAAGTGTTCTTGTTACTTCACCAGCGTCGAGCGCATCGGAAATAACCCGAAGCCCGGCGGCAATATTTGCCTCGCAACCAGCCCTTATCTCATCCGGATCAAAAAGGGCTCGCTCGTCCATCATGTAGTGATTTTAGAGGCGACGCTCGCAAAGCACGAGCTTGAAACGAGCAAAGGACCGGCCTCTTCGATTGCTTGAGCTTGTGGCGGAATTCTACTTTACCCTCGACAAGCAGTGTTGTCGTGGCTTTACCTGTGACAACCGGAGTTGTCGTGGGGAATTGCGCGGCTATGTAGCGCGGCTAAAATCGTCAGATGGCCAGTAGCGACGGGTCGAACCATACATCCAGATATTCACCTGCGAGTAGGAAACGATAACCAGGCGGCAGTCCCAATAGTCGAGCGATCACCGGAAACTCTTGGTAGAGATGCTCGGTATGTGTGGGTTGGTAAAACTCCTTGTCTTCAAAAATCTCTTCCCCACACCAAACATACCAACCAGTTGTTCCCTGCGTAGCCGGATGTCTTAACCCATTCAGCGGTAAGTGCCCTTCGTACTCAACGCAAATGCAAAATCCAATTAGGCGGAGCGACTTCGAAATCAGCTTTCATCTCAACGCATAGCGGCCTTTGCATAGCCTCGTGTTTGATGGCATTGTTCATGACAAAACTGTAGAGCAACAAGTCGTATGTACTTACTGAAACGCACCCTTACTGCACGGTCACGTTCAGGTTGATTGTCTGGGAAAGACCACCAGGTCCCGTGGAAATCACCTGCACGGCTGACGAACCGGCGGGGGTCTGAGTCGATGAGGCGGCGGCAGGGCTTTGTGGTGAACCTGCGCAGGCAGTGACCGAGGTGCACGCAGCAGCGATAAGCAGCATAAGCAGCGTGCCAGAGAGCAGCTTGGGTAATCGCCGGCGTGCAAACGGCAGCAGGCACAACCCCGGCAGACAAAACAGTGTGGCCAATGCGGTCACATTCCGTTGCGGGAAGAGATTGGAACGAATCAGGCTGGCGGAGACTCCTGTCTGGATTGTTAGGGTGGTGCTTGCACTGGCAGAGTTGCCGAAGGTAACCGATGAAGGAGAAAAGCTGCAGGTAGCGTACTTCGGCAAGCCGATGCAGGAAAACTGAATGGTCCCAGTGAATCCAGTTGCCGCGGCGAGGCTCAGGCTATCTGTTGCGCTGCCACTGGTGGCGACGGAGAGTTGCGTTTGCGCGGGCGTAACCGTTAGGACGAGGATGGGGGGTGAGGCCGACTGCGTGAAGTTGGCGTCTCCTGAGTACTCCGCGGTGACCACGACGTCGCCCGATGGAAATGATGCAGCCGTATAGCTGGCAAGACCATTGACAATGGTGCCGGTACCGACAAGGGTCTGCCCCTCGTAGAAGGCAACAGTTCCGGTAGGCATCCCGCTGTTGAGCGCCGAAATCATAGCCGTCAAGGTAAGGTTTGAGTTGGAAAGCGCGAACGTGGTCGCGGTACCAGCCTGGGACACTGCAAGCGAGCCGCTGGTGGCGGCGACCGTGTAGTTGGACAGGTTGGCACCGCTTACCGAAGGAACGATGGGGTAGTTGCCAACGATGCTGCCAAGGGTTGCGGTAGTTGAGAAGCTTTCAGTAAACGTATCGCCGGCCACCGCGCCTGAAACTGTCCCCATAAAAGCGGGGTTGGCTGTGCCGTAGACACGCGAAAAGCTGTTGGCCGCAATGGTTAGTGCGGCTTTGTTGACGATAAGGGAGACCAAGGCTGTCTTTGAGGTGTAGTTCGTCGTGTCAGTTGGCGTGAACGTGACGGACAGCGTATACGAACCTGCGGCGAGAACCGTGCCAGGGGAAGGCGTATAGGTCAAGGCGCCGGGCGCGGAGGATGCAGCGTTGAGTTGCGAGGTGGAGAGCGTGGTTCCGTAGGTGATGGCAGCGGGCGCTGCCCACGTGATCGTGGGTACGGAGGCTGTGATCGTGAGCACCCCAGCAGCCTGCACCACAGAATAATTTGCAAGATTGCTGCCGGCGACCGTGTATGTGATGGGGTAGCTGCTAATGGCGCTGGTGGTCGACGCCGTGGTGGCTCCGTTAACGGTGAAGGTGTCGCTGTTGAGAGCGCCAGCAACGGTGCCAGTAAACGTGGGGTTGGCTGTGCCGTAGACGCGCGTGGCATTCTGCGGGACCACCGTCAACGTCGCTGGGCTGACGGTAAAGGCGACCGTCGATGAGGCCGCGGTGTAGTCGGTCTTGTCGGTCGGCGTCAGCGTTGCGGTAAGGATGTAACTGCCGGCAGAAAAGACGCTGGAGGGGTTGATGGGAATGGGCAAACCAGAAGCAGCTGCTGCCGTATAAGCGATAGTTCCTGGCGTGGCACTCGACGCATTGAAAAGCATAGAGCCGATAGCCGCACCCGTATAGACAAAGGACGTAGTCGGGGGCGACCAGGTAACGACGGGAGTGGCCTGTGCAATGGTGAACGGAACATTACCGCTAGTCGCAGGAGCAAAGTACGTGTCCCCCGCATAGGAGGCCGTAAGGTTGGGGGTCGAAACAGGAAGTAGCGGAAGCGCAAAGGTTGCGACGCCGGAGGCCAAGGGCGCACTCCCCAGGATTGTTGCACCGTTCTTGAAGATGATGCTCTCTCCGTTTGTGCTCTGCACCTGGGTGGCAGAACTGAGCGTCGCCGTCAGCGTGACCTGCTGACCATAGGTGACGGACGTCAGGTTGGCAACCAGCCCGAGGGTGGCGGGATACGTCACCTTGTAGGCAACCGTGCCCGAGGTGCTGCTCGAGAAATTGCCATCGCTACTGTAAACGGCATTGAGGCTGTTTGTGCCAGCCGGCAAGGACGTCAGAGTGATACTGGCCACGCCACGGGCTAGGGCAGAGCTTCCGATGGCAACGCCACCGTTGTAAAAGGTGACCAACTCTCCGTCGCTGGCATGACCCTGCGCGGAGAAGGGTGTCAGCGTTGCGGTGAGGACCACCTGTTGACCGTAGAGACTGGCGGACGAAGGATTCGCAATCAGCCCCAGTGCGGTGACGACGGGTTGAGCAGTCAGAGAAACCACGTTCGAGACGTTGCTGCTGTAAGCCGAATCGCCAGGGTAGACAGCCTGAACCTGATGAGCGCCTGTCCCGACAGGAGAGACGTTCGCCAGCGTGGCCTGAAAGCTCTGGCTGACGGAGGAGTTGAAGGTGGTCAGCGTAGCTCCGCCATTTTCAAGAGCGGCGTCGGAGAGTCCGTCTCCGTTAAAGTCCGCTACGGTGACCGACGTCGGGTTGGATCCGGTCGAGGCAGCGCTGGTGTTGTTGAACACGAAGATTCCGCCGCCGAAGCCGATTCCGACACTGAGCGTGTTCACGATACTGCTGGTCGTCGCGAAGTCGACAAGGCCGTCTCCGTTGAAGTCGCCGACTGCAAGACTCACCGGGGAGTAATGATTGTCCGATTGTGCCGTGGTCGTTTTGGAGGGGAAATTTCCCGTGCCATCGCCAAGATAGGTGTACACCCGGTAGTTGTCGAAGTCTGCGACGAGAAGATCCAGTTTGCCGTCGGAGTTTACATCGGCGGCTGCAAGCGCATAGCAGGAAGATGTTGCCGAAGAAGTGAACGAGGGACCCAGGGTGAAGGTACCGTCACCGTTTCCCAGAAAGACGTGGGCGCAACCGGCGCTGTAGTAGGTGTTGCTGATAGCCAGATCGAGAGTGCCATCTCCGTTGAAGTCGCCGCTGATGATTCCCAGCGGTGAATTCGGGGTGGGAACCGGGCTCGCCGCAGTAAACGTGCCATCGCCGTTGCCCAGAAGCACGGTGATCGCATTGTCACTGCTGTTGGTCACTGCAAGATCGATCGTGCCATCATGATTGAAGTCGCCTGCCGTGATTCCACGTGGCTGGCTTCCTGTAGCAGGCATAAAGGAAGTCGCGTTGAAGGTTCCGTCACCATTGCCTAGAAGGATCGTCACGGTGTTGCTATTCTCATTGGCGATGGCGATGTCAGGCTTACCGTCGGAGTTGAAGTCGGCGACGACCGCCGCAATAGGTGCCGAACCGGCGGGATAACTCGCTCCCGTGGTAAACGTCCCATCACCCTTTCCGAGCAGCACTTGCACGCTTCCGGAAGCATTTGGAACAGCCAGGTCCGGTATCCCATCCAGATTGAAGTCTCCGACCGCAGGAGCAGGAACACTAAAGCTACCTCCACCTGTGGAGTTGGTGCCACTGTTTGAGAAGCTCAGGGTAGAGCCTGCCAGGACAAGAGATTGTGTGCCGAGAACGTAGTTGCCGTTGGAAACGTCCTGAAATGACAGCGCACTGAGCGGAGAGGCCGCGCCTGATGCAGTGACCGAGCCTGTAAGGGTGTAACTACCGGCCCCGCCGCTTACGCTAAGGTTGGTAGTCGTGGTGCCCGGTACAACAAGGCTGGACGCGGCGGAAACGCTGGCAGCATAACTGCGAGTGCCGGCAAACACAGCCTTGTAGCTATGGGAGCCGATCGCAGGACGAAATCGGACGGTCGCAACACCGCTTCCAGTGATCTGCGCGGTACCGACGAGATGAATGTCTGTGCAGGATAGAGCGGTGGCGTCGCAGAAGTTGACGGTGCCGAGAGTGACTGACCCGCTGCCAGACGCAACAGTTGCTGTCAGCGTGACTACGGTTTTCGGCGCGATGGTGCTTACAGTATTACCGACCGAGGTGATCGCCAAACTTGTGGTTGTGGCCTGCGACAACGCGAACGCCTGTTGTGTCCCCATGCACAGGAAGATAATCAAAGCACCAATCAAGCATCCTGAAAAACGAATTGATGAACGAAACAAGACAGAAGCAAAGCAGGCAAAGGAGGGCCGAAGGGGAGCGTTCATGGTTATTGTCCCGAAAGTTCTTCAAAGTGGCGGTGCTTTGGACTATTCTGCATGCGGGTCACGAACTGTGTCTATGAAATTCACGAAACGATATTTAGCAACTGTATTGCGTTTCGGCGTTGGCTTCACCTTGCTATCGATGTTGCTCCTCACAGCTTTTTCTATGCAGCGGGCACGGCCTTTTCTTCCGGTGGGTACTCGGAAAAGCGTTGGAGAGAGAAGGGCCTCTTGCGCTAGGTCCTGGCGTTTGTCCTGGTTTACCATCAGCCTTTGAACCTGAACCGCAGACCATTCCCCCAGTCTTCTAGGCGTTGGGATCTCACGCGCGTAGCGAGGGCGGGCCGGTCATTTCGCTTGCCGCTTTCGACCTCCAGAACCTCCTGCACCAGAGTCCAGTCTCCCCCGTTCAGGAATCCGGCGACGGCGGCGCGCTGCGCATCGAGTCCCAGGCCGCTTGTGCCCTGCCGTGCGGTCGAAACTCTCAGATAGCTAAGAACTTGCCACTTTCCATTCTTTCGCGCCCTCTGTTGCGTTTCTTCTACGTCCGTAGATGAAAGTGACAGGGTGCCGTCATGTAGTCTGCTGAATCTTACGTCAGTGCGAAACGCTGTTCTACAGTCCCAGCTTGCTGGCCGGTGCATCCCGGAAGATCTAGGCATCGCGCACGTAGCGTGAGACGGTGGTGATGGAGCGGTGCCCTATCTGGCGCATGATGTCGAAGGTGCTGGCTCCATTGCGCGGCCTGCGTCGCAAACCCCGCCCTGAGCGAGTGCCCCGCGAACCCCGCCGGATCAATCCCGCCCGTTTTACGGCCCGCTTGAGGATCGCACCCACCGAATCTCGATGAATCCTCAACTCGTTCACTCTGCCATGCCGATCGACCTCGCGGACCGGCGTAGCCCTCCGGTATAGCCGACCAGCAGCAGCGCCTAGTCGCGCACCCCGGCCAGACCAGCGGGAAGGTGGGCGAGCACCTGGATGAGGTCGGCGGTGAGGAGCGGCGTCTTGCCTGGCTGGGCGGTGCCGAGGGTACGCCGGATCCCCTGGAGGGTCTCGGCAACAATGGCGTGCTGGGTAGTCGCTGGGTTGGGGTGAAAAGCGGTGGCGTGCGCCTTGGCGATCGAGGTCAGCCGGCGGGTCAGGGTGGCGGGCCGGTGAGTCTCGGCGAGCGCTACCAGGTAAAGGGCCACGGTTTCAGGGATAGTTGGCAAGGAGGACACCGTCCGGCTGTTGCACCAGGCGACGAAGTGCTGCCAGTCCGAGCGGTAGGCCCGGAGAGTGGAGGGAGCTTTGGACGCCCTGAGGAAGATCCGGGCCTGGGCATATAGTCGCTCCTCGCCGAGCGCCCGATCCGGAACCGCCTTCAGTGCCGCCAGCTCCTCGCCCTCAACTGCCTCGTCTGTACTTGCCTGCCCTTCCGGTTCGAGCATTCTGTCTCTCTTTCCTGCCTTGGGATCTGCTTTGGCTCCGGATTCAGCTTTCTACGTCCTTCTAACCTTCTAACAGCTGAGAACTTTTATTCTCAGATCCTGGAAAGGCTAAGGAGCACTACAGATTATTGGCAGGCCGGCCAAAAATCTCTTACCTTCAAAAGAAGCTCTTAGGAAAGGTTTTCGCATGCCTCGTCCAGTCAAATGGGCCCTCGATCTTCACCTGCTGCGCGAGCGGGCCCAAAGCTCCCGTACCGAGACCTGGAGCCGGTAAGACCTCGAACACCTCTTCTCAGTCGGCCGGGTCACAGCCCAGACCCTGATGAAGGCCATCGGGAATATCCAACCCATCGGCGCCACTCACTTCATCGACCGGACTTCCCTGCTCGATTTTCTTGATGCCATGATCGCTGCCCCAAACATAGAAGAAGGGCTACGGGATCGCCTCGCCGAGGCCGAGCCGGCCCCTGCCCGCAAGCGGATGAAGGTCAGTCTTCCCCAGGACCTCCGCCATGCCATGCTCCCTGACCTTCCTTCGAACATCGCGCTGTCTGCCGGCCTGCTTGAGATCCGATCTCCTACCGCAGTCGGAATGCTCGAAAGCCTCATTGCTCTTGCCACAATCATGCAGAACGATCTCGACCGGTTCGAAGCCCTCATCGAACCAAACCGCACACCCCCCGTTAAGGACGACGATCTGCGGAGATGGATCGAATCTATGCGCAATGCTGAGCGTGCATGATGCGTCAGGGGAGTGAAAGCATGCGATCTCAGCTATGCTGCTACGACTTCTCCAACGGGGATGCCCATACCGGAGGTTTCGATTGGTTCGACATTCTCTAAGGCTGCCGGGTGTTTGCTGGGCGAAGCCGTCCTCAAAGGCCGCTTAGCCTTCTTGGCTGGAGCTGTTGCTTTCTTGGCCGCTCTCTTCGCTAGTGCTGCCTTTTTAACTGGTACCGTTGCTTTCTTCGCCGCTACCTCTTTTGCAGGAGCTGCGGCTTCTTTTCGAGCAACGACCGGTGAAGTGACCTTTGTAGCTTTCTTGCTTTTGGCCCAACGTTTCTTCTGCGCCGCGGCGATGTGGGCTTTGCCTTCCTCACTCAGAGTCCACTTCCCTGCTGAGATTGCCTCCACCTTCGAATCGGCAGGAGGACGACCGCGCCGCTTTTGGGAAGAGTTGAAGATGCAGCAGCCACTTCAGAACCACTGAGAAGTTGACGAGCCTGCTGCAATTGAGCAATCTCTAGATCAATCGCATGAAGTACCTCAGCAAGATCCAGTTATCCAGCATAGCGTCGAAGTGGCTAAGCATACCAGCTACTCAATGAAGTACGCGATCTCTGTCAGCGTCTCTTCGCTCAGCGAGACCCCCAGCAGACGAGCCTGGGATGAGCTGTAGAGCTCTCCCTTGAAGCGGCTAAGCACCGCGGCAGGAAGGTCTGTCTTTCCAAGCATACGCATCAGAGTCTGCGTATCAATCCCAATGACGTAGTCTCCGGGAAGGCCGCACGCCGGACGAAGCGTAAGAGAAATAGGGAAGGGAGCCATTCCGGAAGGTACGGGTCTAGAAATCTTGGTAATCAGATTCATGCGCATGCCGCCATACTCACACCTGTCAAGAACTCCCAGAATGCCTCGTTCGTTCCCGATCCTGGATCCAATGAACTATGAACAAAACTCCCAGGCCCGTGTCATAGCCCTCACGACCGCTTCCATTTGTCTTTCGGCCCTAAAATCCGGCCCGTTCACTCACCGATCAGGTGAAGCACAATCTGACGCCGATGAGGATGCACCCGGTGTTCAAAGAGGTAAATCCCCTGCCAAGTGCCTA
>CAXTQE010000125.1:8207-10261 GCA_964246225.1 uncultured Acidobacteriaceae bacterium | reverse complement strand
CCTTAGCTGAGGAGCCAGCGGTCGGCATCGGCCGGGGTACAGGGTTGGAGCAGGGTGGTGGGGTCTTGAGGAGAGTGGGTGTCGGACGGCGGGATTGTTCGGAGAAGAAGCCAGTTGGAGCCTTGATAGCAGAAGGTCCGGGCGAGGGTCCACTGGTGAAGGCGAAGCTTTTCGAGGAGGGTGCGGTCGAGCGAGCGTTGCGGGACCTGGCGTCCGGGTCCTAGGGCCATCTCGTGGAGCTGAAACATTTTGAGGTCTCGCTGGTAAAGGACCCAGTCTGGTGGGCTGGTGTTGAGTTCGGCCCCGAGATGGTCGATGGTTTGCTGGCTGGAGGTGTCGTACCAGGTTTGGATGTACTTGTGCCAGGGAGGCACGTTGCAGAAGTAGTTGGCGTAGGGATAGGGGGTGGAGAGAAGGGTGGTACCGGGCCGGTCAGCGTGGATGGTCTGGCAGAGGGTGAGCATGAAGTCGAGCTGAGATTGCTCAAGGAGCATGGGGCCGTAGACGGGGTGGTGATAGAGGGTGCGGCGGAGAAACATGGGTTGAGATCGGTAGTACTGCCACCGATAGGGAACCAGGATCCTTAAGGGGAGAAAACCGACGACGATCAGGAAGGAGATCATGAGCACGGTTCGGCGCTGCCAAAGGATGGAAGCAGTCGAGGGCAGGACGAGGGGAAGGATGAGGAGGAGCAGAGCGAACTGGCTCTCGTAGTCGGGGAGGAAGGTCCCTGACGTGAGGCCGCCGCCGAGGAGGCCCATGAAAGGGATGAGGACGAGAAGGAGGTGTCGGTCTGGGGTGGAATGAATGTGGGAGAGACGGGTGGACTGGAAGAGAGTGCGAGCAATGCGGGTGAGGGCGAGCAGGCCGAGGACAACGAGAAACAGGGCTCCTGTCGCGGCAAGCTCGGCGTTTTTTGGTTTTCGGTGGAGGGTCTGCCAAAGCCAGTAGGCATAGACGATGGTGAGAAAGGCGGCAAGGAGAACGTCGGTACGGGTAGCAAAGCGTTTTCCGCGACTGAAGACAAAGGGGAAGCGGTGAAAGAGCCAGGTGGTGAGGGCGAGGACGACGAGGCTTTTGGGCCGGAAGCTGACGTCGACGAGATGGTAGGGGAGAAAGAAGGGCGTGAGGAGGATGGAGCCGGTGCCGCCCTTGATGCGGGCAGCGAGGGTGATGGATTCAAGATGCCAGGCTGCGATGGTGTCGCCGGTAAGCAGGACGGTAGCGAAGAGGGAGACGGCGGTGGCTGCGCAGAGGGTGAGGAGTGGAGCCAAGCGGGGGCGAGGAACGACGAAAGGCAGGATAAGGAAGCAGGCGATGAACTGGGCGACGCCATCGTTGAGGCGGGTGGCGGTGCAGAGGCCGCAGAGTAGACCC
This sequence comes from uncultured Acidobacteriaceae bacterium, assembly GCA_964246225.1. GTDB lineage: Bacteria > Acidobacteriota > Terriglobia > Terriglobales > Acidobacteriaceae > Edaphobacter. Next base: position 8,884 of record CAXTQE010000125.1, on the reverse strand, counting down.
AGCGCGGCGGCGAGGATGTGGAGGTGGAGGGGAGCCAGGTTGAAGCGGCGGATGGCGAAGAGAAGCAGACAAAGAGCGTAGAGCTCAAAGTTCTGGGTGGTGATGTGGTAGTCGTCGAAGCGGTAGAACGGGGCAGTGAGGGTCATGCCGAAGACAGCGAGAAGGAGGAGAGCACGCTGCCAGGGGCGGAGAGGGAGAATGCGGGCGATGAGCAAAAGGCCAAGGACGTAGGCGAGAAGTTGGAGCGCGGGAAAGACCTTGAACGCGAGCCAGGAGGGGCCGAGGAGGCGCAAAAAGAAGGCGGTGGTGAGGGGAAAGAAAGGTTGAAGCGAAAGGTGAAGATCGGAGTAGAGGTGTTGACCGTGGAGGAGGGAGGTGGCGTACCAAAACCAGAGGCCATCGCCGACGGGGTGCGTATTGGCGATCAGGGCGAGGCCGAAGAGGAGGCAGAGGCAGGCGGAAAGGACTTCCCAAGGAGTGCGATGGGAGGAGGGAGAGGTGGGCAGTGTGAGTTCCTCTTCTACCGTGGGAGATTGATGCTGGAAGTAAAGTAGCGGTTCGGGAGGCAAGAGGGCAAGCCGTTCTTCACTTCATTCTGGGGTACGAGGGAGGTCCGCGCTTTGGCGGATCGGGGAAGACGGTTGAATCCGTGGGTCGAACCCCTACACTTTCCAACG
>CAXTQE010000125.1:0-8197 GCA_964246225.1 uncultured Acidobacteriaceae bacterium | reverse complement strand
GGGTGGGGGCGCCTAGCTGTGGCTTCGATTACTGCGGGGGTTTGACGTCGAGGGGCTTCTCTTCGGCGGGCTTGTCTGGAGTTAACTTGGAAGCTGCGGGATCGGATTTATCGGACTTGTCGGCGTCCGCGATTTCAGTGATGGGCGGGACGGGTGTGTTGGGAGTAAGGGCGGGGCGGCGCTTGTGCCAGTCGGTGGCTTGCTGGAAGGCGTAAGCGAGGGCGAGGACCTTGCTTTCCGAGAAGTGGGGGCCGGCGATCATAAGACCGATCGGCATCCCGCTCTTTGAAAAGCCGCAGGGGATGGAGATCGCGGGGATGCCATAGCCGTCGAAGGGCGAGGTGTTGCCGCACGGCGAAGAGCCTTCGAAGAACTCGTAAACCTTCATCTTGCGAGCGTTACCGGCCATCTCCTGGGCAAGCGAGGCGTTGATTTTAGGTGGCAGGTAGCGGACGGTAGGCACGATGACGAGGTCGAAGTCCTTGAAGCTGGCATCGATGGTACGGCGCATGGTGGCGAGGTGCTCGTGCGCGCGTCCGCTTTCAGCGGCGGTGGCGGCCGGGCCGGTGACGGGGGCTCCGCTCGCGCGCATGCGGTTGCGGGTGGGGGGCATGTAGTTGGCGCCGTACTGGCGGACGAGCTCCTCGTGGTACGCCTCGGGCTCGCCGAGATCGGAGATGGTGAGCGGCACGGAGAGCAGGGGCGCGTGCGAGGTGACACCGGCGGTGAGGCTCGAGAGGACCTCGATGGCGGCCCGAATGGAGGGCTCAACCTCGGGTTCGATGTGGTCGTAGAAGCTCTGCGGCAGGCCGAGTCGGAAGGATTTGACGGGCTGGCGCATGCCCTGGATGTAGTCTTCGCGCGGGTGCTCGACCGAGTAGATGTCTCCGGGGTCGTAGCCGGTCATGGAGTTCAGCATGAGGGCGGCGTCCTCCACCGTGCGGGCCATGGGGCCGCAGTGGTCGAGCGGGGCGGAGCAGGGGATGATGCCGCGAATGGAGACGAGGCCGACGGTGGGTTTGAGGCCAACGACGCCGCACCAGGAGGCGGGCACGCGGATGCTGCCGCCGGTGTCGGTGCCGAGGGCGCCGAAGCAGAGGTCGGAGGCGAGCGCGGCTCCGGAGCCGGCGGAGGAACCACCGCTGACGCGGTCGAGCGCCCACGGGTTGCGGGTGGGGCCGAAATAGCTGACGTCACCGGTGCAGCCAACGGCGAACTCGTGCAGGTTGAGCTTGCCGAGCAGGACGACCCCAGCGGCGCGCATCCTTTCGACGATGGCGGCGTCCGCGGTAGGGATTCGGTCTTTGAACATGGGGCTGGCGGCGGTGGTGCGGATGCCGGCGGTGTCGATGTTGTCCTTCATGGCAATGGGAATGCCGTGGAGTGGGCCGCGGGAGTGGCCGGCCTTGAGTTCGGCGTCGAGCGCGGCGGCCTGGGCGAGGGACTCCGTTTCAAGGACGGTGATGTAGGCGTTGACCTTGGGGTTATAGATCTTGATGCGGTGGAGCATGGCCTGCGTGAGTTGGACGGAGGTGACGGTGCGGTTCTGGAGACGGGCGGAGGCCTCGGTAAGGGAGAGGTTGGCGAGGGTGTCGTCAGAGGCGGGGTCGGCGGCGGCGAGGCGACGGTGCGGGAGGACCGCTGCGGCAAGCGAGGTGAAAGCAGCGATCCGGGTGAAGTCGCGGCGGGTGAGGTGGAGGGGTAGGCTTCGGTTCAAAGTGAAGGGATCTCCTGTGTCTGAGCTTGGGGGCTGAGCGAGAAACGGGCAAGCGGAAAAAGAAGTTCCGCGGTGATTGGTGATGCGGACGATAGGTTGGCGGCATAGCCGGTGCGTGCCAGATCAGCGGTGCCAGAGGAGCGAGCGGGAGGCCAGAATAGTGGGAAGCAGGCCACCCTTCGCTCCGGAGAACAGGGCCTTGATAAACCACGAGGGTAAGAGTCGTGGAGCGAAGACCAGATCATGGGTTCGTTCGAGCAGGAACGCTCGGCTGATCGGATGCGTGGTCCCTCGTTCAAAACGAATGCAGGCAGACTTCTTCTCCGTCTCCGCTTCGATCAGGAACGCGCGCGCCGCCGTGGCCACAGAAATATTGCCGAGACTGGAGCGATTCAGCTGCCAGTCCAGGCAGAGCGTGTCATGTTCCCGGTGGGCGCCGATCAACGACAGCCAGCGGCCGTCCGCAGCCTTCACTCCAACCAGCACGCCATGCTCGAACGTGCGCGCGGCCACATACCGCTGCAGGGCAGCCCATGGGGGCGGGGCAAAGGAGCTGTTTCGATTGAGTTCAAGTATTTCCGTCTCGCTTAGGTTGACGACGGTGGAGTAGGTCGCCCCGAAGCGTTGAACGAGCTGGTCTTTCGCACGGCGCAGATTGTGCCTGGTGTTGCGGCTCATGCCGGCCAGGGTTTCTTCGTAAGTGTCAGAGAGAGGCAGCTTGCGGCGCGTCTCGCAGGATTGCGAACCAAGCACCAGCCGCGACGTGCGGACGTCAGACTCGACTCCCGGCTGTTCGTCCATAAAGGAGATCAGCGCCAGGACGGCTCCGCGTTTGAGGAGAACCTCGCCGGCCTGGAGCACGACCTCGGCCCTGTCTCGCACGGGTGCGATCACGGAGCGGTAGCCATCTTCGTCGAAGGGAATGAAGCACCGGGTGCCGATGCCGTGCAAGGCATATTCAAAGAGAAGAACGGCTGCGTCGACTCGCGAGGAACTTCGCCGAAGCAGGAGCCTGGGCAGCTTCGATCGCCGGGTGATGAGAGACCCAAGGAGCGGGGAAACGGCCCATGGACGTAACTGGGGAACGTCCAGGATGAAGTAGGGTTCTTCGATCAGGTGATCGAGGAAGTCGAGAACACCCTCCTGCGAGCAGCTCTTGGCTAACGCGATAAGGAGCGCTTTCTGCGCGAGGATCGCCTCCCTCCCCGAGATGATTTCCCAATCGGAGGAGGGTGTTGGATGGCGTGCGGAGTCATCGATCATTGAGCGGAGGAAGCGATCCTTTGGTCAAGTCTATATGTCTTGGCCCCGCTTTCCCCCTTCACATGCGGGTTCAGGCCTACGGCTTTGTGTTAAAAACTGGACATGCTTCGTTCCTATCGGGCGATGAAGTGCCTGCGGCGTCGCCGCGTTGATAGAGGGGGTGGACGAAAACCGGTGCTGGGCGGCGTGGCTAAAAGTGCTGCGGAGCAGGGCCTTTTAGGCGAACGATGCCAAGTGTGGACGGCCAAGGAGGCAATGGCGTAACTTGCTTAGCTAAACATTGGCTGCCATCATGTATGGCAGTGCATTGACAATCACCTGAATGCTTTATTGGCATCCACATCCATACCTGCGGCCTTGAGTTCAGCGACCAACTTGATCTTCCAGCTGTCATCTTCCATAGAAATGTAAAGTACGCGATCAATATCTGACGGTCTGGTCAGCCCCTTCTCCACTAGAGCGAACGTGCGCTTTCGTCCTAGACGCCCCACAAAGAAACCAAGCTCAAAGATCACGTTTTGGCGAGCACGGAATTCTTCAATAGCAGGCAGGCTGTTTGAGTGCGCCGTATCATCAGAACTCAGAATTACAACGGCGCAAGAGACATTCGTATAATGTTCGAACTTCTCAATGATGGTTCTCCCTTGATCAGGTTGTTCGTGTAGTACGACTGGTTCCATATCGAGTCTACTTAGGTAACGGGCGACTGTTTCTTTGGTCCCGTGGTCGTGCCCATGAACAATAAAAACCTTATGTTTGCTCATCGGCGGCAGCGTTTTAGGCAGCAAAGGTTGCGCTTTCGACTCCCGCGCATCCTCTTCCAACTCTCCAATCCTTGACTGTAGAAATGCATCAGCACGGCTAAGTCCATCGAGATGCTTCCGGACATACTCGGAGCTACTGGGAGTGTCCCACATGAAGTGCGGATAGAAACTTATCTGGTCGAAGTGTTCATATTGCAACGAAGCCTTCCCATAGAACTGAGCCAACACTCCCTGAACATTATTTCGCCACGTGTCAAGGAGGACTCGATCTAAGTTTTGCTCTTTGTAAAGCTCGGGTATTTCCTTGAGTAGGCGTTGCAGACGGGCGAGAGCTGTATCCAAGGTGAGAGTGGGTGTAAAGGAGGATGCAATCGCTTTTGTACTCTTACGTGATGGCATCTTTATACAGTACTCATCACAGAGCACAAACGCCTTAGGAGTGCTCAACCGGGCGCACTGAGAGCAACGATACTTCGCGCTCATGCGTGGGTCAGCGGCTTTGGAGGGGTTTGGAGACGGATTCCAGAGACTTGCCAGCGGCTTCTACGCCGATGAGGGCTTCACAGACGGAGCCGGCGATCATGAGCACGCCGCCCAAAGCGTAGCCCCAGGCAACGTGAGCTCGGGAGCCGGAGGCGATCAGGACGCCGAAGAGCAGCGGAGCTCCTACGCCGCCGATCAGGGTGCCCAGCGAGTAGAAGATGGCGATCGCGAAGGCGCGGATCTCGAGTGGGAAGATCTCACTAACGGTGAGATAGGCGGCCGAGGCAGCCGACGAAGCGATGAAGAAGATAACCGAAAAGCAGATGCCCATAGCCTTCAGGCTGAGTCCGCCGCGAGCGAAGGGGATCGCCGTGGCGAGGAGCAAGACGCCGGCAATGCCGTACGTTGCGGTGATCATGGGCTTGCGGCCGATGGTGTCGAAGAGCTTGCCGAGGAGCATAGGGCCGAGAAAACTTCCGATGGCGAAGGGGAGTAGGACGACCGGAAGCGCCGAGTTGGGCAGGTGATAAAACTGCTTGGCGATGAGCGCGTAGCTGAAGAAGATCGCGTTGAAGAAGAAGGACTGGCCAATCATCAGGACGAGGCCGAGGAGGGAGCGAGGACGGCTTTCGCCGAGCATGTTGTGGAAGATGTCGCCCCAGGGGGTGTGGTCGCGGGGGGTGATCTCAAGCTTGTCCTTCTCTGGGATAGGCGGTTGCTTCGCGCCTTTGAAGATGTTGGCTTCGATGTCGTCGACGATCTTCGAAGCTTCGTCTTCGCGGCCGCGGAGCATCAGCCAGCGAGGGCTTTCAGGCACGCCGAGGCGGAGCAGAAGAACGATAAAGCCCAGGCTTCCGCCGATGCCGAAGGCAAAGCGCCAGCCGGTGTGCAGAGGCAGGTACCTGCCGCTAAGCAGGGCGAGCGAAGCGAGGGAGCCGATGGAGGCGCCGAGCCAGAAGGTGGAGTTGACGATGAGGTCGACGGTGCCGCGAACCTTGCCGGGGATGAGTTCGTCGACGGCGGAGTTGATGGCGGCGTACTCGCCTCCTATGCCAAGACCGGTGAAGAAGCGGCAGAGAGAGAAGAACAGCAGGCTATGCGAGAAGGCTGTGCAGACGGTGGCGACGGAGTAGGTGGCGAGGGTGACGAGAAACAGTTTCTTGCGGCCAAGCGAGTCAGTGAGGCGACCGAAGAGGAGAGCGCCGATGACGGCTCCGGCAAGATAGGTGGTAGCGGCGCCGGTGACCTGGGCGTCCGTGAGAGAAAGACCGTTCCTGCTTTCGAGGATGCCCGAGAGCGAGCCGACGAGCGTAACTTCGAGGCCATCGAGGATCCAGGACGTGCCGAGCGCGATCAGGATGCGGGTGTGCCAGCCGGACCAGGGAAGGCGATCCATGCGCTGGGGAACGTCGGTGCGGATAGGTTTTAGCCCACCCAATGTCGCGGCTTCTGCCATGCGGGCTACTCCTCTCCGTCGGCCTTGATGATGCTGATCGAACCGTTGCGTTCGAGGATCGCGTACTTCACCTTGAAGATGGAAGTTACACCCTTGATGCGAGCGGCGGCCATGACGTCTTCAGGAGCGAGATGCATGCCGCGCATGGTTTCGTTCTGCCAGTTGCCATCCTTGAGCAGGATTAATGGCGTGCCGTCGACGATGGCACCGATACGCGGTGATTTGGATTTGGCCCAGGACACCAAGCGATGCAGGAAGCCGACCGTGAGGATGGCCGTGGCGCAGTTGGTGATGGAGCGATCATGGCCGACCGTGGCGAGAATGATGACGCCGCCCATAAGAAAGACGATGACGAACTCAAAGAGAGTGAGCTGTCCGCCAGGCCGTCGCGTGAGCACGCGGACGGTGAGCATAAGGAAGAAGTAGCCGCAGATGGCATGGATAATCGTGGACATGGTGCCTCGAAGGAGTTAGGGCATGACCACGACGGTGCCATGGATTGGCTGCGCGCCGACGACTTGCATGACAAAGTGAAAGATCCCCGGTCTGGCGGGCTGTAGGGCGAACTGGACCGAGGCGGGGAGGCTAGTTGCAGCGAAGGTGTAGGTCAGTCCTCCACCGCCGACCGCAGAGGTCTCAGGCGCAGGAACGACTCGCTGGTTGCCGAGTTCTTCGACAACGCTTTGGCTGATGAAGAGCTTGATTTTGCCGTTTTCAATCACAGACGGGCCGAACTTGACATCAAGAATGCCAGGGGTCTCCTCGCGTGCAATGCGCTCATACTTGACGTCGATGCTGCCGTCAGAGGCCTTGAGTTGATGATTTGCGAGGGGACCACGTCCAAAGGCTCCGGCCAGATCGAGGACGATAATGAGCGCGAAGAAGCTCCAGACGAAGCGCTCGAAGCTCCACCATTTTCGCTGGAACTGGAGGTCCTCACCGACCGAGACCTCGTCGTTCACTCTGCTGACGTCGTTTGTCTTCGTGGGTGTGGAAAATGCTACTTCGGGCACGGTATCTCTCCTGGAAACTGCTGCACGTGCGAGCCGTTATTCCTCTTCCGCTTCAATGACACTGATTTCGCCGCTGCGTTCAAGGACCGCCAGCTTGATCTTGTCGGGAGACTTGATGCTCTTGTCTCGAGCCATGGCCATGACGTCATCGTCCTGAATGCCCATGTGACTGAGGGTGTTGGAACGCCATTGATTGTCTTCGAGCAGGATGAGGGGCGTGCCGTCGAAGAAGCGGGCGATGCGCGGCGAGCGTGACCGTAGCCAGACGATGAGGAAGTGTCCGGAGGCGACGGTGATGATCTGGATGAAGGCGTTGGTGAGCGAAGCTTCATCAGCCACCATGGCAGTCAGGGCGAGTCCGCCCATGAAGAAGATAAGGACGAACTCAAAGGGGGTGAGCTGCTTCCCGGGTCGGCGCCCTACGATGCGGACGATGAACACCAGGAAAAAATAACCAAGAAGAGCACGGATTGCGGCAGCCATGGGACAGACCTGGAAGCGGGGTCTCTGGATGCCGTGAGGCAATCCTGATTACCGGATTCAGAGTAGGTTGGGCAGGGAATGGTTTGTTTGCGCAGGAAGGATTTCCGGGGAGAGAGCAGAAGAATGAGTCCAAGTCGCGGGCGTTCGGACGCAGATGGACTAAGGTGCAGAGATGGGTGTTCCACGTCCGACCTTGTGGCTCAGCCGGGTAGAGCGATGGCTTCCCGGAGTGTATGTGCTGCTGGCGCTCACCATCAACCTTGTGCTTTGCGTTGTGACTCCGCCGTTTTTCACGCCGGACGAACCGCATCATGCCGCCCGGGTGCTGGCGCTCGGTCATGGCGAGTGGATGGCGCGGGTTACGCCGCAGGAGGCGGGGGCGGAGATCGACGCGGACGCGCTGCAGGCGATGAATGGCATGGATGCGGTTCGGGAAGAGGCGGAAAAGCGCTCTGCTGACTTTCTCGATCGAGCCTGGGGGCCTGTGGGAGGGCCAATCGCGCGGGAGCAGCAGATGCGCCTGGCGGGGCTGCGGTGGGCGCATCGTTCCACGTTTGCGCCGTTTCCGAACACGGCGGTGTACCCTCCGGTGCTTTACCTGCCGGCAATCGTGGGCTGGCGGCTGGGGGAGGCGGCCGATTTAACGATCTTTCGCAGTTTGCAGCTGGCTCGGCTGCTGGAGGCGCTGGCCACGGTGGGGATCAGCTGGGTGGCGCTGCGGATCTGTCGCTCTTCGCGGTGGCTGCTGTTTGCCTACCTGCTGCTGCCGAGCGCGCTGTTTCTAAATGCGAGCTGCGCGCAGGATCCGGTGCTGCTGGCGGTGGCGGGCTTGCTAGCGGCGTTGCTGTCGCGAGCGCTGGTGGAGCGGCGGGAGTTTACGCGGGGAGAGCTGGGATGGGTCGCCGTGTTGATTGCCTTGTGCGCTACGGCTCGGCCGCCGTATCTTGCGCTTGGATTGCTGCTGTTCTTACCGGGCGTAGAGGGGGCGGGCGCAGGGGCACGCGACTCGAAGTGGAGG
>CAXTQE010000124.1:6656-10628 GCA_964246225.1 uncultured Acidobacteriaceae bacterium | reverse complement strand
GGGCGACGGCGGAGAGGCCGGTAGAGGTGAGGCGGCCGAGGTCGAAGCCTCCGCCGAGCTGCTCGATCGCGGTGCCGTCGAGGAGGAGTTTGTCGACGGGGGCGCCGCGCAGAAAGAGCGTGGCGGGCGAGGCGGTCTGGCCGAGTTGGACGACGAAGGCTCCGGGCAAGGCAGCAAGCTCGAGCAGCGGCGTCGCTTCGGTGAGCAGGCTATCGGCGGCGATCTGCTCCGTGGGAGCGGCAAGCTGCTGGAGGGGTGTTTCGTAGGCGGTCTGCTGAGCGGTGGATTGCGCGGTGATGGAGGCGGTGTCGAGGGCGATCGAGAACGTGAGCAGGTCGGTGCGGCCGGCGTAGAAGGGTTCGCCGACCTGGGGCTGAAACTGCTGCGTGTTGATGGAGGCGGAGGTGAGCAGGAGGAAGCGTCCGGAGAAACTGCTGCGGATTTCGAAGTCGCCGTCCGCGCCGGAGATGGTATCGGCGGCGTTGCGTGCGCCTCCGGTGAGGCGGATCAGTTGCACGCGCGCTCCGGCAAGCGGCACGCCGGACGGGCTGGTGACGTGGCCGCGCACGATGACGGCATGGGCCGGGAGGGCGGCCAGAATGAGGATGAGCAGAAGCTGTTTCAGGTGGGCACCCGGGCGGTGTCGGTCAACTCTACCGAGATGGTTAGCCTTGTTCTTTCCCACCTCAGACGGTGAAGCTGTCTGAGGTGGGGCACCCGGGCGGTGTCGGTCAAGTGTGCAGGAACAGGCATTCACGGGCGCGCAGTCAGGCTCAGGGAAGCAAGAGGAGCTTGCCGGTGGTGGCGCGGGCCTCGAGGTCACGATGGGCCTGAGCGGCCTCGGCGAGCGGGTAGGTGTGGGCGATACGCAGCTTGAGTGAGCCGTCACTGACCCAGCGAAAAATATCGCGCGCTCGCTGTTCGAGATCTTCGCGGGTGGCGACGTAGTCGCGCAGGGTAGGCCGCGTGACATAGAGCGAGCCCATCTGCGAGAGGCGGATGAGGTCGAAGGGCGGCACGGCTCCGGACGCCCCTCCGAAGAGGACGAGCGTGCCGCGGGGGCAGAGGCACTTGAGCGACTGCTCGAAGGTGGACTTGCCGACGGAGTCATAGACGACCGGCAGGCCTTCGCCTTGGGTGATCTCGCTGACGCGGGCGGGGACGTCTTCCTGGGTGTAGAGGATGACGTGGTGCGCGCCGGCCTCCCGCGCCAGGGCGGCCTTCTCTTCGGTGGAAACGGTGGTGATGATCTTCGCGCCCAGCCTCCTCGCCATCTGGATGAGGAGCAGACCGGTGCCTCCCGCGCCGGCGTGGATGAGGATGTGGTCTCCGAACTGCGGCACAAAGGTGGCGTGTAGCAGGTAGTGCGCGGTCATGCCCTGCAGCAGAGCCGCAGCGGCCTGCTCGGTTGAGATTGCGTCGGGAATCTTGATGAGCTGACTGGCAGGCGCGACCGCCATGGTGGCATAGGTACCGGGAACGCCGCACCAGGCTACCCGGTCGCCGGCGGCGAAGCCTTGAACGTCAGGGGCTACGGAGAGGATGGTTCCCGCCGCTTCCTGGCCGAGCGTGTAGGGCAGCGTCGCGGGGTAGCGTCCCTCGCGGAAGTAGGTGTCGATGAAGTTGACGCCGGAGGCTTCGATCCGGATCAGGGCCTCGCCGACGCGGGGTTCCGGGTCAGGGAGGTTGGACGGCGTTAGAACTTCGGGGCCCCCATTGCTATGGATCTGGATTGCTTGCATCGCTCACCCCACCAGCCGACGTGCTCGCCTGATTGGAATGCTAGGCTGATTGCACCGACCAAGCAAGCAGAATACTTCTCAAAGAGACAGCCTCGTATTGAAAGGACCGAATGCCTGCACGTGGAACGTGTTTTTTGCTGGTGATGTTGGGGTGTCTTTCCTGTGGTTCCGGGCTTGCGCAGACGGCGGAGGCGGCGCGCTGGGAGCACGAGGCGCAGGCCGTCAGCATTACGCGGGATGATTGGGGCATCGCGCATGTGCATGGCAGCACGGACGCGGATGCGGTCTTCGGGATGATCTATGCGCAGTGCGAGGACGACTTTCCGCGGGTGGAGGCGAATTACCTGACCTCGCTGGGCCGCACGGCGGAGGCGGAGGGCGAGAAGGCGGTGTGGCAGGATCTGCGGCAGCGGCTGTTTGTCGATCCTGAGGATCTGAAGAAGGAGTATGCGCAGTCGCCGCCGTGGCTGAAGAGCCTGATGAATGCCTGGGCGGATGGCCTCAACTTCTACCTGGCAGGACATCCGGAGGTGAAGCCGCGGGTACTGGTGCGGTTTGAGCCGTGGATGGCGCTCTCGTTTACCGAGGGCAGTATTGGCGGCGATGTTGAGAAGGTGGATCTGCGTCGGCTGCAGGAATTTTATGAAGGGCAGCCTGCGCCTGTAGCGGTGGCCAGCGTGGAGGCAGCTGAGCGGGAGCCGAGTGGGTCGAACGGATTTGCGATTGCACCATCGAATACCGCGGGGCATCATGCACTGCTGCTGATCAATCCGCATACTTCCTTCTTCTTCCGGTCGGAGCTGCAGATGACGAGCGACGCGGGGCTGAATGCGTATGGGGCGGTGACGTGGGGGCAGTTCTTTGTGTACCAGGGATTCAATGACCGCGCGGGGTGGATGCATACGTCGAGCAACGTGGATGCGGTGGATGAGTATGTAGAGACGCGCACGGATGCGACGCACTACAAATACGGCGGGGAGACGCGTCCGATCCAAAGCAAGGCGATCCGGATCGGTTACAAATCAGCGACCGGGCAGGGGCAGAGGGAGTTTCGTGCGCTATATACCTCGCATGGTCCGGTGATCCGTAAGGACGGCGAAAACCTGGTCACCCTCCAGCTGATGAATACACCGGTGAAGGCACTGGAGCAGAGTTATCTGCGCACAAAGGCGCGCAATTACGCGCAGTATCGCAAGACCATGGAGCTGATGGCGAACTCGTCCAATAACACGATCTACGCCGATGCCGACGGCACGATTGCGTACTGGCATGGCAACTTTATTCCGCAACGCGATCCTCGTTTCGACTACACGCACCCGGTGGACGGCGCAGATCCGGCGACGGACTGGCATGGGTTGACTCCGCTGGACAAGGTGCCGCAGCTGAAGAATCCGGCGAGTGGCTTTTTGTTCAACGTGAACGATTCGCCGTGGAATGGATCGGGGCGGAGCTCGCTGAAGAAGGCCGACTTCCCTGCTTATTTCGAGCAGGGGCTGGAGTCGGCGCGTGGGCTGCACGCGATGCGGGTGCTCGATGGGCATAGTGGGTTTACGACCGAGACGCTGCGGGCGGCGGCATTCGACAGCTACCTGCCATGGTTTGCGAGAACTCTTCCGGCTCTGGACAAGGCTTTCAACGCTCTTCCGCAGGACGATCCGAGGCGCGCCAGGCTGACCCAGCCGATGGCTCTGCTGCGTGACTGGGATGATCGCTGGGCGGCAGATTCGGTGGCGACGTCGGTTGCGGTGTTCTGGGGGACGGAGCTGTTGAGGTCGGCGGCACCGGCGGTTCGTGCGGCGGGTGTGCCGAGCGAGGAGTATGTGGCCACGCGGGTGGCTCCCGAGGCGTTGCTCGCGGCGCTGTCTGCGGCTGTCGATAAGCTGACGGCAGATTTCGGATCATGGCAGACGCCGTGGGGACAGATCAATCGCTTTCAGCGTGTGACGGAGGACATTGTGCAGCCGTTCAAGGATGCTGCGCCCAGCCTTCCGGTACCGTTTACGTCGTCGGTGTGGGGATCGCTCGCATCGTTTGGGGCGCGGCAGTATCCGGACACGAAGAAGCTGTATGGCACCTCCGGCAACAGCTTTGTTGCGATCGTCGAGTTCGGGCCGCGGGTGCGTGCGGTTGCGGTGACGGCCGGAGGCGAGAGCGGCCATCCGGCTTCCAAGCACTTCGATGATGAGGCGGAACGGTATGCCTCGGGGCGTTTGCGCGAGGTTTATTTCTA
>CAXTQE010000124.1:0-6556 GCA_964246225.1 uncultured Acidobacteriaceae bacterium | reverse complement strand
TCGATGATGAGGCGGAACGGTATGCCTCGGGGCGTTTGCGCGAGGTTTATTTCTATCCGGATCAGCTCAACGGGCATACGGAGAGCGTTTACAAACCAGGTGGTAAAGCTACACGTTGAACTTGAAGAAGAGGATGTCGCCATCCTTGACCGTGTACTCCTTGCCTTCGGAGCGGAGGAGGCCGGCTTCTTTGACGGCCTGCTCGCTGCCGAGGCGGAACAGGTCTTCGGAGTGGTAGGCGTCGGCCTTGATGAAGCCGCGCTCGAAGTCGGAGTGGATGACGCCGGCGGCTCCGGGAGCCTTGGTGCCTCGCTTGATGGTCCAGGCGCGGACCTCCTGCACGCCGGCGGTGAAGTAGGTGTAGAGGCCGAGCAGACGGTAGGCGGCGTGGATGAGGCGGTTGAGACCGGGCTCTTTGAGGCCCGCGGCTTCGAGGAACTCCGTGCGCTCTTCGGGCTCGAGCTGGGCGATCTCGGCTTCCATGGCTCCGCAGATACGGACCACTTCGCTTTGTTCTTCGGCGGCGCGTTTTTCGACGACGGTGGTGTACTCGTTACCGGAGGCAATGCCGGCCTCGTCCACGTTGGCTACGTAGAGCATGGGCTTCATGGTGATGAGGAAGAGGTCGCGGGCGACGAGGCGTTCGTCGTCGGTGAGTTCGGCGACGCGGGCGGGCTTGCCGGCGTTGAGGACTTCGAGGAGCTTGGTGAGGGTTTCGGCCTCGGTCTTCGCGGCGGCGGAGGCGGACTGTGCCTTGGCGGCTTTTTGCGCTTTGACGCTGCGCTTTTCGACGGTGTCGAGATCGGCGAGCAGAAGCTCGGTGTTGATGATGTCGATGTCGCTGAGCGGGTCGACCTTGCCGGCAACGTGGACGACTTCATCGTCATGAAAGCAGCGGACCACGTGGAGGATGGCGTCGGTGGCGCGGATGTGGCCGAGGAACTGGTTGCCGAGGCCCTCGCCCTTGGACGCTCCTTCGACGATGCCGGCGATGTCGATGAACTCCATGGTGGTGGGCACGATGGAGTGCGGCTTGACGAGGGTGACAATGCGGTCGAGGCGGGTGTCGGGGACGACGACGACGCCAACGTTGGGTTCGATGGTGCAGAAGGGATAGTTGGCGGCCTGCGCCTTGGCGGAGGTGAGTGCGTTGAAGATGGTGCTCTTGCCTACGTTGGGCAAGCCGACGATTCCTACATTCAGGGGCATACGGCTAGTTTCTCATGCGGGCGTTTACTCGGAGGCGAGGAATTGGTAGGGGCGTAAGATAGGCGATGGACGATACGACTTGGCGGGTCACCTACGTCGAGCAACAAGACGTGGAAAACTCTAGCGGCATGGAACCGAAAATTCATGCGTTGAAGGCAGGCTCCAAAACTTTCACGATGCCTGCGGCATCCGCACAAACCCTTCGTCCCGATTTGAAGTGCGCTAGTTGCGGAACATTATACGAGCTTGTAAGCGATGACGAAATACCCAGAATTGATGAGCTTGGATACAACCTCATAAAGCAAAATCTTCTAGAAGTGGCGATTCTATTGGAATGCCCGAGTGGACATCACACCACCCATTTTGTCCTTGAGGATGAAATCGTTTCTAAGCTGGAGTCTTACTGAGCGGGTAAGAGGATCAATTATGGCTGATATCATCAGCCGATGCTCGCATTTATTTTTGGGCTGACGCCTCAGTCGCAATCGCTGCCGAGCGCTTTTAAGGGCACTGGGCTTTACAGACAATGTAAGGCAGCGATTCGCGCTCAGGAACCGAACGCCAGCTTGATTGACACAGCAGCGGGAGCAGTGTGTCTGGGCTACATAAACGGATATTTGGATGGGCTCGACGCAGGCGCACCGCAGAAGTCGATTTGTGTCAATGGTGCGACCCTCATCACCATTGTTCGAGTTTATGTCCTCTCTATGGATAGGCATCCTAAGCTCATGGACGAGCCTGAAAACTACGGCGTAGGCCTAGCCTTAGAGGAAAGTTACCCTTGCAAGAAGTAGTCAATGCACCAAGTACAGTGTTGCTGCGCCACGTGTCCTCTTGGGCACCAAGTAACACAAACTAGTAAAATCGCTAGCGCAGCAGCGACTCTTCCGAGTTGCGGAGGCGCAGGACGCGGTCGACGGCGTAGGGCGCGCGGCGGTCGGCGGAGTGGAAGTGGCGCACCTGAAGCTCGCCCAGGAGGCCGATGCCCATCATCTGGATGCCTCCCAGGATGAGTACGCTGGCAAGCGAGAACATGGGCGCGTGATCGGTGTGCACGGCGCCATGCGTAATCAGCTTCAACGCCAGAAGCCAAAGCGCGATGGCTCCCCCGGAGAGCATGCCGACTGCACCGATGCTTCCGAAGAAGTGCAGCGGCCGGGTCATGTACTTCAGCAGAAAGCGGATGGTCAAGAGGTCAAAGAAGACGCGAAAGGTTCGGGAGACGCCGTAATGCGACTTCCCTGCCGTGCGCTGCGGGTTCGAGATGGGGATCTCGCAGATGCTGGCGCCGTACCAGCTGGCAAGCGCGGGGATGAAGCGATGCATCTCGCCATACAGCGGGATGGACTGGATGATGTCGCGGCGATAGGCCTTGAAGGTGGTGCCGAAGTCATGGATGGGCACGCCGGAGAGCGCGGCCATGAGCCAGTTGGCGGCGCGCGACGGGATGCGGCGCAGGACGAAGTTGTCGCCACGCTGCGAGCGCCAGCCGGAGACGACGTCATAGCCCTCTTCGAGCTTGGCGAGAAACTGCGGGACTTCGTCGGGGTCGTGCTGCAGGTCGCCGTCCATGGCCAGGATGAACTCTCCCTGGGCGTGATCGAAGCCGGCGGCGAGTGCGCTGGTCTGTCCGAAGTTGCGGCGGAGCTTGATGACGAGGACGCGGGAGTCGACGGCGGCAATCTCCTCGAGGAGGCGGTAGGTGCGGTCGCGGGAGCCGTCGTCCACGAAGACGAGCTCGAAGCTGTCGCGGGACTCCGCCAGGACTAACTCCATGGCGGCCTTCAGGCGATCGTAGAGCGTGGTGACATTCTCTTCCTCGTTGTGGAACGGAACGACGATGGAGTATTTCAGCACGTTCTCATCATAACGCGGCGCGAGTGGCAGAGCGGGAATGCGGCGATGCGGCTCAGGTAGCGGATGAGTCACTAAAGGGCGGGCAGTTTCGAACGACACTCCGCCTGGAATGAGGACTGGTAGAGTCAGCTGCACTAGAATAAGGGCAACAGGCGTGCGACACAGAAGGCTGTGAAAGGTTCAGCCGGCGGTGCGGCGGACGCGGAGGATTACATGGTTCGGAGATTTGTTGGGACCGTCGTTCTGCTGGCTGTGCTGATCGGCGGATTTCTCTTGTGGAGACGTCACAACGACGCCCAGGAATTGGGCAACGGAGACGTGCATTGCGATGGTTGCATGACTCCTGAGGAACATGCCCGGTTTTTAAAAGAGAACGCCGGCGAGACGACGGATGGGGCGAGCGATCACAAGAGCAAGACGGCTCGCGAAGAGGCCGCGACGGACTTCCAGGATGCAGCGCCGGTAAATGGGAGTTCGGGATTGAGCGCACCGCGAGCGGCTGGAAGTTCGACTGTGTCCGCTGGTGAGCAGAGTTCCGATAAGCAGCAGCCTGGCTTTGCTTTGACCAATAACGTCAACCAAGCGGATGGCGACACCCTGCCGCCGGACGTGCGGAACGGTGTGCGCTCGGCCGGCAGCGGACCGTACCAGTGGTACCGGCAAGGTGATCTCACCTGGCGTATCAACACGGCTACCGGGCGAAGCTGCATCATCTACGCGACCTTGGAAGAGTGGCGCAAACCTATTGTGATCAGCCACGGATGTGGACCGCATGCCTGATCCGAGCTTTGTTTCTCCTTTCACGTCTACCTAGTTTTCGACGCCCCAATAGGATCGCTCGCCTGGAGCAGGTCTGGACCGGACCAAATACTCTCGCTAAAAGGCCCTGTCTCCGTTCGGCTCGGTCGGCGAGATGCGGGGCGATGGCAGGGAAGATCCCGCGCCAACCGTGGCTGCGTGAAGCGTTCCGGAGCCGCCGCCGACGAAGTGCACGATCTCCAGCCGGTCACCCGCGCGAATGAGGAGCTGCGGCCAAAGGCTTCGGGGCGCGATCTCGCCGTTTCGTTCGATGGCGACCCGGTCGGCCTTGAGGCTGAGTTGTTCTACCACGGCTTCGAGCGTGCTGCCATCTGCGAGAGCCTCGATCTGCCGAGTCACGCCATTCACGACGAGAGAAAGCGCCATGTCTCCAAGCTAGCAGGCGGAGTCCGACTTCGTTCAGGAAGTGGAAAGACGCGACAGACGCAGGGCAAACCAATGGCGTACGCGGCGGCTGACGGGAACAACCTCGGGGCACTCGGAGAAGACGGCGCGGTTGAGTCGCATGAGGAGCTCGATGGCGTCCCGCTCTCCAGGCGCGGCCTGCGGATCGTTGAAGCGCATGCGTGAGTCGACCAGATACTCGACGGCATGGCCAAGGGTTTCGAGGGCGCGTCCCTGCTCGGACGACCCCCGGCGGCGAATGTAGGTGGGACGTGCGTGACGTACTTCGCGTTGAGGAACCGGTGCGGATCGATCCGAGTGAAGTTGGGCGGTAAGTTCAGTAAGACTGAGTTCCGGCATTGTCGAGACGGGCATGAGAATCTCCTCCAATTGCCTTATCGGCGGAAACCCGAATGTCTTTAGTTGGGACACTTGGATACTTCCCCTTAGGTAATAGGAGGCGGCCTTCGAAGTGGCCAAAGCAGGTTCATCGGCCCTCGCCCGTGGCCGACGGGCTCGGCACGGAGGATTGCCTGGGTAACAAAGTGCTTGGCATCTGCGGCAGCGAGCTCTTCGCGGCCCTCGACCAAGCTGCAGAGCAGAGCGCTTGAGAAGGCGCAGCCGGTTCCGTGCGTGGCCTGGGAGAGGAGCTTGGGGCCTCGCAGCCACTGTATCGGCTGCCCTGGGAAGGCGACGAGATCGTCGGCGGAGTCGAGGTGACCTCCCGTTGCAACGATGCCGAGACGCGGAAAGCGTGCCTGAATGGCCGAGACGGCGGCTTCCATCTCGGAGGGAGTGCCTGCGGGCAGGCCGGCGAGCTCGGCCAATTCGGCAAGGTTTGGCGTGATCCAGTCGACGAGCGGCAGAAGGCGGTCTTTGAGGCGAGCGAGGCCGTGTGCGTCCAGCAGCTCTCGGCCGGAGCTTGAACGGAACACCGGATCGAGCACGACAGGCACCGGCTGCGCACCTTGTTTGCAGAAGGAGACAAACTCTGCGACCGCGTCCACGTTAGCAGCGTTGGCGAGCATGCCAATCTTGATGCCGGCCGGGGGCAGATCCTCGTGAAGGCATTGCAATGTTTCGCGAAGCTGCGGCTCGCTGACGGAATGACTTGCCCGGACGCCGAGGGTGGACTGCACGGTGAGGGCGGTAACGGCGGCGACGCCGAAGTATCCTGCCGCCGCGAAGACCACGAGGTCGGCGGTTACCCCGGCTCCGGAAGACGGGTCAAAGCCGGCAATGGTGAACAGGGTCTTCATCCGGAAACCCTGCAAGATACCGGATGAGGGAGACACAGAGATTCAAAGGTTAAAAAAAAATAACTTTCTTGCGAGCAGACGCCTTCAAGCCCTCGACGAGCCGCGAAAGTGGGCGTGAGAGATCCGTTCGAGCGCCGGTTCGCTTGAAAAACGCAATACCAGAAGGGCGGCGTACAGGCAAGCGCGGACGAAGCTAAGTTCCTCAGTGTGATTGACTTAGCCTCGACCTGTAAGGAAAATAGGGCCATGGTTGAACGGAACGTTGCACTGCCTGTAAGCGCTCGGAAGAGGGAGTTCGTCACATTGCTTCAGCGTTGTGGATCTCCCGCGATCGTAGCAGCGATCACAGTTTCGGGGTTGGCCGGTGCGGCCGCGCCTCCTTCGACCGCGCCGCACGCGGCTGGCCGCCTCACGCCGGGAGCCTCGGCCGTGGCCACGCTGCACCGCTGGTTCGAGACCGGCAAGGCGTCCTGGTACGGCCTTAAGTTTCAAGGGCATGCGACCGCAACCGGGGAACGATACAACATGAACGACCTGACGTGCGCCCATCGCAGTGCTCCGCTTGGAAGCTGGCTGCGGGTGACCAACCTGCGCAACCAGCGAAGTGTACTGGTGCGGGTGAACGATCGCGGGCCGATGGTTGATGACCGCATTGTGGATCTCTCCTATGCGGCAGCACGCGCGGTCGGGCTGACGGGGATTGGCCGGGTGCGGCTCGAAGTGGCCTCAGCTCCGATTCTTCCCTTACCGGGAAGTCTGCTGGGTATGGTGCAGTCGCAGCTCAAGTTGCCTTCGCTTCCGGTCGGGGCCGTGTAACTCCGTTTGGCAACAGACACGTCGGAGCGAACCTTTATGCCTGAGGCATCTTTGCTGCCAAACCCGAACGAACGGCTGATTGTGGCTCTAGATTTTCCCCGGGCGGAGCCGGCCTTGAGGCTGGTCGAACAGCTTGACGGGCAGTGTCGCTGGTTCAAGGTGGGTCTCGAGTTGTTCCTGGCAGAGGGAGAGTCGCTCGTTCGCGAGCTAAA
>CAXTQE010000123.1:0-10793 GCA_964246225.1 uncultured Acidobacteriaceae bacterium | reverse complement strand
CAGGGCGGTCGCGAGGCGATGGATGAACTGCACCAGCAAACGGTCAATCTGCTGTCGTTTCAAACGCTGCCGAAGGAGCAGTACGACGCGCAGGTGGCGTTCAATGTGCTGCCGTCGCTCGGTGAATCGGCGAAGGTTCCGCTGCTGACGACGGAGGAGCGCATTGTGCGGCACTACGGGCAGTGTGGGCAGGGACTGCTGCCGCGGCTCGACCTGGAACTGATCCAGGCTCCCGTTTTTCATGGCTATGTGGCTTCGGTGTTATTGGAGCTTGAGGATGAGACGACGGCAGGCGAGCTTGAGCAGGCGCTGGCCGGGGACGCGATCGATGTAGTGTCCGACGAGTCGGACCCGCCGAGCAACCTGAGCGCTGCCGGGCAGGAAGACATCCTGGTACGGGTGCGGGCGACGGCGGGAGCTTCAGGCAAGGGGCGGCGATTCTGGCTCTGGCTGGCTGCGGACAACCTGAAGCTGGCGGCGTTGAACGGAATCGCGTGCGCGAGCGAGCTTCGAAAGTTTAGGCCACGGGGCAAGGTGCAGTAGTCCAGACGAATCAGCAATTGCTGGGCTGCGGCAAAGGACTCAGTACCAAGACGTTTTTGCTGTACTCGCTGCTGGCAAGGTGAAGAATCGCTTCGTCCATCGTGACCAGAACCAGGCTTCCTTTCACGGCAAGACCAAGCAGGTAGGCATCAGTAACCTGCTTGGTACCGTAGAGCCTTGTCGAAAAATGGGCTGCACTTCCCCGGCAAGGATGTTCTCTGCGCAGCGTGATCTTTACTTGGCGAAGACCTGGCTCATGTCGGCGAAGGCTTTGAACTCGAGCGCGTTGCCGGCAGGGTCGTAGAAGAACATAGTCGCCTGTTCGCCGACCTCGCCCTGAAAGCGGATATAGGGCTCGATCTCGAACTTCTGGCCGGCGGCGCGGAGGCGGTCGGCGAGCGACTGCCAGCGATCCATGGTGAGGACGACGCCGAAATGCGGCACGGGAACGGCATGGCCGTCGACGGCGTTGTGATGCGGCTTCTCGGCCGGCGCGGACGGCTTGAGGTGGGCGACGATCTGGTGGCCGAACAGGTCGAAGTCGATCCACTCCGCGCTGCTGCGGCCTTCGGGGCAGCCGAGAGTCTGGCCGTAGAAGCGGCGGGCGGCGTCGAGGTCATCGACCGGAAACGCAATGTGGAAGGGAGTCAAAGACACGTCAGAGATCCTCTCTTGCCGATCATACTGCGAGCCTCCCGCAGAGCTCCGTGATGACCGTTTCCTTTGCCTTTACGCCTTCTTTATCTCTTTTCCCGTAGCTTCCGGAGTACGGAGTAATCCCATGGCTTCAACGTCCAACCCCTCCCTGCGCCAGTATGTCGTTCCCGTTACCGTGATGCTTGCGTTTGTTTCGTTCTGGAGAGCGTCGGCGATCGTGCTGTGCGACATGGCCTCCTCGGCCTACTATGTCGGCGGCATTGCGGAGAAGGCTATCGGCAAGGCAGCGCCATGGTTCATCCTGGCCATCATGCTGTTCTCCTACGCGGTGCGCGCAATCTACATCGAGAGCTGCAGCATGTTCGTCCGGGGCGGCGTGTATCGCGTCGTACGCGAGGCGATGGGAGCCACGGCGGCAAAGTTTTCCGTCTCCGCGCTGATGTTCGATTATGTGCTGACCGGGCCGATCAGCGGCGTGAGCGCCGGGCTCTATCTGGCCGCGCTGGGCAACGAGCTTGGTCAGCACTTCCACATCGGCTGGCTGCATGTCTCTCCGCCCTGGTTCGCCGCAGCCTTTGCGGCGCTGGTTACGGTGTATTTCTGGTACACCAACCGGG
The DNA here is from genome assembly GCA_964246225.1 of uncultured Acidobacteriaceae bacterium. GTDB lineage: Bacteria > Acidobacteriota > Terriglobia > Terriglobales > Acidobacteriaceae > Edaphobacter. Next base: position 8,976 of record CAXTQE010000123.1, on the reverse strand, counting down.
TTGGCATTCCCTTTTCAAGTACACGCGCTCTGCGCATCATGCAGGCTACGACCGTGATGGTGGTGATGCTGATCGCCTGGAGCGTCTACACGATGCTGACCAAGGGCTTTCATCCGGTTCCTGCCCCGGTGCCCGCGAACTTTCACTTCAGCGAGTCCGCACTGGGCTGGCTGAAGGGCACGGCGCTGCCGAGCTTCACCTTCGTTGCCGTGCTGATCGGGCTGGGCCACTCGGTGCTCGCGCTCAGCGGCGAAGAGACGTTGGCGCAGGTGTACCGCGAGATCGAAGCGCCAAAGCAGAAGAACCTGCTGCGCACGGGCTTTGCGATCTTCCTTTACAGCCTGTTGTTTACTTCTCTGGTTTCGTTCTTTGCCGTGATGCTCATTCCGGATGCGCAGCGGCAGCAGTATCTGGACAATCTGATCGGCGGCCTGTCGATGTTTCTGGCCGGTCCGTACGCGCTGCGGCTGGCCTTTCACGGCTTCGTGGTTCTGGTCGGTGTCCTCATTTTGTCGGGCGCGGTGAATACAGCAATCATCGGATCGAACGGCGTGCTGAGCCGGGTAGCGGAAGATGGCGTCATGGCGCCCTGGTTTCGCGAGCCGCACCCCAAGTACGGCACCACGCACCATCTGATCGACCTGATCGTCGGCCTGCAGCTGCTGACCATTGTGCTCAGCCGCGGCAACGTGGACATGCTCGGCGAGGCGTATGCCTTTGGCGTCGTATGGAGCTTTGCCATGAAGGGGCTGGCGGTCGTGGTGCTGCGCTTCAGCCATCCGGAGGCCAAGCGTTGGAAGTTTCCTCTCAACTTTCGCATCGGTAAGACAGAGATTCCCTTTGGCCTGATGACGACGACCGCCATCCTGTTCCTTATGGCAATCATCAATCTCTTCACCAAGAAAGCCGCAACCCTTACCGGAGGCCTCTTCACCGTGGTCTTCTTTGCACTCTTTACCTACTCCGAACGCAAGTATGCGAGCCAGAAAGCAGCTTCCAAGATTGAAACCACTCCGGACCCTGGCGATCCCTTCCGGGAGACGTCTCGCGAGCTTTTCCGTTTCCAGGTCAAGGACGATCTTTCACCCAAATCGATGGACATAGCGCGGGGCTGCACCGTAGTCGCCGTGAAAGATCCGGATGACCTGCGAGCGTTGCACAAGGTGCTTGCCGGCGACCTGACGGAGCAGCATGACGTGGTCGTTGTCTGCGTCCACCAGGGCGCCGCCAGGGACTCGGAAGATGGGCAGGGCAAGCTGCTGGCCGAGCGTGTGGTCGGAGAGAAGGAGACCAGCGTGCTCAGCGAAGTGGTGTTCTCGGCCGAGAAGGCCGGTAAGCCGTTGAAGCTGCTCGCGCTGTGCGGCGAGGACTCGCTGAAGACCCTGCTCGCGGCGGCGGCTTCGCTTCAAGCCGCGGATCTTTGGCTCGGCTCCTCGCGCGGCGGTAAGCCGGAGCAGCAGGAGGCCGACCTGAAAGAATCCTGGAAGTCTCTCGCAGGAGACAAGCAGGAACTGCACGTTTCGCTGGTCGCCGAGGCGGACGGCGAGCCGAAGCAGCTTCGCCTGGCCGCGTGAGCCGGCGAAGAAACAGCTGCATGGAAGTAGCCTGGCATGCCAAAATCCGCTGAAAAACCGTCGTCTTCTGAGAAATCGGTGCGCAAGGTCTTGTACGCCGCCATCCTGGCGAACGTGGCAATTCTGGTTGCCAAGCTCGTTGCCGCTTTGGCCACGGGAAGCTCAGCCATGCTCTCCGAGGCCATTCACTCGCTCGTCGACACAGGCAACGGCGGCCTGCTCCTGCTGGGGTTGAAGCTCAGCAGCCGGCCTGCGGATGAGCTTCATCCATTTGGGTACGGCAAGGAGCTTTACTTCTGGACCATGATCGTCTCCCTTGCCATCTTCGCCCTCGGTGGAGGAGCTTCGATCCACGAAGGGATCAATCATCTGCTCCACCCGCGCGCGTTGGAGCACGTCGCCATAACCTACGCGGTGCTGGGCTGCGCGGCGGTGTTTGAGGGCTACTCGCTCTCGGTGGCGCTGGCTGAGTTTCGCCGCCTCATCGGGACGCAGTCTCTCGTGCAGGGAATCAAGCAGAGCAAAGACCCCGCCACCTTTACCGTTCTCTTTGAAGATTCGACGGCAGTCCTCGGCGTGTTGATCGCGTTTGTGGCCACGCTGCTGGGGCAGAGGTTCGGCTGGAGAAGGCTGGACGGAGCGGCTTCGATCCTGATTGGCTTGTTGCTGATGGGAGTCGCCGTTCTTCTAGCAGCGAAGACAAAAGCTCTGCTGATCGGGGAGGGAGTGGACCGGAAGACGTTGCGCGCGATTCGCGATCTGGCACAAGGAGTCTCAGGGGTGGAGCGCGTGGGCTATCCGCTCACCATGTTCTTCGGCCCGCAGAATGCGCTGCTCACCATGACAGTCCAGTTCAGAACTGGATTTTCCAGTGCTCAGGTGGAGTTGACGGTAGATGAGATTGAGGTCCGGATCCAGAGAGAGTTCCCGGACTTTCAGCATATCTTTTTGGAAGTGGATACCATGCGGGGGCTGGACGAGGAGGCAGGCGTTCCCAAGGGCCTTGCAGCAGCCGACAACGCCGGCGCAGGGCAGGACGCAATCTAGTTCAGGTTCGCGTGGCGGGGAGACGCACGACGAACTCTGTCTCACCCGGGATGGAGGAGAAGAGGATCGTGCCTCCAATCTGCTCGACAATCCGGTGAACAATGCCGAGGCCGAGGCCAGTCCCGATGCCGACAGGTTTGGTCGTGTAGAAGGGGTCGAAGATGTGCGGCTGGGTCTCCGGAGCAATGCCGCTGCCGTCGTCGCAGACGAGAATGCAAAGGTCGGTGTCCTGAGGGTAGTGCGGGCGGGGTTCGGCCCAGGTCTTCAGCACAATGTGCCCTCCCGCGGGAGCAGCGTCGATGGCATTGTCGAGCAGGTTGGTCCAGATCTGGTTGAGCCCGCCGCAGTCGGTAGTAAGGGTGGGCAGGTTGGGAGCCAGGCTCTTCTCAAGGGTAATCTGCTTCTCGCGCAGCTTGTGGCCGAGGATGACAAGCGTGGCGTGAATGCTCCGGTTAACGTCGAGCGCCTGCTTTTGCCCGCGCGCCTCGTAGGCGTAGCTCTTCACCGCGGCGACAAGCTCGGTCACGCGGCCGATGCTTTCCTCAATGATCCCGACCAGCTGCATGCTTGAGATCATGGCTTCAAGCCAGCTGAGGGCGTCTGAGAAGAACGGCTTGGGAACCGTTGCGTAGGCGCACGCGAGCGCGTCCGAGTTTATGTTGATAGAGACGAAAGTAGGAGCGAGCTTCCACGCGTCTTCAACCGCTGCCTGTTCCATCCACTCGGTGAGCGTATCTTCGGCGTCGGCTTGCTCAAGCGAGCTGAGCGTGACATGCGGGCGGGTGGAAAGAGCGTATTCCTGGAGGTCGTACATACACTGCTTCTGTTCTTCGCCCAGTTGCATGCGGGCCCACTTGGCAGAAAGCTTGTGCATGCGGACCAGGTTGTCCCGCAGCTGGGTCGAGGCCCGGCGAGCGGCCGCTCCGGGGTTGTTGAGCTCGTGCATCAGACCGGCCGCCATGGTGCCGAGCGACGCCATCTTCTCCTGCTGCGCGGTGGCGTTATGCACCTTGGCAAGGCGCATCGACAAGTTCGAGAGGATCTCGCGGCGACCGGTCGGGTTTTGGTTCAGCAGCTTCCAGAAGAGATCTTCGTTGAGGCAAAGGACAAGCGAGGGTTCCGCCGCGCGCATGGTGGAGGTAGAGGGAAACCCGGTAAGCAGCTGTACCTCGCCAAAGCTGGCACCGGGATGCGTGGTTGCCACAAGGATCCCGGTGCCTTCCTCGGCGGCATAGAACACGTGCAGGATGCCTTTGAGGAGAACGCAAAACTCGCGCGCCGTGCTGCCCTGGGCGCTCACTTCCTGTTCGGGAGCGAACCAGCGTTCTTCCGCGCCGTTCATCGCCTGGAGCGTCTCTCCGTCGAGTTCGGCAAACAGAGGCATCGCTCGGAGCAGCGCGATCGTCTCCTGGCGGAGCGGAGACGTTGCATCCGTTTTTACGAGTTGGGCTTGAGTTTCGGCCATAGAAGTCAGTTCCCGATCAATCCGAAGTCAGCTCACATCGCATCCAGGCTCGCCAAATATTGGTGGACGAACTGAATGGCAATCGACCCTTCGCCAACGGCTGAGGCGCAGCGCTTGACGGATCCATGACGGACATCGCCCGCGGCGAAGATGCCAGGAACGCTGGTCTCGAGCAGGTAAGGGTCACGGTCGAGCCTCCAGGTATCCCGAGCCTGCATCTTCAGGTCCGGCCCGGCGAGAACGAAGCCCTTGGAATCGCGAGCGACGCTCTGCGGCAGCCACTGGGTCTTTGGTTGGGCACCGATAAAGACGAAAACCGAACTGGCGCCGCGCTTGGTCGTGCCGGAAGGGGTAGACAGCGTGATGCACTGCAGGTGTACTTCGCCATCGAGCGCGACGAGCTGGGTTCCGGTTTCAACGACGATGTTCTGAGCGGCTTCAATCTGCTCAATCAAATACTTGGACATGCTGCGCTCAAGGCCCGCGCCGCGAACCAGCAGGCGGACCTCACGGGCGTGGCGGGAAAAGTGCATCGCGGCCTGACCGGCGGAGTTGGCTCCACCGACAATGTAGACGGTCTCGTCGGCGCAGGAATCGCCCTGGGTAGCGCCGGCTCCGTAGTAAAGGCCCGCGCCCGAAAAGCGATCTTCCCCTGGAATATCCAGCCGGCAGTACTCGACGCCCGTGGCCAGGATGCAGGCGCGGCAGGTGACTTCGCGGTCGTCGCTCATGCGCAGGATGTGGTAGCCGTTCTCGGAGCCAATCTCCGCGACGCGCTGGGTGAGGAACTCGGCCTTGAAGCGGCGGGCCTGCAGGTAGGCGCGCTGGGCCAACTCTTCGCCGCTGATGCCATCCACGAAGCCCAGGTAATTCTCGATCTTGGAACTGGAGCCAGCCTGCCCTCCGGCCGCGAAAGGCTCAACGATGAGGGTCTTGAGGCCTTCACTGGCACCGTAAACGCCGGCCCCAAGGCCAGCCGGACCTGCGCCGACTACGACGACATCGTAATACTCCTGGCTGGCCTGGACGCTGAGGCCGACTTTTTCCGCGATCTGCGTGGTGGAGGGCTGGACCAGCGAGGTGCCGTCCGGAAACAGCACGACCGGAAGCTTGGCCTCGTCGAGCTCGCGCTCACGCAGCAGGGTAAACGCCTCGGGGTTGACGTCAGGGTCGACCCACTTGAAGCCGATGCGGTTGCGGGACAGAAAACTGCGAACCTCATGATCGCCCGCGCCCCAGCGCGGAGAGATCAGCTCAATGCCGTCGTAAGGAGGCTTGAACCCGAGATACCAGGCCTGGAGGAGGTCGTCGAGAACAGGGTACAGCTTCTCCTCGGGTGGATCCCACGGCTTGTTCAGGTAGTAATGAATGCGAGCGGAGTTGATGGCACGGATCGCCGCTTCGGTGTCGGCATACGCGGTCAGCAACACGCGCTTGGCTTCCGGAAATAGGGGAATCGCTGCTTCCAGAAAGTCGACACCCGTCATCCCAGGCATGCGCTGGTCAGAAAGGATGAGGGCTACAACGTCATTGCGCTCCTTCAGCTGGCGGCAGATATCGAGCGCAGCCTGGCCGGAGGCGGCGCGCACGATGCGATGTTTCTGGCCGTAATGGCGGCGCAGATCCTGCACGACTGCTTCAAGTACGCTGATATCGTCGTCGACCGCGAGGAGAATGGGTTTTGCCATGGTTCGATTATGCCCCCGCCTCTGCGGACGGGCGTGTTAGATAAGTCTTGAAGGTTGGATGAAGCCGGCAGAGGGACGGTTCAGAAATTGGTTCAGCCGAAAGCGCCGACGCGCTACTCTGGAGCGCAGAGGGTGGGCCGAGTGTACGAAAATAGGACAGAACGACCTCTAGGACTAGCCTTGGCCGATGAGGAAACTGCGGGCGTAAATAGCCACGCAGAAGGTTGGGACGAGATGAACCGGATTATTGTGGCAGACGACCAGGCAATCTTTAGAGCAGGAACCGCCCGAGTGCTTGCCTTGGAAGAAGACATGCGCATCATTGCTCAATGTGAGGACGCGCCACGGCTGCGCACGGCGATTCAGAGTTTTCGCGCGTCCCTCGTCATCTTTTCAACGGGCTTGGACTTGGATCTTGCCCAGACCCTGGGTCAGCTCGAGGCGGCAGGCAGCAAGGCCATCCTGGTGGTGGATAAGAACGAGGAGGTCGCGCCCGCGCTCGTAGAAAAGCTGGACGGCATGATTGGGCGCAGTGTCACCGGCCCGCAGTTGATCGACTGCGTGCGACGCGTTGCGCGCGGCGGCCGCTGCGTCCAGAGAGGAACCCTCGCGGCTATGCCGGAGGTCGACGTCGTGGGCGCCAAGGCGCGCGACCGCCTCACGCCGAAGGAACTGCAGATCGTGGCGCTGATCGTTCAGGGATGCAAGAACAAGGACATCGCCGCCCAGCTGAACACGAAGGAGCAGGTCATCAAAAACTACCTGCGCAGCATCTACGACAAGACCGGAGTAAGCGACCGTCTGGAACTGGCGTTATTCACACTGCACCATCGGCTTCTGGCAGAAGCCGCGGCCAGGGCGGCAGACATGATCCAGAGGAAAACTGCCTAGCCGATCGAGATTAGAGGCCCATGCGGGCTTCCTCTTCATCGGCCTGCTCACTGGGGTGAGCGACTTTCTCGGCGATGGACTTGCCCTGCGTGAACAGCAGGAGATAGTCGGGGCCGCCGGCCTTCGAATCGGTTCCGCTCATGTTGAAGCCGCCAAACGGATGCGCACCGACCATGGCTCCGGTGCACTTGCGGTTGAGGTAAAGATTGCCAACGTGGAACTCGTTGCGGGCGCGGCCGAGCACCTCCGCGGAGTTCGAGTAGATGGCACCGGTCAGCCCATACTCGGTGCTGTTGGCGATGGCGAGAGCTTCATCCAGATTGCTCGAGCGGATCACTGCAAGAACCGGTCCGAAGATCTCCTCCTGAGCAATGCGCGCTGAGGGTGGAACGTCGACAAAGACGGTGGGTGCGATGTAGAAGCCGCCCTCGTTTTGCACGGGGTCGCCGCCCAGCAGCAGACGGGCTTCCGACTTGCCGAGCGCGATGTAATCGAGCACACGTTGAAAGGCGACCGGGCTGATGACCGGTCCGGCAAAGAAGTTCTCGGCGGGATCGCCTTGCCGGAGGGCGCCGACACGCTCTTCGAGTTCATCGACAAAGGTGTCGTAGATGGCCTTGTCGACGATGACGCGCGAACAGGCAGAGCACTTTTGGCCATTGAAGCCGAAGGCGCTGGCGACCACACCCTCGACAGCCGCCCGGAGGTCGCAGTTGCTGTCGACTAGAATCGCGTCCTTGCCGCCCATTTCAAGGATGGTGCGCTTGAGAAAGTGCTGGCCAGGCTGAGTTTTGGCGGCGGACTCGTGGATCTCGAGGCCGACCTTCTTTGAACCCGTGAAAGCGACAAACCGGGTCTGCGGATGAGCGACGACGGCGGAGCCGAAGCCAGGGCCGGCGCCGGGGCAGAAGTTGACCACGCCGTCGGGCATGCCGGCCTCTTCGAGCAGCGAGAAAAAATGGGCGGCGATGGTAGGAGCGTCGGGGGAGGGCTTGAGGACTACGGTATTGCCGGTAACGATTGCTGCGGCGGTCATACCGGCCATGATGGCGAAGGGAAAGTTCCAGGGCGGGATCACAGCTCCGGCGCCAAGCGGGACGTAACGAAGGAGGTTGCGCTCGCCGGGAAGCTGGATCGGCGTGGTAGCGCGGTCGAGGCGGAGGGCCTCGCGGGCGTAGAACTCGAGGAAGTCGATGCACTCGCCTACGTCGGCGTCCGCCTCGGCCCAGTTCTTGCCAACCTCGAAGGTGAGCCAGGCGCACAGGGTGTACTTGCGCTCACGGATGAGGCGGGCGACGCGGAGCAGGAGGTGGACGCGGTCCTCGACCGGGGTGCGCGACCAGGCGGGGAAGGCGGCGAGTGCGGCCGCAAGGGCAGGTGCGGCGTGCTCGGCCTCGGCCTGCTGGTGAACTCCGACAATCTGGGCGGGGCGAGCAGGGTTGATGCTGGTGATCCTGGCTGCGGTGCGCAGGCGCTTGCCGCCGATCACCAGGTCGTACTCGCGGCCGAGCTGGCCCTGGACGGCGACGAGGGCTTCTTCCATGGAGCGCTTGACGGAGGCGTCAGTGAAGTCAAGGAAGGGCTCGTTGCGGAAAGGGGCGAGAGTGAGCGGCGCGGTCGAGGTTGCCATTATGTCGATTTTAGCGTGGCGGCGGCGGTCCTCCGCGGCGAGCGCAGGGGAGGACTTTGGCGGTAGGATGGCGGGATGAGATCTGGATGGTGGGCGGGGGTTTCGGTGGTTCTCTGCTTGGGCGTGCACGCCTCCGGGCAGGCGACGGCTGCGGCGCAGGTGGAGATGGTGCCGTCAGGCCTGGTGCAGCCCTCGCTGGGAACAGTGGCGCAGTCGCTCGAGAAGGTGTTCGTGGACCGGTGGAAGGCTCCGAAGGCGTTGAAGGAGACCACGACCAGCAACCTGGGTTCGATTCATCGCGATCTGGAGACGACGTTGCCGGGCTTGCTGGCGACGGCGGATGCGGCTCCGGGGTCGGTGGCGGGTCTGGTTCCGGCATCGCAGAATCTGGGCGCGCTCTACGACGTGCTCCTGCGGGTGACGGTAGTGGCGGAGTCATCAGCTCCCGCCGAGCAGACGGCGGCGCTTGAACAGGCGCTCACCAGCCTGGAAGGCGCGCGGCGTTCGTTTACGGAGCGGCTGCAGACCACGGCCGGAGCCCAGGAGCGGCGAGTCGCGGAGTTGCAAACGGCGCTGAGTACCCGGCCGGCCTCTCCTGTTGCGGCCCCGGTTCCCCCGCCCTGCAAGCCCGCTCCACCGGCCAAGGCAAAGAAGAAGCCGGCAAGCAGCTCAGGCAATTAG
>CAXTQE010000122.1:0-10827 GCA_964246225.1 uncultured Acidobacteriaceae bacterium | reverse complement strand
CTCTCGAACAGCTTATCCAGCTGCTGCAGCAGCACCCGCGTATGCGTCGCCTTCACCAGCAGCTTGTCCGCGCCCATCGTGATCGCATCCCCCTCGTCCAAAGGAAACGCCGTCAGCAGCGCCACCGCCGGATGATACGGAGCCGTACGCGCCGCCAGCACCACCTCGCGCCCCGCTTCCTCAGACTCCATCCGCATGTCAGTGATCACCATGTCGTACTCGCGCGTCTTCAGCTTGCTCTTGCCCTCGCGCGCGCTGGCCGCCGTCTCTACCTCAAACCCGCTGATCTCAAGCACAGCCTTCATCGTCAGCAACACCGCCACTTCATCATCCACCAGCAGAATCCGGCGCTTCATGCATACTCCTTTTATCGTCATCTCGGCCAATTCTCATCATCCACGCACGCGCGTAAACCTGCAACTTTAGTCGCAGACTCCGCTGCCACGAAAGCACGCCGCCCTGCATCGAATCGATTGCAGACGATACACCGAGCAGTGCTATACTCCACGTTACGGTTCTGTACGAAGCGGCGGCAATCCCGCGCCTGATGCCCACCTCTAACCCATGCATGGCGGAGCATCCCCCGGCCCGCTGTGGAGGCTACCTATTCCACCGATCGATAAACGCTCCGCAAAATCCTTCATCCGCACCAACGAGCGGGTGCGCGCCCGCGAGATCCGCGTCATCGACGAAAACGGCGAGCAGCTCGGCGTCATGCCGCCCTTTGAAGCCCTCAAAATGGCCCGTGAGCGCTCCCTCGACCTCGTCGAAATCTCGCCCAACGCCGTTCCCCCAGTCTGCAAAATCCAGGACTACGGCAAGTTCCTGTACGAAAAAGACAAGTCCGACCGTGCCGCCCGCAAAAAGCAAAAGGTCATTGTCATTAAAGAAGTCAAGTTCTCGGTCACCGTCGATGAGCATGACTACATCACAAAAAAGAACATGGCCGTCCGCTTCCTCGGCGAGGGCGACAAGGTCAAAGCCTCCCTGCGCTTCAAGGGCCGTCAAATGGCCCACCGCGACCTCGGCTACAAAATCATCAATCGCCTGATTCTCGACATCGGCGATGCCGGCCTGGTCGAGTTCATGCCCCGCATGGAAGGCACCACGCTTCACGCCATCCTTGCTCCCTCAAAGAAAGCCGAAGCGCAGCAGCCGCCCGCCCCGAAGAAACCCGCACCCCAGGCACTCGTGCCCGCCTCCGTACCCCAGCCAGCAGACACTGCTGAAGCATCCTAGGCCCCATCGTTACCGCAGCGAGCCAGGAATCCCGCACTTCACTCGCATTAGTCTCGACGAAAGCAGGGCAGCCCACGCGGGCTGCCCTGCTTGCTTCCCAGTTAGAAACTAAGCTGCGGCCTCGGTCAGCGCTTCACCCAGCTCCTTGATGTGCTTGGCCGACGCCGTCTCTTCTTTTCCCGCCACGGCGATCGTGTCCTTGCCCATCTTCTGCACCAGCGACTTGATCGCCTCGCCGTCCAGCTCCTTGCCCTGCAGAAGCTTCTTCAGTTTGCCCAGGTCCTGAACGACCTTCTTCACACCTTCGTGGTCATGCTTGGACAGGTAATCTTCCCAGCCCTCGATGTTTTTGGTGCCTGCTTCAATCGTGAACGACTTCGCACCCTTCTTGATCGCTTCGATAGTCGTTGTAAATCGTGTGGTCGGCATGCCTGAAAGCTCCTGAGTCCGTTGTCTGGTGCGTGAGCAAACAGGGCTGATATGCGCATCAGCCCCAATCACGTCATGCGATGCAAACACGCGCACTAAACCAAGGGACCCGACTAAAAGGCGTTTGCCCGGCGAACAGAGATGGCCTAACTTTGCAGGCCGCTAAACTTGCGGCGGGGCCGCAGGCTGCGCCGGTACCGGGGGCTGAGTCGCAGGAACAACCGGCTGCGCAGGTCCGGGCGCATCCTGAATCGTAGGGCTTGCCTCACCTGCGGGAACCAGTGGAGGTCCCGCCGCCGGCACAATCCCGGTCTGCGAGGGACCGGGAGCATCCTGGATCCGCTGTTCGTTCTGCACCTTATCGATCCGCTGTTGCGCGGTCTTTACCTGCTGATCGGTCACCTGCGCCGCCTGCGCCGACTGTGCCTGTTGTTGTTGCAGCAGCTTCTGATCGGCCGTCCGCTGAGCCGTAGTCTCATTCGGCCTCGGAGGGGAAGGAGGAGCCTGCTCAATAGGAATTCGCTGCAAAGAATCGCCGTTCCCCGCCGTCCTGCGCTTTTTTGCCGCTTTCGTTGCTGGAGCCGGTGTGGCTGCCGGCGCTGCTCCCGTCTGCGCCGGAGCCGTTTGTGCCAGCCCTTGCGCCCCCGCCTCCAACACAGCCATGCCCAGCACCAACGCAAAGTGTCTCGCGAAACGAATTCTCATACTGTCTCCTGGAAAGCGAACTCAAAGATGCGGATGCGATTCCTCAGGATGCGGCGCCGGTTGAGGACGAGCCTGTGGCTCCGAACGAGGTTGTGCCTGCGGTTGCGGTCGATCCTGCGGTTGCGCCTGCGGACGAGGCGGAGCTTGCACCTGCGTCTGCGGACGAGGCTGAGCTTGCACCTGCGGCTGCGGACGGGGCTGCGCTTCCGGCTGCGGACGAGGCTGCATCTGTACTTGCGGAGTTGGTCGAATCGCGGGCTCAGGCTGGACCTCCGGACGAGCCTCCGGCTGGGGGCGAACCGGCTGAGCCTGACTCGGTTGAGACCGCTGCTGGTTTTGCCGCTGCTGGTCTGGCAACTGCTGGTTCGGCACCTGTCTTTGCTGGTCCGGGGACGGCGTACGTGGCTGATTCGGAGTCGGACGTTGTGCCTCCGGGACCGCTCGAGGCTGCCCTTCCATCTGCGGGCGGACCTGCTGCGGCTGGCTCCCCGGCCGCATCTGCTCCTGCATACCCGGCCTCCCAACGCTTCCCGGCTGCGGCTCATTGCTTCGCGTGGGGAAGCCTGCCTGCCCGCGCCCTCCCTCCTGCGGCATCCGCCCAGCTCCATTTCCCGGAGCAAAACCGCCAGCCTGCACCGGCCGCTGAGCGTTCCCTGCCTCCGCCCGGCCGATAGGAGCCAGGGCCGCCGGAGCCACGCGGTCCGCCGGCTGCCGCGTCGCCAGCACTGCCATCGCCGGACGCCCATGGTTCTCCGCAAACTGCTGCCGGTTGGACGCCGCCTCCTGCGCCCGCTGCCGCTGCACCTGCATCGCCGGAACCCGCTGCTCGTGCAGCACCGCCAGGTCGGAGGCGGTTGGCCGTGCATTCCAGCCGCCCGGTCCGTTGTAGCTCACGCGTGTGTTGTTCACGACCGTCACATTGCGCACGTACACGTTGTGCACCACGTTCCCATTCACCCGGTTCACGGCGTTGTTGTAGAAGAACCGGTTGCCGTTCCAGTACCCGCCCTCATAGCCATAGCCGGTATATCCGAACCCATACGGAACCCCGCCGTAGAACCCGATATGCTGTCCCCAGAAGCCATGGTTGAACCTGTATCGCCCGCCGTAAAAGCCCCAGTATCCGGGAGTCCATAGCGCTCCGATAAAGGGCGGCGCAACCCAGGCTCCGGGTACCCAGTAGTATCCCTGAGGTGCGTAACTCCAGTAGCCCGGAGTCCACTGGTCGCCCGGATCGGTCAGCTCCGGCTGCTCGTAGACCGGCAGCGGAGGAGGCGGCTGGCTGGCATAAAGTGCATCCTGCCCGGCATTGACCTGCTGATCGTAAGCGGCGTCATATCCTCCCACACTGCCATCGTTGCCGGCCGGGTATGGCTGGCCTTGTCCCGCTGGATAGGCTGGTCCGGTCTGCTCCGGATATTGTTCCCCGGACGAGCTTGGAGGAGGCCCGTATGCCTGCTGCCCGAGAACCCGGGCAGGCTGGGAAGACCGCAAAGGAGCGATCGGCCCGTAGCCGTTGGTTCCGGTCGTCGTCGTCGCGCTCACCGGAGCATTGTTCACCGACGCCGGGTCTGGACCCCCGTTTGCATCCACAATCGGTGCCGGAGTGTTGGCTGTCTGGTTGCTCTTGCATCCACTCGCGCCCGCCAGCACCGCCAGCCCAAGCACCGCTCCGCTCTTCCAAAGCTCCGACCGCAGGCGTTCCGTTCTCATTCGCTGCCTCGCAAATCCACACACCTTAAGATGCCCTTCCGCGCGGACGCGGACTTACCAGGGCTGATTCTTCCAAAGCAACGGCACATAAAAGACAGCCAGGTACCACGACAGCAAAAACAAAAGCGCCGTCCCCGGCAGAGCCCAAAGATACATCTTCACCGGAAGCGTGCGAAAGAGCGACCGGCCCGCCTCGGGGTTCGCCGCGGAGGGCCACGTAAACACCAGTCCGCTGATAAAGCAAACACATCCGCTTAGCACAAGTTGTTCCGAGGCCGGCCCCAGCCGCTCCTCCCATCGCGTCCCGGGAGCAAAGAACGCCCGCTCGAGCAAAGGCAACATCGAGAGCAGGCTCGCCAGAAACGAAACCGCTTTGCCAAGTTCCAGCAGCATCGATCCAGCATAGTCCGGGCACCCCAGCTCCCGCTTCTCAGACCTTGGTCCAGCAACGCCCTAAATCTCTTCCCAACCACACCTTCGCGGCATAAAATACCGGCATGGTTCGTCAGGTGATTCCACCCCGCTCCGGCCAGCCCCACATCAAACGCTTCCGCCACGGACGCCGGGACCGCGGCCGCCGTTCCCCGAAGCGCTTCTGACAGCCCCTGAGACTCTTCCGCAATACTTGACAAACCGCGTCTCCGGAGAGCTCCATCGCACAGTCCCGCGCTTCAAACATCCGTCTCTCTCGGAACCTGAGGTCCAGACCTAAGTTCCATGGATTGAATATTTTGCACACTTTTGACGGGGGTGGGGGAGGTACCCCGCCCGCCAGAGCCCGCGCACCCGCGCCACAGGAAAAATCATGCATCCCGACTCCTTCGCCGCCCAATCGACCCTCACCGTAGCCGATAAAAACTACACCTACTTCGCCCTTCCCGCGCTCAAGGAATACGACCTCACCAAACTCCCGTTCTCGCTCCGCATCCTGCTCGAGAACCTGCTCCGCTGCGAAGACGGCCGCACCGTCACCGCTGACGACATCCGCTTCCTCGCCCAGTGGGACGCGCGCGCCGAGCCCTCCCGCGAGATCGCCTACATGCCCGCCCGCGTCCTCATGCAGGACTTCACCGGCGTTCCCGCCATCGTCGACCTCGCCGCCATGCGCGACGCCATGCGCGAGCTCGGAGGCGACCCCGACCGCATCAACCCCCTCCAGCCCGCCGAGCTCGTCATCGACCACTCCGTCCAGGTCGACGAGTTCGGAACCGTCACCGCCTACGACCTCAACGCCGCCCTCGAGTTCCAGCGCAATCGCGAGCGCTACGCCTTCCTCAAGTGGGGCCAGTCCGCCTTCCACAACTTCTCCGCCGTCCCCCCAGGCATGGGCATCTGCCACCAGGTCAACCTCGAGTACCTCGCCCGCGTCGTCTTCTCGACCGCGCCCGACGCCAGCGGCACCATCACCCTCTACCCCGACACCCTCGTCGGTACCGACTCCCACACCACCATGGTCAACGGCCTCGGCGTCCTGGGGTGGGGGGTGGGCGGCATCGAGGCTGAAGCCGCCATGCTCGGCCAGCCCGTCTCCATGCTCGTCCCCCAGGTGGTCGGCTTCCGCCTCACCGGCAAGCTCAAGGAAGGCACTACCGCCACCGACCTTGTTCTCACCGTCACCGAATGCCTCCGCAAACTCGGCGTTGTCGGCAAATTCGTCGAGTTCTTTGGCCCCGGCATCTCGGAGCTGCCACTCGCTGACCGCGCCACCATCGCCAACATGGCCCCCGAATACGGCGCCACCTGCGGCATCTTTCCCGTCGACCGCGAAACCCTCAACTACCTCCGCCTGACCGGTCGGCGTGAGGACCAGATTGAGGTAGTCGAGGCGTACATGAAGGCGCAAGGCCTCTTCCACACGCCCGACGCCCCCGAAGCTACCTACTCCGCCACCCTCTCGCTCGACCTCTCCACCGTAGAACCTTCGGTCGCCGGTCCCAAGCGCCCCCAGGACCGGGTGCTGCTGTCGGGCGCCGCAGCCAGCTTTCAGCAGCAATTACCCAACCTGCTCAGCACCGCCGGCAACAAGGGTGCCATCCGCCAGATGGTCCGCTGGGAGGGAGAAGGCGGACACGCCAGCATGTACGGCGATGTCACCAGTTCTCTCGGCACGCCCGCTCCCGGTACCACCGCCAATCTGCCCCTCGAGTCGAACACCGTACCAGTCGCCACCCTCACCGACGGTCCGCAGACCATCCCCATCGAGGCTCCGCAAAAGAGTGTCCTCGCCCGCTATGGCATCGACCCTGAGCCCTATCTCGACCACGGCTCCATCGTCATCGCGGCCATCACCTCCTGCACCAACACCTCAAACCCGTATGTGATGATCGCTGCGGGGCTGCTCGCCAAGAAGGCGGTCGAGAAGGGCCTTCGCACGCCGCCGTGGGTCAAGACGTCGCTCGCGCCCGGCTCCCGTGTCGTCACCGACTATTACGTCCGCGCCGGCCTGATGCCCTACCTCGACCAGCTCCGCTTCCAGGTCGTCGGTTATGGCTGCACTACATGCATCGGCAACTCCGGCCCGCTCCCCACGGACGTCTCGAAGGCCATCGAAGACCACGGCCTGGTAGCCGTCTCCGTCCTGTCCGGCAACCGCAATTTTGAAGGCCGTATCTCCCCCGAAGTCCGCGCTAACTACCTGATGAGCCCGCCGCTGGTCGTCGCCTACGCCCTCGTCGGCACCATCAACCACGACTTCGAGACCGATCCCATCGGCTACGATCACCTCCGCCAGCCAGTCTTCCTCAAAGACATCTGGCCCACGCAGCAAGAGGTCTCGGACGCAGTCCACAACTCCATTAGTGCCGAAATGTTCACCAAGCAGTACGCCACGGTGAGCGACGGCGACCAGAACTGGCAGAATCTTACCTTCCCCTCCGGCAAGACGTATGGCTGGGAGGCTGATTCAACCTACATTCGCAAAGCTCCCTACTTCGACGGTATGCCCGCCACGCCTACGCCTGTTGAGGACATTCAGGCCGCACGCTGCCTCGCAGTCCTGGGCGACTCCGTCACCACCGACCACATCTCTCCCGCCGGCTCCATCAAACTCAACGGACCCGCGGGTAAATACCTCGTCGAGCATGGCGTCGCCCCGGAAGATTTCAACAGCTATGGCTCCCGCCGTGGCAACCATGAGGTCATGGTCCGGGGCACCTTCGCCAATGTCCGCCTGCGTAACAGGATGGCTCCCGGAACCGAAGGTGGCGTCACTCGCCTGCTCCCCGAGCTTGAGCCGATGTCGATCTACGACGCCTCGGTTGAGTACGCTCGTCGTGGCACCCCGCTCGCCATTCTCGCCGGCAAGGAGTACGGTTCCGGCAGCTCGCGCGACTGGGCCGCCAAAGGACCACGGCTGCTAGGCATCCGCTTCGTGATTGCCGAGAGCTACGAGCGCATCCATCGTTCCAACCTCGTCGGCATGGGCATCCTTCCCCTGCAGTTCGAGCACGGCGAATCCGCCGAATCGCTCGGCCTCACGGGAGAGGAGATCTTCGATGTCTGCGGCTTGAGCAAGATGCTCGACTCCAAGTTCGCCAGCGGAAAAAACTTAACCGTCAAAGCCGAAAACATGACTGGCACCACGACCGAGTTCCCGGTCACGGTCCGCATCGACACCCCGCAGGAGATCCTCTACTACCAACATGGAGGCATCCTGCAGTACGTTCTCCGCCAACTCGCCGGCCGCGCCTAACCCGCGCCTCAGTGAGGGACGGGCAGTCTCCTTTGGGGGACTGCCCGTCTATGGCCGCGCGCCAAGTTGGTTCGTCGTCGCCGCCTGCACCAATGGCGTCACTACGGGAGCCGCTGCTCCTACCAGTTCCAGCACGTTCGTATCCTGCGTACTCAGCCACACGTTGCCTGAGCCGTCGATTGCCACAGCCCAAAGACCACTGCTCAAAGGCGCAACCGAGTACCCCGCCGAGGCCACAGCAACGCCGGCACTTGTAAACTCGCTCACCGTTCCACCCGGCGCAGAATCTGGTGTCCAGATCTGTCCAGCACCGTCCACTGCGACAAAGCGGTTCTGGTTCAGTCCGCCTGCCTTGGTAATCGTCGTAATCACTTGCCCGCTACTTGAGAACTTGCCCAGCGTGCCATTAGCCGCACCAGAGACCCACACATTTCCCGAACCATCAATTGCCTCGCCCTGAACCCTGCCGAGCGCTGCGGTCGAGAAAACGGCCGGCGTCATTGGATTGGTTGTAGAAAAGGTCACCAGGCTACTCGCATCCAGTCCGCTCGCCCAGAGATTGCCCGCTCCATCCAACTGAAGATCCCCAATTTCCCCGGAGATTCCATCGACCATGCCTGTCGCTACCAGCGGCGTTCCCGTTGCAGCGAAATGGCTCAAATAGCTCGCGTGATCGTAGCCGTTACCTACCCAGACCGACCCGGCCGCATCAATCGCGATTCCAAATGGATAGTAGAGCCCACCACCGGTGTATCCGGCTGCCGGACTGATGGGCTGTCCTGTGGACGAAAGCTCGCTCAGTGAGTTGCCGAAGGTGTTCACCGCCCACACGTTGCCCTGCTGATCGATCGCAATCGAATAGGCCTGATTCAGGCCGCCGCCGGTAAATCCATTGGCATTGGCCGGCACTCCCAGCGGACTCAGTTCGGTCACCGTCGTCGCGTTCGAGTTGGCCGCCCACACGTTGCCGGCGGAATCGATAGCCAGACCTGCCGGTTCGTTCAATCCTCCGCCCGCAAAGCTGACTGGCAGAATCCAGCTCGTGGGAGCGTTCGCCAGCGCGGGCTGAAAGATCGCGCTCGACTGACTTTGCAGGGCAAACAGCTGGTTGACGCCGGTGTTCGGATGATGCGCAATGCTGATCGCCGCACTGGCGGTGTCCGTCAGCGCCGCACCTCCAGTCGCCGCCGCCGTAAACAACGTGCCGCACTGCTGCGAAGTAGGTCCGCCGGTTCCCACGCACGAAGTGAGGATGTTCGCGAGCGTGTCGATCGTCGCCTGCGGTACCGAACCGTTCCCCGCCGGAGTCGTCGCAAGCGCTTGTCCGGTCGTGTTGTTGTACAGATTGCCAACCGTCGCCAGCGCATTGGCCAAGCCCGTCAACGCCAGCGCGGAGGAAGGTGAACTGATGTGTGTCGCATCCGACGCGTAAGCCGCCAGCGCATACGCGGTTGCTACCGTCGACACCTCGTTGACCGACACCGATGTTGCCGAAGCTGCCAGCGGACATGCTCCCACCGGCGCCATCAAACCGATCGCCGAGTTCGGGGTGGCTCCCGCACTGCCTCCGCTGACCAGCAGGTATACCTGGTTGCCCGTCGCGCAGTTCACCGCACTCGAAGCGATTGAAAACCCGCCCACGCTGCTCGATAAGACATAGCCGCCCAACGCATCCGAGTAGCCCGTGACCGACCCGTTCAGCACCGAGGTCGAAGCCCCTCCGTAGCTCGACGTGCCAATCGCAAACAGATACACATGCGCGCCCGTGATCGGGGTTTGCCCGGCATAGGCTGTACCCGTCACTGCCGTCGGCACGGGAAGCGGGATGACCGGGGCAGCCGTGGTCGTCGTCGTCGTAGTCGTCGTAGTAGGTGTTACGGGTGCTGTGGGAACCGCGAAGAAGTTGTTCCCCGAACCGCAGCCGCTCAAGAAAACCGACGCCAAGAGCGCTAAAACGAACGATCGATGCATGCCTAACCCCCGGGGCCGTGTTCCTCCGCGCCCTCCCGCTCAAGGAGGCACCCTGCCGGAACGATGCGGCCCGAACCCGCCTTCAGCATCGCCTCAAAGTCAGTCGACGTATATAGTCCCAATGTGGGATTACCACATTACCTTCGGTGGGAGCTTATCCGCACCGTGACGCACTTCTCTCCATCAACGTGGGCTAATAACCGCTCGCGTAGCAAAGCGGTTCGGCCTTTACCGCCGCCTGCCAGCGCGTGGTCTCAAACTCCACACTTCCGTGGCCAGGCACCGTCAGCCGCAAGGTTGGGAGCGCCTTGAGGTATTGCAGGTAGAACATCGCCTCTTCCATGTTGCTGGAGCCACCACCCGGCGTGGAGTACCGCAGCTCACCCAAAAGCTCATGCAGATACTCCCACTGTCGTTTCACCGGCTTCACCTTCGTGTAACCGAGGAATTCCAAGGTCGCATTGACCTTGATCAGGCGCGGCGGAAACAATTCATACTGCGTCTGCTTCCATGGCGGAAAGAAAGCCAGCTGCGGCCTTTCGCCGAGAAAGCCGGGATCATCGGCCCACAGCTCGAACCGGTACTTGCCGCCGGGCAGCTTCCTGCACATTGCGGTGAGCCGCGGAGCCCAGGCTGGACCTGCGTTCCCCACCCGCTTGCCCTCAGTGGAGACCAGCGCGTACGCAATTCCCGAATCCGCATCGACGCCCGCCATGGGCGCACTTTGCTGCCTCGGCTCAACGACCACCTGCCCGCCTGCTGCCACGTACACCAGGAGAAGCGCTGCCAGACTCCTCATCCCGCCACCTCCTGCGGATTGCCCGCATGCCCTTTCCTTAGCGCAGCAGATCGTTTTCCAGGCTCACGCCGGTCAGCTGCTCACAGACTTCCCACAACTTCCTCTGCGCACCGACGTCCAGAGCCGCGGCAGCCATTTTCGCCGGGCCCACGTCACCCCCACGCATCTCCAAAAAGGCTTGAGGGCCATTATTATGTGAGCCGTGGTCGTGCGTTGAAGTAGCTGTAAACAGTGTCGGCAGCGCCCCCTCCTCGTCTGAACTCAGCAGCATCCCGACCGC
>CAXTQE010000121.1:0-10861 GCA_964246225.1 uncultured Acidobacteriaceae bacterium | reverse complement strand
GCATGGGGGTGGGGCTGCCGATGATCTCGGTGAGCAGGCCCGTGCTGTTGTGGAAGTAGGTGATGGTGCGAAGGCCGCCGTTGTACCAGGTGCTGTAGGGGGCGTCGGACCGCATGACGGAGCCGGGCTGGTTTTCCTCGACCAGACGCTCATGCATGGCGGTGCCGACGGCTTCGATCTTGAGCGGCATGAGGGGGTCGTAGTGGAAGTTGAAGGGATCGCGGAAGGGCGGCATGAAGATGACGGTACCTGCCGGCCCGGCCTGGTGGTGGTTGTACATGATCTGCGGGTACCACTCGCGGAAGAGGACGCGGGAGATGTTGGTGGATTCCGGCATGTTGTTCATGTAGAAGTCGCGGTTGTTATCGTGGCCAATGTACTTGGCCCAGAGCCGCGGGGTTCCCTGGCCGGGGCCGTCGAGGACGCGCTTGGAGGGGTCGGGCTCGCGCATGTACCACTTGGCGACGAGGTCGTCGCCGTCGGGATTGTCGAAGACCAGAAGCGCGATGTCGTCGTTGAGGAAGCGCATCGTTTCGGGGTCGGTGCGGGAGTTGAGCTCGTAGATGGTTTCGACGAGCTGGGTCTGGCCAACGGTTTCAGACGCGTGGAGGCCGCCATCGATCCAGACGACGGCTTTGCCTTCTTCGGCAAGGGCGTGGGCCTGGTCGGGGGAAAGGCCTTCGGCATGGGCGAGTTTGGCGGAGATTTCCTTGTAGTGATCGAGTCTGGCGAGATTTTCGGGCGAGGAGACGATGACCATGTACTGGCGGCGTCCTTCGGCAGTGGGGCCGATATCGACGAGCTTCATGCGGTCGGATTCGGTGGCGAGCTTCTGAAGATAGATGGTGATCTGGTCGTAGTTGGCCAGCATGTAGTCGTCGCCCATGTTGAAGCCGATGGACTGTTTGGGGGTGGAGATGTTGGCGCGCGGGGTTTGCGCGAGGAGCAGAGGCCAGAGGAGGGTTGCGGCTGCAGCGAGGCAGAGGGGTTTTAGAACGGAGGGCAACGTGGTCTCCTGGGTGCTTTAGGTAACGCGGTGTCGTTAATGTACCTCAAGGCGCTGCTTTGTAGGTTGGCAAATCGAGCGTCACTCTTCGAAGAGGTGACCTACAGTCAAGCGCTGGTGAATCAAGCGCTGATGCATTCATTGGCAGGGCAAATGGTGATGCGGGCCGTCGGCGATCAGGCAATTGCCTTGCGGGCACCATATCGAATCCAGACGTTGTGACGGTGGACTCTGACTCGCCGGTTGCGAAGATCTTGTTCACATATACATCTGCGGCCCACGCATCGCTGTTTCGAGAGCGGTGGAGCCTCGTTTCAATAACGTATACCTATGGCCAGAAGCTTGGCCGAGCCAACCTGTTCTAAGGCCAGGCAATGGGCTGGAACTCAGTTCTGGCGTTCCAACCCACTGACTCTTCTCTACGAAAAGCATGCTGGACTAAGGCTGGCTATTTACCGAACGCTTCTTGGTAGCCGCGCATTCGATCAGGCTTGCTCACTTGAGTGGTTAGTACTCTAGAGGAGCTGAGGCGCCCCAAAGAGCTGTACTGCCGTTGACCGACGATGCTCCCCAAAGGGCTGTCGAGCTGCTAACACCGGATGCACCCCAAAGAGCCGTCGCTGCCTGGGGTGAGGATGCACCCCAAAGAGCCGTCGCACCCCAAAGGGCTGTGAAGGCTTGAGGATCGCTCGCGCCCCAGAGTGCAGTCGCACCCCAAAGAGCCGTAAATCCCGAGGGATTGTTGGCGCCTTGGAGCATTGTCGCTCCCCAAAGGGCTGTGTCGCCGCCTACTTGGGTGGAGAAGGCGCTCTGACCGTACACGTTCGACGCCCCCCAAAGTGCAGTACTACCCCAGAGAGATGTTGGGCTCGTGACGAGGTAGGCGTTTCCAGAACTGGGGTCGAACGCGACCGCCGGAGACATGGCCGTTCCCACGGGCAGGTTTGTTGTGTTCTGCTGTGCGTCGGCCAGGGTTGCTGCAATGTCCAGATACCCAGCTCCGATAGTAAGCAAATCATTGTGGTCGGTATAGGTAATGCCAGAGGTTGCATCTGTAACGCTGCTGGTTTGCGGCAAGTAGGTCCGATTGGCGTCACGCATCAGCATTGCCTTGGCTTGATCGGGAGTCAAGGAGGGTTGTGCTTGCAGCAGTAAGGTTACTGCACCGCTAGTCACGCCAGCTGCCATGCTTGTTCCACTGAGAGGAAAGTAAACGGTAGACGGTTGATTATTTCCACCGTTGGTGTAGTACGAATTCAGAGTGACAAACGTTGGGTTCGCCACCGCTAACGCATCTATAGGGGCCAGAAGACTGCTGACGAGGTTGCCCGGTGCAACGAGATCGGGTTTCGCGACATGATCGATAAACGTCGGACCTTTGGAACTGTAACTCGCCATCGCATCATCCTGCATGGTGGCTGTTCCCATCGTACGGACCGCTCCAACGGTGAGCACGTATGGATCGTTTCCTGGAGATTCGATTGTTCCATACCCCTCAGCATTCAGTGCAAGGTCACGGCCATCGTTGCCGGCGGCGACCACCACGACGATACCAGCCTGCCAAGCCTTTTCGACTTCCTGGCAAAGCGGATCTAGCTGGTAGGTCTCGGAGATAGGCCGGCCCAGCGAGAGATTGATCACGCGAATGTTGAATACATTTTTGAAGAGAATTGCTGTTTCAATCGCATTGATCACGGAAGAATCGCTGCCCTGACCGTTCTCGTCGAGCACCCGCAGATTGATCAGGTTTGCATTCGGAGCGATTCCCAAGAAGGTTCTTGAGTACTTCGGTCCTGTCGAAGAGAGACCGTTGCCCGCGATCAGCCCGGCAACGTGCGTTCCATGCCCATAGAGATCGGTGGTGTTTATCTCGTTGGGTACAAAGTTCTGGCTATAAACAATCCTCGTCCCCTTGAGTCTGCCGTTCATCTGTAAATCAGCAACCGGGGTGATGCCACTATCAATTACGGCTACGCCGATGCCGCTACCCACGTAGCTCTGCGTCCACAGTTGTGGTGCATTGATTGGCTCGGCGGTGTATTCAGCAGTCGGATCAATAGGGACGACGGGAGCGGGCGCACCAGGACCTCGCGCACTCACAGCATGGTCAATAGAAATATGTGCCACATTTGGATCGTTAACGAGGTCGTCCAGGTCGGATCGATGCAAGTGGGCGGCTATGCCGTTCAGACTGTGCAGTCTGGTATAGACCGCGCCTCCCTTGGAGGTGAGCTTCTGTTCTGCAGTGCCGTCGGGATCTGTTTTGTATTGAACGATCACGGATACGGCATCGGACGGATTAAGGGCATTGATCTCACGAGCAAGCTTCGCATGACTCTGCCCGAAACCGGAGGACCCGTAAGCAAGTAGAGTGAAAGCGCCCAGAACGGCAGAAGTGTAGCGAGGAAAATACGGCATAGGTCTATAGCTCCGATGGTGAGTTAGTTCAAAGTGGTTCAACGTACTGCAGTCCTACATCGGCACGTAACGGTTTTTGCGTAGAAGTGTGTCGTAATGGTGCACCCAGGCACCTACGGACTAGGCGCTATCTCCCGGGTGAGGTGTGAAAGCGCTCGGCGCATCTTTCATGACTTGAGACTAACGCCAAAAACGAGAGACAACAATCACAAAAATTACTAACATCATCCAAAGTAAGAGTATTAAAGTAATTGGATAACCCATAAGGTGTATGGCGTTCTAATCATTTTTGTGGACGTGTCATATTGCTTGAGCACATGTCTTAATTGAACGCAAAGTTCCTCAAAAACGACAGGATATCTGCTAACGTCCAATTGCGCTTTCGTAGTGGATGAGATACAAATCGGCTCAGAAGAAGAACTGTGACCGATAGCGACAAAGAGGGTCACTTTATGCGCAACCCTCCGAGGTCTAGTCTCATGCCGTTCCGAACCAAGATCTTGATTCTGCTGCTCGTCCTGAGTGCCCTGTTCGCTACCCTATGGGCTGCGCACGGTTCCAGCGGTCACTGGCTACGTTTTGCAGTTTTCTTGATCGCTGTTCTGCTCACTTCCGGAATGAAAGTCATCCTGCCTCAAGGTGAAGGCTCGATGTCGCTGAACTTTCCGTTTCTCTTATTGGCAATCCTGCAGCTTTCTCCCTTGCATATTATTTTGCTTGCCGCTGTCTCGGTCGCGGTTCAGTGTCGTTTCCGCGTCAAGAAACTATTTACGGCCGTGCAGATCGCTTTCAACATTGCGAACAGCATTGTTTCAAGCACGGGAGCGTTTCTTGCGTTCGCAATGCTAGCTCGATGGGGGATGGCACCTGCGCCTGCCTTGTCGTTAGCCGCGGTAGTTTACTTCTTGTGCAACACGGTTCCTGTAGCTTTGGCAATATCGTGGGGCAAAGGTGAGCGACCGTTCACTCTTTGGAAGGCTGAATTCCCTTGGTATCTCCCCTTTTATTTGGTGGGAGCAGTGCTTGCCGCCATTGCCGACCGAATCGCGTCCCGTTACGGCGCGGCGACATCTCTTCTGCTGATTCCCGCGGTTTACACGGTGTATCGCGCTTACACGGCGCAGATCATCCGCGCCAAGGAACGCGAGCAGCACCTGCAAGAAACTGAAGCGTTGCACCTTCGAACGATTGAAGGCCTTGCGATGGCGATCGAGGCCAAGGATCAGGAGACGCACGACCACCTGTTCCGCGTGCGTAACTACGTCGAAGTAGTGGGAAAAGCTCTCCATCTGAATAAGATCGAAATGAATGCTTTGCACACGGCTGCTCTGCTGCATGACATCGGCAAACTTGCTGTTCCGGAACACATTATTAACAAACCAGGAAAACTAACTCCTGAAGAGTTCGAAAAGATGAAGATCCATCCCGTTGTCGGGGCGGATATTCTGGAACGCGTAAAGTTCCCTTACCCTGTGGTGCCTATTGTCCGCTCGCACCACGAGTGGTGGAATGGTAAGGGTTACCCCGATGGGTTGAAGGGCGACGAAATTCCGATAGGTGCGCGCGTTCTAACCGTGGTCGATTGCTTCGATGCGCTGACCTCAGACAGACCGTATCGTAAAGGCAAATCGCTCGATGATGCGATGGCTCTTGTGCGCAGTCTGTCTGGAACGCAGTTTGACCCCAAGGTGGTCGACATATTCCAAACTCATTGCGTGGAGTTGGAACGGCAGACTCACCGCGGAGTAGAAAAGGAGTTTATTCCTCTGCAGACCGAGGTCGCGGTCTGGCGTGGAGAGGCTCCGGGTGCAGGTTTTGAAGCCCAGAATAGTGCTTCGGAACAGAGCGGCGAGATGTCTGACAGTCGTAACGATAATTTGCCAAGCGGCGCTGTGGCGGTCTCGCTGAATCTGATAGCGGCAGCTAGTCAAGAAGCGCAGACTCTCTTTGAAATGAGTCAGTCTCTAGGAAACTCGCTGAGTCTCCAAGAGACAATTTCGGTGATGGCTTCGCGGCTTCACCGCCTGATTCCCTTCGAGTGTTGTGCGCTTTATTTGAAACGCGACAATGCCGTGGTGCTGCAGCACGTCGATGGCGAAGGCGCGAAATGTTTTTCTGCCCAGCCGATACCGATGGGGGAAGGCATTTCGGGCTGGGTCGCGCAAAGCGGTAAAGCCATCTTGAATGGAAATGCGAGCGTGGAGCCGAGTTACCACGAAAGAGGAGGCCAGACCGAGTTTCTGCACGCTGCTCTGGCGATGCCTCTTTTTGACCTTAAGAAAGAAATCTTCGGCGTGCTTACGCTGTACGCAACCAAGGCCGATTCCTTTTCGCGGGACCACTTGCGCATTATGCAGGTCATGGAATCCAAGCTCTCCATGTCTTTGCAGAACGCTTTCAGCTTCAATCGCGCGGAAAGCGATGCAGACACGGATTTTCTGACAGGTCTGCCGAACGCACGTCGACTCTTCCTACAGGTAGAAACGGAACTGGACAGATGCCGTCGGTCCGGGGAGGTCCTAAGCATCGTCATGTGCGACCTCAATTCGTTCAAGGAAGTCAACGATCAAGAGGGGCACCTGGCAGGAAATATGCTCCTGAGCTGCATTGGAGATCACTTCCGTCGGGGCTGCCGCCCGTACGACACTGTCGCACGCATCGGTGGAGACGAGTTTGTCTTTCTGTTACCCGGCATGCACGCAGATGAATCTCAAGAACGCTTACGCACTATCTCCTCTATGGTCGAGTCCGCGTGCGCGGCCGTGAACCTTAAGGCAAGCGTCTCCGCCAGCCTGGGAGCCTGTTCCTTTCCCATGGATGGAGAGACCGCAGAGGAGTTGCTGGCCGTGGCAGATCGCCGCATGTATCTCCACAAGCAAGCTCATCACGGTGCTTTGGTTGGAGCCGGAGCCCATGGACGCACGGAAGCGAGCGGCCGATGAAACCAGCTTTCACACGGACTGCGATTCGTCTCGCCCGCGTTGCCTCGCTGGTTCTGCTGGCCGCGCTTGGAACGATCCTCCTTATGCGTTTTGCCCCCGGCTACTTTACGGATGCTCGCGAGATGGATAGTCAATACGCAGGGACCGCAAGAGAAACTTTGCAGGTACAGCAGACGCAACAGTACAACGTCTTTACACTCATTCAATCTCTGCTGGGTGGATGGCTGCACGGAGACCCCGGACGGTCACGCCAGTACGATGTACCTGTTGCCGAGTTAATCGAACCACGACTGCAAGTGACGGGGAAGCTTCTGCTCCTTGGCGTTGGTTGTGGCTGGTTGATTGCATTCACTCTGGCTTTGCCTTTGAGCGCTCGCCAAAGCAACCGTGGAGAGGCCCTTATTGCTGGGCCCACGGCACTTTTACTCTCTATTCCTATTGGGGCTATGGCTACGGCCTGCATGGTCGCGGATAAAGGAGGTGCGCTCACGGTTCTTGCGACCGTGGTCGCAGTGAGAGACTTTAAGCTGGTTTACCGGCTTTTGCGAGAGGCAGGAAAGGCTCCCTACCTGCTCTTTTGCAGGGCGCAGGGCACCTCCCCCGTTCGCATCGTTTGCATCCATCTGCTGCCTCCGTTGACTGGCAAGCTGCTTGCCTTGGCCCTTCTTTCGTTTGTGACCGCCCTTAGCGCAATCGTGCCGTTGGAGGTTATTTTCGATGTGCCCGGATTAGGCCATCTCGCATGGTCTGCGGCGATCAACCGCGACCTGCCTGTGCTGCTCGATGTCACGCTGCTGATGGCGGCAGCGGTCGGCATCGCAAGCATTCTTTCGGAGCCTGCACAACGGGAAAGTATGGCATGAAGATTATTGCTTGTACGCTGCTACTCACGTTTGTACTCGCCTCCTCGCTGCTGTTGTGGCACTCTCCTGGAACCTTCGCGACACAGGATCGAGATCACATCGCGGCAGAAAGCTCAACGCAACATTGGACCGGCACGGATGAACTCGGGCGCGATCGCACTCTTCGGCTAGCTGGTGCCTTGCTCCTTGGGCTGGCGGGTTCCGTTGTCGCGGCGGCCCTCGCCACAAGTCTTGCGGTCGGTGTCGGTGTTTTCGCGGCCTTCGCCCACACGGTCGTGGCGAACTGCCTACTGTACCTCAGCGACCTCTTCCTGACACTTCCGTGGCTTTTTCTTCTGATGATGGTGCGCTCGGCGTTGCCTCTAACTATGACTCCCGTGCAATCGGGCACTCTAACCTTTATGCTGCTGGGCCTTCTTGGCTGGCCCGCTTACGCTCGCGTCTGCTACGCCACGGCCTTGGATGTCCGCAATGCCGAGTGGCTCATGTACGGCAGGGCGGCCGGCCTGCCCACGCGCAGGCTTTTGCAACGATACGTTCTTCCGCACCTGCGCCCGCTTATGCTGACACAATTTCTCATCTGCGTGCCCGCTTTCCTGGTTGCTGAGGCAAACCTGGGCACGCTTGGTCTGGGCGTCAGTGAACCGCTTCCCTCCTGGGGCTCCATGCTGCTTGCACTGCAGAACACCTCCGTGCTCGCAGGTTCGAATTGGGCATATCTTTCCATCGTTCTTCTGGTCGTCATACTGTTTCTCATGGAATTACTTGTTCTCGAGGTCGACTGATGCGCTTGCGTTTTGCCCTATCTGCTGCCCTTGCCGTTTTCGTGTCCTTTTTGCCGGCCCAACTCAGGTCTTCGACAAGTGAGCTGACCTGGTCGTTGAAGTACGATCCGAAAACCCTCGATCCCGCCCGGGTCGACGATCAGGCTTCGGAGATGCTCCGCTATCTAACTGGAGGTGTGCTGCTCCGCCTTAACCGACACACGCAGCAGATCGAGCCTGCTCTTGCCGATCGCTGGACCGTCTCCTCGGATGGATGTCTGGTCACGTTTCATCTTCACAGCGGCTTACGCTTCTCCGACGGCTCCTCGCTTACCGCGCGCGATGTGGTCGCAACGCTCACGCGTGTCCTTGACCCCAGCACGGCCGCACCAGTCGCTGAGGAGTTCCTTGCGCCGCGTGAAGTCTCTTTTGACACTCCGGATCCACTTACTATCAGGGTTCATCTGCCTAGGCGCATCGTCGCCGTCGGGAAGATCTTCGACGAAATTGCGATCGAACCCGCCGGCCGGTCCACGGAAAGCCGCATCACAGCCGGTTCTTTCGTTCTCAGCGATTACAAGCGCGGTGATTCGATCCACTTGCAACGCAATCCTTATTACTGGAAACATGACGCTTTCGGCGCGCCCCTTCCGTATCTCCCTTCTCTGCGTCTCGATATCTTGGGCAATCGCGAACAGGATCAGATACGTTTCGTGCGCGGACGCTACCAGCTTATCGACAGCGTGGCCGCCGAGAACTACAACCTGCTCGCACAAAGCAGTCCGAACAGCATGCACGACCTTGGCCCTTCATTGAACACCGAACAGATGTGGTTCAATCAAGCTCCCGGAGCCCCTCTGCCGGCCTGGGAGAAGGCCTGGTTTCAGAACCGTTCCTTCCGCATGGCCGTGTCTGCGGCGATCAATCGCGCGGATCTGGCCCGGATTGCGTATGACGGACACGCCACCCCAGCCAGCGGTTTCATCTCGCCGGCCAACAAAGTTTGGCATAACACACAGATCCAACCGATTCAGCAGGATGCCCAGGGCGCGGCCCGGTTGCTTGCGGCCGAAGGCTTCCATAAGGCGGGGGATCATCTGCTCGACCGCGACGGTCATCCGGTGAAGTTTTCCATCCTCACCAACACGGGAAACCGTTCGCGCGAAAAGATGGCCTCCCTCATTCAGCAGGACCTTGCTTCGCTAGGCATTCAGGTCAATATCGTGACCCTCGATTTCCCAGCCCTTATTGAACGCCTCATGCATTCTCAGGATTACGAGGCTGCGCTGCTTGGCCTTTCCAATGTTGACCCTGATCCCAGCTCCTTGATGAACGTCTGGCTGAGTTCCTCTCCAAATCACCAATGGAGTCCTTCTGAAGTGAAGCCTTCTACTAGTTGGGAGGCTGAGATCGATCGGCAGATGCAGCTTCAGGCTCAAGCGGTAGACTCTGCGGCACGAAAACGAGCAGTGGACCGAGTGCAACAGATCGCTTACGAGCAGCAACCATTCATCTACCTGGTCTATCCCAACACGCTTTGTGCAGTTTCGCCGGAGCTGTCCAGAGCGGAGTTATCCATTCTCCAGCCTAGCGTAGTGGCGAACATCGACCTGATGCGCTGGAAAGGGTCACAGCCATGAGCGTCCCTCTGCTTCAGGTTGATTTCAGCGCAGGGTATGGGAAACAGCCAGTACTCGAAGAAATCCGCTTCGAGCTGAATTCAGGCGACAGGCTGGGGCTGATTGGTACCAGTGGCACAGGAAAAACGACGCTTGCCCTCGCCTTGATGGGTCTATTGCCCTGGCGACGCGGCTGGACCACCGGGAGAGTTCTTCTGGAAGGGAGAGATCTTCTTTCGATGAGCCGCAGAGACATCAGAAATGTTCTGGGTAAGCGTCTGGCCCTGGTTCCCCAAAGCCCGTCGAGTGCATTAAACCCTGCCTTATCTTTGCGGGCTCACTTTGAAGAGGCTTGGAAGGCTCACGAAGTGAGCAAGAGATCTGAGTTCCGATCACGACTTTACTCCCTTCTTAAACAGGTTCACTTACCGGTAGAGGAGCAGTTCCTTGCGCGCAAGCCATTAGAGATCAGCGTTGGACAGGCGCAGCGCGTGGTGCTTGCACTTGCTCTGCTGCACCGTCCTGCCTTACTGATCAGCGATGAACCAACCAGTGCACTCGATCCTTGTAGTCAGGCCGAAGTTCTCAAGCTACTTCAAGAAGCGAACCGGAATGACGGGACGGCACTGCTCTATATCTCACATGACCTACTTTCTGTCTTACAGCTTTGTTGCAACTTGATTGTGCTTCATGCTGGCCGGGTTGTGGAGTCACTCTCTGTTGCTCAGATCGAAAAGCAGGCTCAACATCCTGCTACGTTGGCTCTGCTGCGCAGTCTTCCGGTTCCCGCTGAAGTTTTGTGGAATTATTCGAGACAGAGTGCAGGTGTCCAGGATTGTTGGAGGCTTTGAGTTCGTTCTAAGCTGTCGCTGATAGTTTATGGGAACTAAATGCCACTCCCGTCCGGAGAGATCGCAATGCGCATCTGTGTCAGAAACTCTCGATCTTTCCCGTTCTGCTGCATCTGCTCTTCAAATGTACCCTGTATGTAGTTCGGGCAAAGTGTGCTGAGTCTGGCGTTGAGTTCATAGGCGCTCTCGACCAATTCCATTAAGTTGGCCTTTCGCTCAAGCCGTTTGGCCTCTTGCAGAGCTTTGGCGGCTTCAAGCTTGTAGGCTGCTACGAGCTCGCGATTCGATAAACCTGTTTGCTCCATGGGTCACCTTCCTTTGTGGGCTGGGTAAGCAAGGTTAGGCTGGCCTGTACTTTGTGAAGACGGGAAGCCCTTTGGGGGCTTCCCGTCTTCTGG
>CAXTQE010000120.1:0-10896 GCA_964246225.1 uncultured Acidobacteriaceae bacterium | reverse complement strand
GGTGATCGTCCCCGTGCCCGTCGTACCGGTGGTTCCTGTCGTTCCCGTTCCCGTCGTGCCCGTGCCCGTTGTCCCGGTCGTTCCCGCCGTGCCGGTAGCGTTCGTCAGATTCGACGAAGACCGCGAGCGCGTAAACGACGGACCTACACTCAGCGTCGGGTAGAGCTGCGACCGGGCCTGCGCCACCAGAGTCCGCGCCTCCACGAAGTTCTCGAAGTACTGCTTCACCGTCTGGTTATCGATATTGAGCCGATCCTCAAGCGCATTCAGCTCGGGATCGTTGTAGATCTGCCACCACTTCCCGCGCAGCATCGCGTCGCCTGGCTGCGCCGTCTTCCATCCATCCGCCTCCATGAACTGCGCGGGAGACTCCTTGTAAATCGGCGGCGGAACCTGTGCCAACGCTGGCGGCGCGTGATACTTCGGCCCAACCCGGCAACCCGCAAGCAGCAGGGCGGCCGAGGCAGACGCGCTCAAAAGAAGCATTCGACTTCGCGGGTGCTGGCGCATGACGGTTCTCCGGATAGAAGTCACCTTCCCTCTCTCCTTTGGATGGCACTCGCAATCCAAGGGAAGCAAAGCTATGCTCCCGATCGTTCTCGAAGCCACGTCCGCGCCTCGGAACCCCGTTGTGGACTGGATCGCAAGGGAAGAACCAGCACCGGCTTCGGTCGATCGAATCATCTAGGCGCTCCCTCTCTAAAATCATACGGGAGCGTCCACGAAATGAGTGCATCTGCTGCTTTCACTGGGTTTGCCGCCAGCCCTTGTCCTGCCTTGCTGGCCGGCTGAAAAAGCAGCAACCCTGCTTGTCGCGAATCTCTCGCTGACCCGAGCTCGCACTGAAAACCTCCAATTGACAACGGATAAGCCGCGCTTCTATAAGTTTGGGGTGCGAATCGAAGCAGGTTTACGTCGTAACGGACCTCGCAACCAGGCTGCGCCCAACCCGAAGGCACGATGAATTTAGGAGTCTCTTTCATGCAGCACACCCACGCTCGTAACACCCTTCCCAAGACCATCGCGGGCGCCCTCATTTGCCTGGTCGCCTCCGTGTCTCCGTCCATCGCGTCAGGCCAGACCGCCACAGCAAAGACCTTGGCGCCCAACACCCGCTTCTTCGTTCCGCCGCCAGCTTCAGGGTCCGTCCAGCAAGCTGTGGATCTGCTGGAGCACTTCCAGCTCAAAAACGCTTTGCTGATTGCCGCGACCGAGGCGACCCCGCAAGCTGTATGGCTTACCAGCGGAACTCCCTCTGCGACCGCCGCTTCCGTGACAAAGACCTTGCAGGAGGCAAACCTGCAGCACGCCGTCCCCGTCTTCGTGCTTTATAACATTCCCGGCCGTGACTGCGGCAGCTACTCCGCCGGAGGTGCGGAAAACACCGCGGATTATGAGGCATGGATCGACGCCGTCTCCTCGGCTCTCGGCAAACAGAAAGCGGTCGTTCTGCTTGAGCCGGATGCCATCGCAAACCTTCCCAGCGACTGCGGCTACAATCCCACCCTGGTCAACGTCCCTCAGGCCACCGCAAATCGTTACACGCAGCTCAACTACGCTGTCACAAAGCTTGCCGGCGGATCGCAAACCATGGTCTACCTCGATGGCGGCAACAGCCATTGGCAAGCCGTGGGAACCATCACGCAGCGCCTGGTTACGGCAGGTGTGCAGCAAGGCCAGGGATTCTTCTCAAACGTGTCGAACTACAACCTCTCTTCGTACGAGGCGAAGTTCGATACCTGGGTCTCGGAGTGCATTGCCTTCGGCCAGAATGCAGCCGACGGCGGGTGGCGGCTAGGCAACTACTCCTACTGTGCCAGCCAGTACTATTCGCCGCTCGGCACCGTAGATCCTGACAACATCGCAACCTGGATCTACACCGATGAGTGGTTCGAACAGAATCTGGGCACTGCCGTTGGCGCGACCCACTTCTTCGTCGATACCAGCCGCAACGGCCAGGGTACCTTCAACGCCGCTTCGTACGAGAATGCGCCCTATGCCCAGCCCGCCTCGGTCATCGCAACTCTGAACAATGGCAACTGGTGCAATCCACCGGCCCGCGGACTGGGCGACACCCCCACCGCGAACACCGGCGTAGCCCTGCTCGACGCCTACTTCTGGGTCAAGACACCCGGTCAATCGGACGGAACCTGCGACTCGCAAGGCGGAGTACGCGCCTGGAACTACAGCATCTACGACCCAGCCGGATGGCCCACCGACGCAGCCAGCCAAGTGCTCTTCGACCCGCTCTGGGGAGTCGTCGACCCTGCCGCAGGCGCATGGTTCCCCCAGCAGGCACTCGATCTTGCCCAACGAGCGAACCCTCCCTTGCTCAAGTAGCAACATCAATCGAGGTCCACGAGCGGCAGCCTCAAGCGCCGTTCGTGGACCTCTTTTTTTTGTCATTCCCGAAGGAAATCTGCGTTCGCTCTTCCTGTTACCTGCCCTCGACAGCGTCAGCAAACCAGCTGCTAAAGAGCGAAAGACCCATGCATCAAACCTGACCACAAGTCCTAGGTTGCCCAGTTGGACTTAGGCTGATGCTGCTTGCCCTGCATCCGCAGGCGCAGCCGATCCAGTGTGAGGTATACGACTGGAGTCGTATAGAGCGTCAGCAGTTGGCTGACGATCAGTCCGCCGACGATCGTAATTCCCAGCGGCCGCCGCAGTTCGGAGCCGGTCCCCGAACCGAACGCCAGCGGCAGCGCCCCAAACAGCGCAGCCATGGTCGTCATCAGGATCGGCCGAAAACGCAGCAGGCATGCCTCAAAGATCGCCGCCTCCGTATCCAGGCCGCCCTCACGCTCCTGCTGCAGCGCAAAGTCGATCATCATAATCGCATTCTTTTTCACAATGCCGATCAACAGTACAATCCCGATGATCGAGATCACGTTCAGGTCCTCGCCAAAGAGAATCAACGCAAGCATCGCGCCCACACTCGCCGAAGGCAGCGTTGAAAGAATCGTCAACGGATGCACCAGGCTCTCATACAAAATGCCCAGCACGATATACACGGCCAGCAACGCCGTCACAATCAGCACAGGCTCTGAGCTGAGCGACTGCTGGTAAGCCTGCAACGTGCCCGCAAACAAACCATGGATCGAAGTCGGCGTGCCAAGCCGCTGCTGCATCGCATCGATCGCCGTCGTAGCATCGCTCAAAGAGACCCCCGGCCCCAGATTGAACGACACTGTCACGGAAGGGAACAAGCCCGTATGATTCAGCGCCAGCGGTGTCGTGTTCGGGCTGGCTTTCACCATCGAAAACAGCGGCGTATTCCCAGTCGCGGTCGCGCTCGAGGCAGCGGCGTTATGGAAGTACACGCTGTTCAACCCGGCCGGAGTCGACCAGTACTGCGGAGCTACTTCGAGCACAACATAATACTGGTTCAACTGCGTATAGATCAGCGAAACCTCGCTCTGACCAAAGGCAGCATAGAGCGCAGAGTCAAGCGAAGACGCAGTCTGCCCAAGCTTCGCCGCCGTCACCCGGTCATACACCAGCCGCTCATCCAGTCCGCCGTTCTGCTGGTCGGAGTTCACATCCTGCAGCCCCGGAAGCTTCTTCATCTCTACAAACAACTTCGGCCCCCACGTCTTCAGGTCGTCGACATTGTCCGCTTCAATCGTGTACTGGTAGAGCGCGTTGCTCGATCTGCCGCCGATGCGCAGATCCTGCGATGCCTGCAAAAACGTAGACGCAATCGGCAAACGATTTAACTGAGGCCGAATGCGATTAATAATGGCAGGCGCGGCAATCTTGCGCACATTCAACGGCTTCAGCGTCACGTAGAGGTTGCCCGTGTTGGTGGCTCCATTGCCACCGGTAAAGCCGATCACGTTCTGCACCGCAGGGTCCTTGCCGATCACCGCCTCCGCACGCTGGATCGAAGCATTCATCGAAGGAAACGACGAGTCCTGCGCGCCCTGCATGCCGCCCGCAAGCGAACCCGTGTCCTGTTGTGGAAAGAAGCCCTTGGGTATCTTGACGATAATCACGGCGTTCAGCGCAATAGTAAGAAACAACACCGTAAGCGTAAGCACCGAATTATCGAGAACCCAGTGCAGGCTTTGCCTGTAGAGCGAAAGAATCCAGTCGAAGAACCGCTCGGTGCTCTTATACAAACGTCCGTGCTTGACGCCGTGCTCGCTCTTCAAAATATAAGCGCACATCATCGGTGTGGTCGTCAGCGAGATCACCATCGACACCAGAATCGCCGTCGACAGCGTGACCGCGAACTCACGAAACAGCCGCCCCACGATCCCGCCCATCAACAGCAGCGGGATAAAAACCGCGATGAGCGAGATGCTGATCGATAAGACCGTAAAGCCAATCTCGCTCGCTCCACGCAGCGTCGCGGCCATCGGCGTCATGCCGTCTTCCAGGTGGCGCGAGATATTCTCCATCACCACAATCGCATCGTCGACCACGAAGCCCGTCGAGATCGTCAGTGCCATCAACGACAGGTTGTCCAGGCTGTAGCCACACAGGTACATCACGGCAAAGGTACCGATCAACGAAACCGGCACAGCCACCGCGGGAATCAGCGTAGCGCGCCAGTTGCGCAGAAAGACAAACACCACCACGATCACCAGGAAGATGGAGAGAACCAGCGTCCGCTCCACGTCAAACACCGAGGCCTTGATAGTCGTCGTACGGTCAAGTACCACCGTCACCTGGATCCCGCTCGGAATCGCAGCCTGCAGTGCCGGAAGCTGGTCGTAGATCCGTTGCACCGTCTGGATGATATTTGCGCCCGGCTGGCGAAAGATAATCAGCACGACTGCGCGCTTGCCGTTGAGATAACCTGCGGAGCGCACGTTCTGCACCGAATCCACCACGTCCGCAACGTCCGACAGACGCACCGCCGCGCCATTGTGGAATCCAATCACGATCGGCTGGTACTCATACGCATGCGAGATCTGGCCATTCACCACGATGTCCGCACTCTGGTTGCCGTCGGTGATTTGTCCGCGCGCGAGGTTCGTGTTCTGCAGGCTCAGCACCGACTGAATATTCGACATCGCCAGCCCATATCCGGCCAGCTTCTCCGGATTCACCTCCACACGCACTGAGGGCAGCGCGCCGCCGCCGGGGCTCACCTGTCCTACGCCCAAAATCTGCGAGAGCTTTTGCTCCATCACCGTCGACGCTTCGTCGTACAGCTTGTCCGGTCCGTACTTGTCTGAAGTCAAGCCGAGAATCATGATCGGCGCATCGGCCGGGTTGACCTTGCGATACGTAGGATTTGACGGAAGATTGACCGGCAGGTAGGTGCGAGCCGCATTGATCGCCGCTTCCACATCGCGCGCCGCACCATCGATGTCTCGACTCAAGTCGAATTGAATCGTTACACTCGTCGTGCCCAGCGTGCTTGAGGAGGTCATCTCGGTCACACCCGCAATGTGCCCGAACTGGCGCTCAAGCGGAGTCGCCACCGACGACGCCATGATCTCCGCGCTCGCGCCCGGAAGACTCGCCGAGACCGCAATCGTAGGAAAGTCCACCTGCGGCAAAGGCGAAACCGGAAGGATCTGAAACGCAATCATCCCCGCAATGGCAATCGCAATCGTCAGCAGCGTCGTAGCGACGGGCCTTGAGATGAAGGGCGCCGAAATGTTCATGCAGCGCCTGTGGCGTGCGGGTCCGGCCCGGCACCCTCAGGCTCGTTACCGGTCTCTGTCTTATGCGGCTTGTGGGAAAAACGTTGGCCCAAATTGTCGAAGAAGATGTAAATCACCGGCGTGGTATAAAGCGTCAACACCTGGCTCAGCAGCAAGCCGCCCACCATGGCAATGCCCAGCGGACGCCGCAGCTCGGACCCAATGCCTGAACCGAACGCCAGCGGCAACCCGCCCAGCAGCGCCGCCATCGTCGTCATCATGATCGGTCGAAAGCGCAGCAGGCAAGCCTCGTAGATCGCATCCGTCGAGCTCTTGCCATGATGTCTCTCGGCCTCAAGCGCGAAGTCGACCATCATAATGCCATTCTTCTTCACGATGCCGATCAGCAGCACAATGCCGATGATTGCGACCACGCTCAAATCCTGATGAAACAGAATAAGCGAGAGAAATGCGCCCACCCCAGCGGAGGGCAGCGTGGACAAAATAGTGACTGGGTGAATAAAGCTCTCGTACAGCACGCCCAGCACGATGTACACCGTCACCAGCGCCGCCAAAATCAGGATCGGTTCACTCGAGAGCGAGTTGCGAAAGGACGCGGCCGTACCTTGAAAGTCAGCCTGCAGACTGGCCGGCATGTGCATCTGGTCGTGAATCTTATCGACCGCCGTAATCGCCTCGCCCAGCGCCGCATTCGGAGCAAGATTGAACGAAACGGTGATCGCAGGGAACTGTCCCTGGTGGGTGATCGAGAGCGGCTCGGTCGTCGTCTCGAAGCGAGAAAAGGCGCTCATCGGCACCGCATTGCTCGGAGTTGAGCTGTTGGTCGTGCTGGTCGAGGAAGCCGCTCCGCCCGCAGTGGATGTCGCGCCAGAGCTAAGCACGCTTGCCGGAGGCGCAAGCACGCTCGAGGACGGGGTATACGCCGCGCCTGCAGTCAGCGCGTTTGATCCCGCGGAGGTCGAGCCCGTGCCGGACGATGAGGTCGCGCTTGCCCCCGTAGCCGTGGCCGAGGCATTCGCCTGAATGAAGATGCGGCTCAACTTATTCGGGTCGATCTGGAACTGCGGCAGCGCCTCCAGAATCACGTGGTATTGATTAAGCTGCGTATACATCGTGTTAATCTGCCGCTGGCCGAACGCGTCATAAAGCGTATTGTCGATCGTCGTCGGCGCAATCCCCAGGCGCGACGCCGTCGGACGATCAATGATCAGCGACACCGCCAGACCGCCAAGCTGTTGATCGGTCGCCACATCTTCAAGCTCCGGAAGCTGCTTCAACTTCGTCACAAAGCGGCTGGTCCATTCATCCAGCTCTTCCTGGTTCGGGTCCTCGAGCGTGTACTGATACTGCGTCCGGCTCACACGATCGTCGACCGTAATGTTCTGCACCGGCTGCATAAACAGCTCGATCCCACCGACCTTCTCCAGCTTCGGCTGCAGCCTGCGAATCACGTCCGAGGCACTGGCATCGCGCTGCTCGAGCGGCTTCAGATTGATCGAAATTCGGCCGCTGTTATTGGTCGTGTTAGTGCCATCCGCACCCACAAACGAAGACAGGCTCTCGACCGCGGGATCCTGCAGAATCACCTTGGCAAGGTCCTGCTGAAGAACCGCCATCTCCTTCGACCCAATCGTCTGCGGCGCCTGCGAGATGGCCTGGATCACGCCCGTATCCTGAATGGGAAAGAAGCCCTTGGGGATAATGATGTACAAATACACCGTCAGCAGCAGCGTGGCCAGGGCGACCAGCAGCGTGATCCCCTGGTGCCTCAGCACAAAGGTCAGCGTGCGTCCGTAAAACGCAATCATGTTCTCAAACACGCGCTCGGAGGCCTTGTAGAACCGTCCCTGCTGTGCCTCGGGATTGTGCTTCAAAATACGAGCAGCCATCATCGGCGTCAGCGTCAGCGAGACCACCGCCGAGAGCACAATCGTCACCGCCAGCGTTACCGCAAACTCGCGGAACAGCCGCCCCACCACATCGCCCATGAACAACAGCGGGATCAACACCGCGATCAACGAAACCGTAAGCGAAAGAATCGTGAAGCCAATCTGCTCCGCGCCCTTCAGCGCCGCCTGCATCGGAGGCTCGCCCTCCTCAAGATAGCGCGAGATGTTTTCAACCATTACGATCGCATCGTCCACCACGAAGCCGGTCGAGATGGTCAGTGCCATCAGGGAAAGATTGTCAAGACTGTAGCCCAGAACGTACATCGCGCCAAACGTCCCGATGAGCGACAACGGCACAGCCACCGCGGGAATAATCGTTGCCGAAAGATTCCGCAGAAAAAGAAAGATCACCATCACCACTAGCCCGATGGTCAGCAGCAGTTCGAATTCAACGTCGTTCACCGAAGCCTGGATCGGCGTCGTCAGGTCGGTGAGCGTCGTCACCTCGATGCCCTTGGGCAGGTTCGCCTCAAGCTGCGGCAGCAGGGCCTTGATGCTCTTGACCACGCTGATCGTGTTCCCGCCTGGCTGCCGCTGCACGTTCAGCACAATCGCCGGCGTCAGATTCATCCACGCCGCCTGCGTGCTGTTCTCGACGCCATCCAGAATGTTGGCCACATCGGTCAACATCACCGGTGCGCCGTTGCGATACGCCACCACCACCTTGCGATAATCCGCGCTCGTCACCAGCTGATCGTTCGCGTCGATCTGGTAGTCCTGCCGCGGCCCGTCGAAGTTGCCCTTCGCCGCGTTCACGCTCGAGCTCGCCACCGCCGTGCGTAGCGACTCCAGATCAATGCCGAACGAAGCCAGCGACGTAGGGTTAACCTGGATACGCACGGCAGGCTTTTGGCCGCCGCTAATGCTTACCAGCCCAACCCCGTTCAGCTGCGAGATCTTCGGTGCCAGCCGCGTATCAACCAGGTCCTCCACCTGCGGAAGCGGGATGTTGTTGGACGTGATCGCCAGCGTCAGCACCGGCGCATCGGCCGGATTTGTCTTGCTGTACACCGGCGGCGAAGGCAGGTTGGCGGGAAGAAAACTCTGCGATGCATTGATCGCCGACTGCACCTCCTCCTCGGCGACATCAATATCCAGTGTGAGATTGAACTGCAGCACAATCACCGAGTTGCCCCCGGCACTCGTCGAGGTCATCTGGCTCAGGCCCTGCATCTCGCCGAACTGGCGCTCGAGCGGCGCCGTCACCGTCGTGGCCACCACATTGGGGCTGGCTCCCGGATAAAACGTCAGCACCTGGATCGTCGGATAGTCGACCTGCGGCAACGCCGAGACCGGCAGCTGCGTATAACTCACAATGCCGATCAGCAGGATCGCCGCCATCAGCAGCGCAGTGGCAACTGGCCGCAGAATGAAGGGACGCGAAGGACTCAAGGCGCGCCACTCCCACTGCCGCCGCTGGTCTTCGGCTGCGGCCGGTTCGAGATCGCAACCTTCGCATTATCCTGCAGCCGCTCGAAGCTGCTATTCGCCAGCACGTCTCCCGGGTTGATCCCCTCGACCTCCGTGATCAGCCCGTCCGTCACTCCTTGCTTGATAGTGCGCGTATGCGCAACATTATTCGTGATCACATACACAAAGGCTGTCTGCCCGTTGTGCTGCACCGCCGAAGTAGGAATCAACGTTGCATCGTGCAGCGTGTTCACCAGCAGCCGCGTGTTCACAAATTGATTCGGAAACAGACTCGCATTCGCATTCGTGAACTGCGCGC
Organism: uncultured Acidobacteriaceae bacterium; assembly: GCA_964246225.1. Classification (GTDB taxonomy): domain Bacteria; phylum Acidobacteriota; class Terriglobia; order Terriglobales; family Acidobacteriaceae; genus Edaphobacter. Next base: position 1,594 of record CAXTQE010000120.1, on the reverse strand, counting down.
GAGCCTTCACCGTTCCTGTTGTCGTATCAATCTGGTTGTCGAGCGTCAGCAGCGTTCCACTCGCAATCTTATGTTGGTCGGTTCGATCGTACGCATCGACCACCAGCTTCTTGCCGGCGCGCAGAGGAGCCGACACCTGGTTGATCGAGTCTTCGGCAATCGTGAACACCACAGTGATCGGCTGAATCTGCGTGATCACCGCAAGCGGCGTCGTTCCGTTCGCAGGCACTACATTGCCAGGGTCGATCAGTCGCAGCCCGATGCGTCCTGTAATCGGGGCCACAATACGCGCAAAGCCAACCTGCACTTCGTCAAACTGCACGGTACCTTCATCGTTCTTGACCGTACCTTCATCCTGCTGAACGATCTTCTCCTGATCGTCCAGGGTCTGCTTCGGAATGGCGTTGCGGTTCCACGCATCGCGATAGCGTCCCAGATCCATCGTCGCCTGCGCCAGCACGCCCTCATCCCGCTGCAGTAGTCCTTGCGCCTGCAGCAGCGTCGCGCGATATTGGCGCGAGTCGATCTCGATCAACAGCTCGCCCTTGCGCACCATCTGGCCTTCACGAAAGTGCACCGCCGTGACAATCCCGCTGACCTCGCTCGTAAGCGAAGCGGTATACACCGGGGTCACGGTGCCGATCGCGTCCAGATAGACACCGATGTCGCCGCGCTCCGCCGTCACCGGGTTCACCGCCGCCGTGCCCTGCCCAGGCCCGCGCCGCGGAGAGCTGCCTGCCGCCGGTTTGTCCCGATGCCGGATCACCAGCAGAAAAATCAGTGCGAACACCAGGATCAGCGCAACCCACACAAGAATTCGGACCCACAAACGTCGCTTGGGCGCGGGGGGAGCAGCAGGAGCAGGTAACTGGTGATCGGCCGGAATGTAGGGCCGCTCGTTGGATTCGGCGTGCAACTCGGTCTCCTGTTCCTTCGCGCGAGGACCTTCCCGCCGCACTGTCCCTAAAGACGAAGCAGGCCACGCTTTTAGTTGCACCCAAAAGGCACTTCCCAAGATGTTACGACAAATCCCCAAGCCGCATACCGCCCACGACCATCCTAAGATCGAGCCCTCCCCAAACGCCTCGCACGCTTCCGATCTCCACATTTGATCCAGCGCGAGCCGCGTCTAAACCTTCCTCTCCGGCCAGCGCGCAAGGACTAAACTAGTCCTGTGACCGATTTCGACAGCACCGAGGAGATCCGCCGCAAGATTGCCTCGCACGAGCGCATCTCCTCCGCAGACGCCCTCTGGCTCTGGCAGAACGCCAGCGACGATCTTCTGCGCGAGCTCGCCACCCAGGTCCGCAGCCGCTTCCATGCACCCCACGCATGCTCCTACATGATCATGCGCATCATCAACTACACCAACGTCTGCGTCGCCCAGTGCGACTACTGCGCCTTCTATCGCCTGCCCGGACAGGACGGAGGTTACGTCATGAGCCAGGAACAGGTCTTCCGCAAACTGGACGAACTGCTCTCGCTTGGCGGTGATCTCGCAGCTTTTAACGGCGGCTTCAACCCTTACCTGCCCCTCGATTACTACTGCAATCTCTTCTCAGCGATCCGCGCCCGCTACGGCGACGCACTCGAG
>CAXTQE010000119.1:9533-10962 GCA_964246225.1 uncultured Acidobacteriaceae bacterium | reverse complement strand
GTCGGGTGCCCCATTCATCCCGGAGCCTCACCCCGGGATGAGTGGGTCTACACCCACCGACGCCTCCCCCCAGATCACCATCGACGACTTCGCCAAAGTCGAACTCCGGGTCGCCAAAGTCCTCGTCGCCGAGCGCATCCCCAAAGCCGACAAGCTCCTCCGCCTCGAAGTCGACCTCGGCTACGAGCGCCGTCAGATCCTCTCCGGCATCGCCGAGTGGTACACCCCCGAAGACCTCCTCGGCCGCCGCATCGTCGTCATCACCAATCTCGTCCCCCGCAAGATGCGCGGCCTGGAATCGCACGGCATGCTCCTCGCCGGCAGCGCGCCCGAAGGAGGCAAACCCTCGCTCGCCACCTTCCCCGACTCCGACGACCTGCCCCTGGGCTCGCGCCTCAAGTAGCCGGCTACCCGGCGGCTGAAGGAAAGAGCTTCCGAAAGTTGGCCGTGGTTTGCCGGGCAAGCTCGTCGACCGAGACCCCGCGCAGCTCCGCCAGAAACGCCGCCGTATGCGCCACATTCGCCGGCTGATTCTGCTGCCCACGCAGCGGTACCGGGGCCAGGAACGGCGCATCTGTCTCGACCAGAATCCGATCCGCCGGAGCCATCGCCGCTGCCTCCCGAATCCCCACCGAACGCGGATAGGTGAGGTTCCCGGCAAACGAAAGAGAAAAGCCCATCGCCAGAGCTCGTCGCGCCTGCTCCACCGTACCCGAAAAGCAGTGCAGGATTCCGGGCAGCCCCGAAGGCGCCCACTCCTGCTCAAGCATCTTCAACAAATCTTCCGCCGCGTCCGCCGCGCCGTACCGGATCTTCGCCTGCGGAGTCGCCAGCTCGCTTGTCCGGCAGTGCAGCGTAATCGGCTTGCCGGCCTCGGCCGCGATCCGCATCTGCGCCCGAAACGCGGTCTGCTGGACCGCAATCTCCGGGTTGTCGACGTGGTAGTAGTCGAGGCCGATCTCGCCCACCGCCAGGCACAGCGGATCGGCCGCCAGCTCCCGCAGCCGGGCCAGCGCCGCGTCATCCGCCTGGTGCGCCTCCTGCGGATGGATCCCCGCCGTCGCCCACAGCCTCAGCTCGGACGTCGAGTGCATCCGCGCCAGCTCGAGCGCCCGATACATCGTTGCCGGCCCATCCCCGATCCCGATCGCCAGGATGCCCGACACCCCGGCCTCTCGGGCCGCCGCCAGCACCGGCGCCAGCTCCTCATAGAAGTCCAGATGCGCATGCGAATCAACCAACATAGTCTCCAAGATTAACAGGTCGAACCGGAGCTAGAATCGGAGTCCATGAGCGAACTCACACGCAGAGACTTTGCAGCAGCCCTGGCTTCCTTTGCCGCCCTCGGAACCGTCCTCGCAGACGCGCAGGGCAAGGTTGGGCCGGCGACCGGCTCGGACGGCATGCTGTCCAAATCCGTCGTCTTCCA
>CAXTQE010000119.1:0-9433 GCA_964246225.1 uncultured Acidobacteriaceae bacterium | reverse complement strand
ACCACGGCAAACTACTTCGTGGTCGCCATCGGCGTGCAATCTACCCCGGTTCTGGGTTGAGACCCCGCCTGCCCTATACTGTCCTTCTATGGCAGCCGATAACAGCTTCGACGTAGTCAGCAAGGTAGAGCTCCAGGAAGTCAAAAACGCAATCGACCAGGCGACCAAGGAAGTCACCGCACGCTTCGATCTGAAGAACTCTAAATCCAAGATCGAGCTTGAGGGTACCGAGACCATCCAGCTCGCCTCCCAGGACGAATATTCGCTCACCGCGGTGATCGAGATTCTCTCGCAGAAGCTGGTCAAGCGCGGCATTTCGCTCAAGAACCTCGAGTACGAAAAGCTTGAACAGGCCGCTGGGCAAAGCGTTCGCCAGAAGATCACTTTGAAGCAGGGCATTGCGAGTGAGAACGCCAAGAAGATCGTCGCCGTCGTCAAGGACTCCAAGCTCAAGGCTCAGGCCAGCATCCAGGGCGACACGGTCCGCGTCGTCTCGAAGGACCGCGACGTTCTGCAGCAGATTATGGGCAAGCTGCGCGGCGGCGACTTCGGCGTTGAACTTCAGTTCACCAACTTCCGGTCAAATTAGCGATCCCGTGAAAGTGGTAGTCACCTCCGTCACATATCCGCACCCGCCCTGCTACTCTAACGAGAGGTGAGTACGATCTCCATCGCGACGGCGGCCGAAGTGATCGAGCTTCTCCGCGATGATCTCTCCGAGATCGAAAGCGAGTTCGCGGCGCAGGCCGAGTCGCCGGTCCAGGTTGTCACCGATATCGCTACGTATCTCATTGCGGGCGGCGGCAAACGCATCCGGCCTTTGCTGTTACTGCTCAGCTCAAAAGCCTTGGGCTGCACCTCGCACTCGCGCATCCGGCTCGGTGCTGTGGTCGAGATGCTACACACTGCCACCCTCGTCCATGACGACATCATTGACGAAGCCGACACCCGCCGCGGTCGCCCATCCTCGAATACTACGTGGGGCAACGCCAAGTGCGTCCTCGCCGGCGATTGGCTCTACATGCAGTCCTTCCGGTGGGCTCTCGAAGAGCGCAACTTCCGTGTGCTCGATCTGCTCATCTCGCTTACTCAGCAGATGGTTGAGGGTGAGCTGTTGCAGATCCAGAAGCTTGGCCATCTGATCAACGAGGAAGAGTACTTCGACCTCATCTATCGCAAGACCGCGTGCCTCTTCAAGGTCTCGATGCAGCTTGGCGCGGCGGTCGCCAACGGATCGGCTCCGATGACTGGTGTCTCTCCATTCGATGAACCCCTGGGCGAATACGGGCGAAATTTGGGCCTCGCTTTTCAGATTGTCGATGATGTGCTTGACCTGACCGCATCCGAAGAAGTTCTCGGCAAACCTGTTGCGTCCGACCTACGCGAAGGCAAAGCCACTTTAGCCGTCATCCACGCACTCGAGCGTGGCACCGGGGCCGAGCGCGAAGCCATCCGCACCGTGTTGGCGGACCGCAGCTTCACCCGCGTCTCCCATGCCACCATCCTCGACGTGCTGCATCGCCACGGCTCGATCGACTACGCGATGGACACCGCCTGCGCCTACGCCGAAGTCGCCCGACTCTCGATCGCAGACATCCCCAACTCTGAAGCAAAACGTGCTCTGCTCTGGGTTCCGGGCTTCGTTACGTCGCGTGATCGGTAGCCATCCTTCCAGACGGGAATTTGCTTTGCTCTTACCTTGTTCGTTCTCCACGCCAGTTGAAAATCAACTCTGAACTCGACCCAGCTTCCAAATACCGAGTCATGTCTTGCCGTTGAATTCCAAGCGAACGACATACTGAGTCAGAGGCATGCTCGACAGTGCAGTTGTCGCGAAGCCTACGTAGCCGTTCGCAGAAACGCCGCCCACTCCGGGACTGGTTCAGTCCAGTGCATGTAGTCTCTGTGTCCAAACCCGACGAGAACATACCCGACACTTCCAGAGTTATCCAGCAGAATAGCCAGATCGGCACTCGGGAGCAGCTTCTTCATATTCGCCAGCGTCCGCGGCCAGCGCCGTCGCTGATCTTCTTCGGGGACATCGTGTCCGCCTTTTTCCACCCGAGCTTTCACGCGTTCGATGTTGATCTCTACCGAAGCCGTACCCACAAATACGACCATGATGTTGAAGCCAACCTGCTTGGCTTGAGCGGCCATCCGCAGGTAGGTACTGCCCGAGAGAGTCGTCTCGATCGTGAAGCTGTTCCTCTTCTTTATCAGGTCCTCCGCGAGACGCAGGACGCGTTTGCCTGCCTCTATGTCTGAACCCACTTCGGTCAAGGTGTCGCGGATAGATTTGGAAATTGCATCCGGATCGAGAATAGGGGCTTGCTGAAACTCTTCGCGTACAGAACTGGTGAGCGTGCTCTTACCGCACCCATTTGATCCAGCTATGATCGTAAGTACAGGCTTACTCAAGCAGCTTCGCTCTTAGCCTTCTCCTGCTTCGCCTTTTCCTCGCGAATCCATTCGAGTTTTTTCTGCTCCCACGCAACACCCTCGCGTCCAGCCCGAACTAACTTCTCAGCGAATTTTTGAAGGTCCATTTCAGCGTTCATAGGCAATATCCTACTATTCCTTCTCGGTCTCGTCCTCTTCGAGATCCATCTCCGCCACCTGCACACCGCCGCCGCGCGTCTCTACCAGCACCTGGATCCGTCCCTCGGCCTTCCCGAGCTCCAATTTGCAGGCCTCAGAAAGGTGCACACCCTCTTCAAAGAGCCGCACCGACTCCTCGAGCGTCAGGTCGCCGCGCTCCAGCCGCTCCACCACGGCTTCCAGCGCCGTCAACCGATCCTCAAACCCCGCCATCGCTGCCCCTCGATCCGACTCTACTCACGCCCAAACCCAAGCACCTGCGCCGCTGCCTTGTACTTGCCGAACGGCGCACTGACCTGCACACCCTGCACGCTGCCGCGTACCTCGGCCAGCATCTCCCGCGCAATCGCTACACCCTCGGCGCGGGCGGCTTCAGGAGTCTCCGCCCGCGCCATGCGGTCCAGGATCTCCTGCGGCATACTTACCTTCAAGTCCTTCTTCATAAACTCCGCGTTCTTCACGCTGGTCAGCGGCCAGATGCCTGCCACCATCGGAATCCGGAAGCCCTCGATCCGCTTCAGAAATTCCTCGAGCAGCCGCAAGTCGAACACCGGCTGCGTAATCCCAAACTCTCCGCCGGCCTCTACCTTGGCCGCGAACCGCCGCACCTCGTTGTCGATGTCCGGAACTCCCGGATTGGCCGCCACCGCGATCGTAAATCCCGCCGAGCCGCCCACCGAATTGCCACCCAGGTCCAGGCCGTGGTTCAGATCCCGCACGATCTTCGCCAGCCCAATCGCATCCACGTCGAACACCGCGGTCGCATCCGGGTACGAGCCCATCTTCGGGGGATCGCCCGTCAGGCAAAGAATGTTTTTCAGCCCGATCGATGCGGCTCCCAAAAGGTCACTCTGGATGCTTAGAAGGTTGCGGTCGCGGCACGTGTAATGCAGTACCGTCTCGATGCCCACGCGCTGCTGAATCTGCACACACAAGCTCTGCGCGCTCATCCGGGCGCTGGCCCGCGGGCTGTCCGGCACGTTGATCGCGTCTACACCCAGCAGGTGCAGCTCGGCCGCGCCCTCGAGCTCCCGGCTGCAGTCGAAGCCCTTCGGCGGAACAATCTCAACCATCGTACAGAACTGCCCGGAAGCGATCCTCGACCCAATCTTTGAGCGTTCCCCGAGTGGCGGCGGCTCAATCACGCTCACCTTCGGCTCCGTAGCTATCGTGCCTGACTCCACCACCTCGACGCCGGTATTCTGGGCCTCGAGCGCCCGCAGCGCTCCACGCATCGCGCGAATATCCTTAGGCGTCGTGCCGCAGCATCCTCCGATAAACGTCGCTCCCGCATGGACCAGCTTGCGCGCAAAGCTTGCCATGTACTCCGGCGAGCTGAGATAGAGACTGCGGCCCTCCACCTGCTTCGGTCTCCCTGCATTGGGCATCGCCGCCAGGGGCAGCTCAGTTGCCGTACGCATGCGCTCAATCGCGCTCAGCACTACGGGCGGCCCTTCGCTGCAGTTGCAGCCCACGGCGTCCGCCCCCGCGTCTTCAAGCGCCTCCGCGGCCTCTTCCGGCGTGCTGCCGTCCAGGCACTGCCCTTCTTCGTCCACCGTTACCATGACGATCACCCGCAAGCCGCGGCTTTCGTTCTTGGCCGCCCGCACCGCGAGCGTCGCCTCGGTGATCGACATCATGGTCTCGATGATGAGCAAATCCGCGCCCACCCCCGGGCCGCCGTCGGCCAACGCCTTCACCTGCTGCGCGAACGCCGCGTACGCCTCCTGCTCAGTCACCTTAGCGTCCTTACCGATCCGCGCGCCCAGTGGGCCGATTGCCCCGGCCACAAACGCCTCGCTCGCCTGCTTGTCCCGCACCTGGGTCACCCCTTCGCGCGCCAGGCGAACCCCGGCCACGTTCAGCTCCCACACCCGGCCTTCCAGGCCAAAGCGCTCTAGACGCACCGCATTTGCGCCGAACGTATTGGTCTCGATCACCTGTGCGCCTGCCTGCAGATACTCCAGATGCAGCTCGCGGACCAGGTCCGGCTGCGAGACGTTCAGCTCGTCGTAGCAACGGTTGATGAAGATGCCGCGGCCGTACAGCATCGATCCCATGGCCCCATCGCAGAGAACCGTCCCACCCTCGAACAGCTTCGCCACCGGATCCAACCGCGCCATGCCTCCATCCTACGGCAGCTTCCGTCCTCGTCCAAACCGCTTCCGAACCCGTGCTCGATCCGTCTCACCCCTGCACCGTTTGGTATACTCGCAGCAAGCCCACGGCCAATAAAATCAGTTGCTGCACGCAAGTTCGGAGCCGCTCAAGTTGAATATCCGCAGTCTTTTTCTCTCCCGCAACCGGCGGAACGCCACGTCCAGCAACGCTGCTGATCCCTCCACAAACGAGGTTCTCGACTGCCCCTTGCGGACACAGGGCCGGTCCCGCTGGATGTGGGCCATGGTTGCGATTCTTACCGCGGGCACCGTCCTCGGACTCACGGCCTGCGCGCACGACTATTACGCCTTTCCCGAGTACAACTTCGCCGGCCGCCCCATCCCGCCCAGCCAACTCGCCCAGCGCGTCCTGGTCGGTGTCAGCTCCAATGGAGCCTCGACCGGAGCGCTCATCATTCTGGACGGTCAGCACGATATCCGCAGCAACATCCAGAACACCATCGCCGGCTTTTCGATCTCCGGCTATAGCGGGTTTCCGACCCTCATTCTGAACTTCCCCGAGCAGCTCCGCGGCTACATCTACTCCAACACTTCGCCCTACACGGTCACGAGCATCAACTACTCCACCGAGGCCTCGATCGGCAGCGCCGGCACCTTCAATGGAGCATCTACCTCGCTCGCCATTGCTCCGGACTTCGTCCACATCTTCTCTGCCGTGCTCGCCAACGGACAGCTCGTGGTCGTCGACAACTCTACCGGCGGCACCTATCCGCTCAATCTGCCCAACGTGTACCGGGTTGCCGTCAATATCGGAGATACGGTCGCTCTCGCGATGGTGAAGAACTCGAATGCGCTCTACCGCGTGGTCAAGCTGCCTGCCAACTCCGTCAATCCTCCTGGCGCGATCGACTGCGAGCCGCAGGTGCTGCCCGTCTACTGCGTCGTCCCTGTTCCCGGAAACTTTGATCGCCCTATCGGCGCTACGTTCTCGCTCGACGGCTCGAGCGTCTACGTGCAGAACTGCGGCATTGAATGCGGCGGAGGCACCAATGGCGGAGCCGGCGTCAGCGTTCTGCCCCAGGGCGCGCTCTACATCAACTCCATCCCCACCTCCCTGCCCTACCCCAACGTCGTCACCAACACCATCTCCATCCCGGGAGGCGTCACCGACGCGGTCCTCGACGGCACAAACCTTTACACCTCCGGGCAATCGCTGCAGCCCGATGGCCTCTTTGCCGGCAACCTGACTATCGTCCCCCTGGCCACCCTGGTGCCCAACTCGCCGATCTCCATCTCCGACGGCACCCACACCCGCATGCTCTTCGCCGACGACAACACCTTGTGGATCGGCTCGCAGTTCTGCGCGACCGGCGAACGCGCCAAGCTGGGCCTGAACTATAACTGCCTTACCCGCTACGACCTTGGGGCCGGTACTGCTTCGATCGTTCCCGCCCTCACTGCGGCGAGTCCTACGGTGCCCTATCCCAACGGCGACAACAATCTCGTCTACTACGGCTCGCTGACCGGCATCTGCTGGGTGCAGAACTGGCATAAGGTGTACACCGCCTACGGAGGCCAGGTACACGCCTTCAACACGGCTACCGGCACGGAGATCAATAACATTAACATCACCGTGCAAGGGACCGCCCTCGACGTTGCCTACATGGACGCGCTGACCAACCAGGCGAACTGAGGTCTTGCTCCCGATGGCTGCAAGTGTCGATATCCTCGCCATCGCCGCACACCGGGACGACGTCGAGCAGACCTGTGGAGGCACCCTACTGGTCCAGCAGGCGCTCGGCTCGACCACCGGCATCCTCGACCTTACCCGCGGCGAGGGCGGCACTCGAGGCTCTGCCGCCGAACGGGAAGCCGAGTCTCTCGAGGCCGGACGCATCCTCAAGGTCGCGCATCGCGAGGCGCTCGACCTTCCCGACGGCAACGTCCAGAACACGCTTGAGAACCGGCTGAAGGTGGCCGCGGTCCTGCGCCGCCTGCGTCCCCGCGTCGTGCTGCTGCCGTACTGGCAAGGCCGGCACCCGGACCACTACACCTCCGCCTCTCTCGGCTATGAGGCTTGCTTCGTCGCTGGCCTTGCCAAGGCCAGCCTCGACGGCTTGCCGCACCGGCCCTACAAGATCCTCTACGCCTCGCTCTACGCCGACGTGCGACCGACCTTCGTCGTCGACATCACTCCGCACATCGAGACACGCCTGGCAGCGCTGCTGGCCTATCGCTCCCAGTATGGCGACCAGCCCGAGGGAGGCGGTCTCTTCGTTCCGCGCGAGGAGATTCGCGAACGGACCTTTGCCTCTGCTCGCCACTTCGGCCTGCTCGCCGGCGCGCGCTATGCCGAGCCCTTCGTCCAGAAGGAAGTCTCGCTCGTGCACGATCTTCTGCACCTTCCCGTCGCCTCCATCTGATGGCGCACTAAACGGGTCTCTCAGCGCGATGGTTCACTCCGGATCGGCTGTGCTTCCCGGCACCTGGAAGCTCCCCTGCCGCGAGTTCGAGCTGCACCTGCCCGCCCTCCGCTCCTACCACTTCTGTGGGAGAAGGGCGTTTCTTTAGCCTGTTCTGGCTTAGATTCATCTGAGTCTTCCAATCCGATCGTCTTTGCTCCTCGTGTTTGAGACAGGAACAGAGTCGCTGAAGTGAACAGGCAACCAGAAAGGTACTACCGTGGACAAACTGACTAAGCTTTACGAAAAAGCCGTATCCCGACGCAACTTCATGGCGGGTGCCGGTGCGGTCGGCGCAGCCGCCGTCCTCGACGGATGCTCGTCGGGCAACAGCACCATCGCGACTGTCACCACCCCGGCTACGGTCACCTACACCGACACGGACTACCTCAACTTCGCGTTGAACCTCGAGTACCTCGAAGCCTCGTTCTACCTCTACGCCGCCACCGGCAGCGGCTTGCCCGCAGCCAGCACAACCGGTGCGACTACTGCGGGAACCGTGACTGGCGGAGCCCAGGTCACCGGCCTCACCACAGCCCAGCAGAACATCCTCAACGAGATCGCCTTCGACGAACTCTCGCACGTCAACTTCCTGCGCACCGCCCTTGGGTCCGGCGCCGTCGCGATGCCGAACATCAACATCGGCACCGCCTTTCAGACTCTCGCCACAGCCGCAGCTGCCGCCACTCCGTCGGCCAACCTGCCTACCACCTTCAGCCCCTACGCCAACTTCACCAACTTCCTCATCGGCGCCTTCATCTTCGAGGACGTAGGCGTGACAGCCTACACCGGCGCGGCTCCTCTGCTCACCTCAGCGGCCAACCTGAACTACGCCGCGGGTATTCAGGCGGTAGAAGCCTACCACGCAGCCTACGTGCGTACGACCATTACGGCGATGGCCCAGGCAGCTGGCTCAGCCACGCTGATCGGTTACGCCAACGCCGTTTCGGCCCTTCGCTCGAGCCTCGGCGGCGGCATGGAGACGGCGCTGACCGCGCTCCCCGCAACTATCGCAGCCAACGGGAACTACGCCGCCAGCTCGATCGTTGCAGCCACCACTCAGAACGCCATTGCTTTCGCCCGCACCACCGATCAGGTTCTCCACATCGTCTACGGCGCGGCTGGCGGCGCGGGTGTCTCGTCGGGAGTCTTCTTCCCCAACGGCCTGAACGGCAACATCAAGACCACCGCAAGCTAGTTCAGCCTGCACGACCGACTAGAAGCGACCGAACTCCGAACCGTCTGCGGTTCAAAGGAAAGAACTCCATGCCCACCCAAGAAACAGCCATTCTCGATAACATCATCGCCAGCCGGCGCTCGCTGCTGATCGGCGGCGGCGCGACCCTCGCGGCCCTGGCCATGGCCAAGCCGGCCGCAGCCGTCAACACGGTAAGCGCGTACACCGATAACGATATTCTCAACTTCGCGCTCAACCTCGAGTACCTCGAGGCCAACTTCTACTACCTCGCCGCCTTCGGCACCACCATTGATGTTGCCTCGGCCGCCTCTACGGCTGCCGGTGCTCAGGTGCTGGCCATCAACGGCGTGGCCGGCAATGGAGGTCCCACCGCCGGAGTCGTCGCCAACGTCGGAGTGACGGGCGCACCGACTCCCGCCAGCCTCAAAGTTCCTTTCGCCAACGCAGCCATCGCCGGTTATGCAGTTGAGACGGCGATTGAAGAAGGCAAGCACGTCGCTTTTCTTCGCGGCGCGCTCAGTTCTCTTGCCGTCGCCCAGCCTTCCCTCAATCTCACCCCGGCGCTCTTCCTTGCACTCGCCACCGCCGCCGGAGTACCCCCCAGCTACAACTTCAACCCCTACGCCAACGACGCCTTCTTCCTGCTCGGTGCCTACATCTTTGAAGACGTCGGTGTCTCCGCCTACCACGGCGCGGCTCCGCTCATCACCGGCAAGTCCACCGTTCTTCCCGCAGCAGTCGGCATTCACGCCGTCGAGGCCTACCACGCCGGACTCGTCCGCACCTCGATCAGCGCGAACGACGCCGGAACCGGCATCAGCGCGGGCTTCCCGGCTGGAACCCTGACCACCGTCACCAACCTCATCTCCGCTTTCCGCACGAAAGCCGCCCAGGCCATTCCCCAGTCGCCCGCCAACCCCGAAGATCCCACCCCGGACGACTACGGTCTTGCCACCCAGATGGTCACCCTCAACGGAAGCGCCACGCCCGCAACCCAGATCGTCGCCGCTGCCCCGAAGATGGCCACCTCCTTCGCCCGCAGCACCGCGCAGGTT
>CAXTQE010000118.1:6128-11097 GCA_964246225.1 uncultured Acidobacteriaceae bacterium | reverse complement strand
CCAGGTCTCGCGTCTGAGACCTGGGTTCCCGGTTACGTGCGCTCCTCGGCGATATACTCCCCCCATGCGCCGTCTCCTGCTCACGCTCCTGCTCGGCACGACCGCCTTCGCCCAGCAACCCACCGCGTGGCCCACCCACGATGCTTCCATCGATCTCCCTAACTTCCGCTTCAACACTGGCGAAAGCCTCCCCACGCTCCACCTCCATTACCTCACCCTCGGCACCCCGCACCGCAACGCCGCCGGCCACACCGACAATGCCGTCCTGCTCCTTCACGGTACCGGCGGCAACGCCAGTTCGCTCCTCAACCCCATCTTTTCGGATGTCCTCTTCGGCCCCGGCCAGCCTCTCGACATCACCAAATACTTCCTCATCCTGCCGGATGACATCGGCCACGGCCAGTCCTCCAAGCCCTCCGACGGCCTGCACGCGCACTTTCCCGCGTACGACTACGACGACATGGTCCGCTCGCAGAAGCTCATGCTTGACTCGATGAAGGTCGACCACCTCCGCCTTATCCTCGGCACCTCCATGGGCTGCATGCAGAGCTTCGTCTGGGGCGAGACCTACCCGGGCTTCGCCGACGCGCTCGCTCCCTTCGCCTGCCTGCCTGTCCGCCTCGCCGGCCGCAATCGCGAGTGGCGCTACATGGCGATCAAGGCCATCCAGTCCGACCCTGCCTATCTTGGCGGCGAGTACAAGTCCGAGCCCACCGAGGGCCTCACCTTCGCCAATGACCTGCTGCTTCTCGCCGGCGGAGCTCCACTCCAGCTCCAAAAGAACTACCCCACTCGCGCTGCCGTCGAAAAATATGTCGACGCCTCGATCGCTCGCAGCGACGCGGCTACCGACGCCAACAACATGATCTTCTACCTCAACGCCAGCCGGAACTACGATCCCTCCGCATCGCTCGCGAAGATCACCGTCCCCGTTCTCTGGATCAACTCCGCCGACGACTTCATCAACCCACCCGAGCTCGGCATCGCGCAGCGCCTGGTTACCGAGATGCCGCACGCCCGCTTCGTCCTGATCCCCATCTCCGACCGCACCCGAGGCCACGGCACCCACACCGTCGCCGCCCTTTGGAAAGACGATCTCGCCCGGCTCCTCGCCGAATCCGAAACTCACTAGCCAACGATTGCTGTTCACGATTCGGAGCCTTCCATGTCCGCACCTGCGCAAACGCGTCTTCTCCCTATCCTCTTTGCCTGCGGATCTGCCCTTTTCTGGCCATCGCTGCGGGCCCAGAGCGCGGACGCCGTGGTCTATCCGGAGGCGAAAGGCGCGCAGACCGAAACCGATGAGTACACGCGCTATGAGCTGCTGGCTCCGGAGACGGCCAGCTTCAGGATCTACTACGAGGTGACCGCAACGACGGCAGGCGCGAAGTACTTTTACAACCCCATCCGCAAGGGAAGCGTGGCGACTGAGGAGTCGGTGCAGGATGCCATGACGGGCAAGCCTCTGGTCTTTGAAGTCGTGCATGGAGCGGACGCGCGCAAAGACCCCTTGATGCCCAGGGCGGACGCAGACACGGACTATATCAAGGTGACCCTGGCGCGCCCGGTTCCCGAACACGGGCAGGGCCGAGTCGTGATCCTGAAGACGTACAAGGATCAGACGAGCTACTACACGGACGCGCAGGGGATCGTCTTTCATCGGCCGCTGGGCATTCAGCGAAACAAAATCGTGTTGCCTGCGGGGTACGAGATCACAGGCTTGACGGTGCCGTCGCAGATCCTGACCGAACCGGATGGGAGGGTGGCGATCAACTTCATGCATGCCGGCGCGGGCGAGGCTCCGCTGTTGCTGCACGCGAGCAAGGACGCCCAGACCGGAAGTGCCGCCACCCCGCATGCACTCACTAAAGAGAAGAGCTGGGAGTCGCCGTACCAAGGGCTGCCGGAGCAGGCGCGGCTGAGCGAGCGGGCGCACCAGGATCGAGACATCGTCTACTTTCTCCAGCAGCCGGAGACGCACTCCTTCTCGCTCTACCACGACTACACGGAGAGCCGCCCCGGCATCAACGCCTACGCCAACGTGGTCCGCGAAGGCAGCAAGGCCTCGAACCCGAGCGCCTACGTGCTCGATACGGGCGAGCAACTGGCAACCAAGACGATGAGCGGCGCGGAGATGACCGCGGCCAAATACAACGCAGGCGAAGAAGTCGAGCCAAAAGCGGAGGTGGTGGTCATCCCGTTCGCCGCCGCGGTCAAAGCGGGCGAGTCTATGCGGTTGCGCATCGCCGAAACCTATACGGCTCCGGTGAGCTACCGGCTGGACGGGGATGAGATGGTGTTCGACCGCAGCCTGGGACGGCCAAGGAACGCGGTCATCCTGCCAAGCGGCTGGTATGTCACGGCCAGCGCGGAGCCGGCGACGGTGACGCAGCTGCTGGATGGGCGGGTACGGCTGGACTTCTGGGATCCGGCACCGGAGGCGGTGGATGTGCTGGTGAAAGCACGGAAGCGGGTGAGACGAGAGCCTTTATGAGGTGCAAAGGCTCTGGAACTAAGCTGATCTAAAGTGGTTTGTCACTCAGAGATTCAGCTTCTTGAAGACAAATTCGGGAATATGCTGGATCACGAACATGATTGGCCCCCACTGGAACGGAACATACAGAGTGTCGACGCGCTTCTCCACGGCCTTCACGATCGCCCTCGCCACCACATTCACATCGGCGAACTTCTCTGAACCCTTCATGTGTGCGGTCATGCCGGTCTTGACCGGACCGGGCTTGATGTTGAGGATGGTTACGCCTTCACGGTCGACCCGGTTCCGCAGGCCGCCAAGGAAGGCGCTTAGGCCAGCCTTTGAAGCTCCATAGAGATAGTTCGACTTGCGGCCGCGATCGCCGGCGACCGAGGACAACACGGCGAGAACCCCGGAGTGGCGCTGCACGCAGTAGTTGGCGAGCCAGGTAAGCAGCGAGACAACCGAGACGAAGTTGGTATGCAGGATCTGCTCGGCCACAACAAAGTCCTGCTCAGCGCGGGGCTGATCGCCAAGGATGCCGTGCGCGAGGTACGCCACGTCCATGCCGGTCAGCGAGTTAATGGCATGCGTCAGCAGCGTGGGATGAGTGCTTGTGTCGTCAAGGTCGGCGACAGCCGTATCGACATAGGCGGCGCCGCGGGTCTTCAAGTCGGCGGCAACGGCGGCCAGCTTCTCCCCGTTGCGCGCGACCAGAAACAGGCTTGCGCCTTGCGCGGCCCACAGCCTGCAGGTAGCCTCCGCGATACCTGAAGTCGCGCCTAGGACGAGAACTTTCTTCGGTTCGCCTTGAGTGCGGGCCGTTCCATTGCTGCGTCTCGATTCGGTCATAGGGCGGGTCGATCTCCGGTGACGCGCTCCCAAAAGCTGGAGGTGAGGACGGGGTCTTTGAAGCGTTCCAGCTGCTGCCATTGAGGATAAAAGGCCTGGAACTGCTCGGCGGTCATGGCGGCGTCCTTCGCCGGGTACAGGCGGCCGCCGAAGTCGCGGGTCATGTCGGCCAGGCGCTCCACCAGGGGAAAGGTCGTGCCAGCCTTGATCGGGAAATCGAGCGCAAGCGTGATACCGGGCTGCGGGAAGCTGAGCAGGCCGGGAGAAGGCACATCGCCAAAAGCCTTGAGCACGGCAAGAAAACTGGCCAGGCCGGATTTCGCCACCTCGGTGAGGATGGCGATGGTGCCTTCGCGCGCCGACTCCCACGGAATCGCGTACTGAAACTGCAGCAGGCCGGATTTGCCGTACAGCCGATTCCAGCGCAGGACGGCATCGAGCGGGTAGAAGAACGGTTCATAATCCTGCAGAGTCTTGACCCGCGGCTTGCCCTGTTTATGGAAGAAAACCGTATTAAACATCGAGACCGTTGTGTGATTCAGAGCGAAACCGGGAGCTTCCACAGGAAACACAAGCTTGGGTTCGGGCGACTGCTTGAGGTCGCCCGGCACCTGCGCATGCTCGCCAAGCATGAAGATGCCGCGAGCAAAGTTCTTGCCGGTGGACGCGCAATCGATCCAGCTGACGGTGTACTCGACGTGCTTGTACTGTTCGGTGAGTTGGAGGAACTCATCGATACCGTGAAACTGGATGCCTTCATAGTCGATCAAGCGGGAAACAATAGGGCGCAAACGCAGCGAGACCCAGGTAATGACGCCGGTAAGCCCGAGGCCGCCGATCGTGGCACCGAACCAGTCGAGATTCTCCGTACGCGAACAGCGGCGATGTGAGCCGTCCGAGCGCACGAGCTCAAATTGCGTAACGTGATTGCCGAAGGTTCCGGCGACGTGATGGTTCTTGCCGTGAATATCGTTGGCAATCGCGCCACCGAGTGTGACGTACTTGGTACCGGGAGAAACGGGCAGGAAAAAGCCGCGCGGGACGGCGAAATCGAGGATCTGCCCCAGCGTCATGCCTGCTTCCGCAGTCAGGATGCCGGTCTCCGGATTGAAGCTGAGCAGGCGGTTCATCGCAGTCGTCACGACGAGGTTACCGTCCTTCAGCAGGCAGGAGTCCCCATAGCTGCGACCCATGCCAACGGGAAGCGCGCCGTTGTGCAGACCGTGGATGTTGGCCGGAAAATCCTGCTGCCAATGCATCGGAACGAGGTTCGCGGGATAGCGGGGATAGCGGCCCCAGGACTCAAAGGACGTATTCAGCTCGCGGGCGGGCGCGGCGGAAGAAGAGGATGACGTGCCAGTCACAGCGGGACGGGATGTGGCGGTCGGCATAGCTTTCAGAATACCCTTTTACGTCCAAAAGCAAAGAGGTCTGGTCGACGACCAGGCCTCTTTGGTGTGATGCTGCGAACCGTTTTGGGAATTAGGCGGCGCTCTTCTGCCGCTCAGCCTGCGACGCGGAGGCCTTCAGCCGCGCATCCTTGGCGACCGTGGCAAGCGCGGCGAAGCCCGGTGCATCGTTGGCGGCGATGTCGGCGAGGATCTTGCGATCGAGAGTATTGCCGGCCAGCTTGAGGCCGTGGAT
>CAXTQE010000118.1:0-6028 GCA_964246225.1 uncultured Acidobacteriaceae bacterium | reverse complement strand
AGCGGCTGGTGGAAAGGGGTCCACTTCACTCGCTTGGGTTCGGGTTCCAATCTCGATGGAGTTCGCTTACCGCTGATTCCAGGGCAGGCTTACGCTGCGGGCCGCTTGAAAGGAACAACTTACCTTGGGCACTGATCCTATAGAAAGACCAAGGCCTAGGCGTAAGGCAGCATCCGCGACACGTTATAGTGATCCGCTTCGGAGATGAGGCCGGCCTTGCCGAGACGGCTCTTTGTCGCGTTGTTCTTCGAAGTAAGAATGTGACGCATCTTCGAGTGACCACGCTTGAACTTGCCGGTGCCGGTCTTTGAGAAGCGCTTGGCTGCGCCGGAGTGGGTCTTCAACTTTGGCATGGGTTTCCTGGGGTCGTCCTGGAGGAGCTGGACGCTCCGATCAGTGTACATCACTGGGCTGCTGATCAGAGATGAATCGGCGCTAACGGCTCAGACTGGGTCGCCAGCAGGATCCGGTTGCCAAGCAGCGTCATCCGATCGCCGATCGCCCGCTCAGCCGTAATCCGCGCCAGCTCCGGAGCATTGTTGGCTTCGGACAGATGCCCAAGCACGATATACGCCGCGCCGCCATCATAGTCGCGCTCCAAGAACTCGGCAGTCGCCTCATTCGAAAGATGTCCTACCCTCGAGAGCACACGCTGCTTGACCGACCACGGGTAAGGCCCATCGCGAAGCATCTCGAGGTCATGATTGGACTCAAGCAGAAGCACATCGATGCGCTTCAACGCGGACTTGACATTGTTCGGCACATAGCCAAGATCGGTGGCAACCGCCATCCGGATGCCTTCCGCCTCAAAGACGAAGCCACAGGGATCGGCGGCATCATGCGGAATCGTAAACGGACAGACCTCGAGGTCGCCGATCGAAAACTGCCGCCCTGCCTGGAAGTATTCAACCGCCGGCAGAAAGGTCGGCTCGACCTTCAATCTTCCCGACGTAACCGGCTCGCACTCCTCGTCGGCCGGAAGCTCGGGTGTGGCGTGCGGGTCATCCGAGCGCAGCAGCGCACGCTCCCCCTGGAGCTGCGCATCGAACGCGCCTGCCTCCGCTGAGATGGCAGCCACCGCCTCCAACTCTCGGCCCGCATCGGGAGCCGCGCATGCGCTCCCATAGGTCGGAACCTTGGCCGCCAGCGCCTCGGCCCGCGCCTGCTTTTCCGCCTGCATGTGATCCAGCCATTTGGCGTAGGTCATCGTGGTGCGAGGCGTCAGCATCCGCACCCAGGCGCGATGCGTCGGTTCGGTAAAGTAGACCGGAATCCCCAGTCGCCGCGCCAGGACAGCCAGGCCCGACACGTGGTCCACATGCTCATGCGTGACCAGAATCGCGTCGAGCGCCGCCGGCTCTTCGCCCGCCAGCTGCATCCTCCGCAGCAGTTCGCGGCAGGAGAGCCCTGCATCGACCAGCACTCGCGTCCGCCCGCTCGCGATCACCGTCGAATTACCTCTCGAGCCTGACGCCAGCACGGTCATCCGCATCTGTTAACGATACGCGTTTTGTTCGCTTCGAGCGAGCCTCTGCGCATCCTCACCCGGCGGGACTCGGGAACCCTTCCCGGATCCAGGAGAAAAGACGATGAATCGACGTACCTTTGGAGCGATGCTGGCCCTGGCCGGCGCAGGCACGCAACTTCGCGGCGCAGGGACTGAGCCGGAACTTCTTCCGCTCTCCCCAAACGGCTGGATGCCGAACAACACCGTGCTTCCGGTGCTTCTTTACCGCAACGCCTTCTCGGGCAGTGATCGAGCCTCCGCCATGGAACAGGAGTTTGAGCGCAACGGATGGCCCGCGCAGTGGCGCAACGGCGTCTACGACTTCCATCACTTCCACTCGACCGCCCATGAGGTTCTCGGCTTTGCCGGCGGCGAGGGCCACCTGGTCCTCGGCGGCGAGGGTGGCCGCGCCGTGACCGTCCGCGCCGGCGACGTGCTTGTGCTGCCTGCCGGTACCGGCCACTGCCGGCTCTCCGCCAGCCCCGACTTCCTGGTGATCGGCGCCTACCCCAAGGGCGAGACCTGGGACATCTGCCGCCAGGCACCCGACACTGGCATGCTCGAACGCATGCGCCACGTTCCTTTCCCTGCGTCGGACCCGGTTCACGGACCCACCGGCACCCTGGTCCGCGCGTGGCGCCGGCTTTAGCCGCCCGGCTAAACTGAAGCCACCATGCAGCGCTTCTCTTCCTACCGCGACTTCGACTGGACCCTGCTCATCCTGATCTCGATCCTGTCCGTCTTCAGCGTGCTCGAGATCCGGTCCGCCACGGCCATGACCAAGTTCCACGGCTTCGACCACAAGCAGGTCGGCTTTCTCTGCATTGGCATGGTGCTGATGTTCCTCGTCTCGTTGATCGATTACCACACCCTGCTCGACATTGTCCCTTGGGCCTACGGCATCTCGATCATCGCGCTGGTCGCCGTGCGCGCGGTCGGCACCAAGGTCATGGGCGCCAAGCGCTGGATCAATCTCGGAGGAGGTGTGCACTTCCAGCCCTCCGAGTGGGTCAAGCTGGTGCTGATCCTCATCGTCGCGCGCTATTTCTGGAATCTGGTCAACCGCGACCTGACCTGGCCAGACATCGGCAAGGCTTTTCTGCTCTGCGGCGTGCCCATGGCGCTGGTGCTCTCACAGCCCGACCTCGGCACCGCGCTCACGTACTTCCCCATCCTCGGCCTGGGACTCTTCCTCGGTGGGATCAAGCTGCGCCAGGTCGCCATTCTGCTGCTTGTTCTCGTCGTCCTGGGCGGCCTGACGTTCCTCAGCGGCAAGCGCTTGAAGCCGTACCAGCAGGCGCGCATCAACGCCTTCCTCGACCCGGACTCCGATCCCAAGGGCTCCGGCTACCAGATCCGCCAGTCAAAGATCGCCGTCGGCTCAGGCGGCATCTGGGGCAAGGGCGCCAATCGTGGCACCCAGACCCAGGGCGACTTCCTGCCCATTCCCTACACCGACTTCATCTTCGCCGCGCTCGCCGAAGAGCATGGCTTCATCGGCGCCATCGTCGTGCTGCTGCTCTATTTTCTGATCCTCATGCGGCTCATCCAAAACGCACAGACTGCCTCGGACATCCCCGGAACCTTCATCATCATGGGCATCGTGGCCGTGCTCGTCTTTCAGATCGCGGTCAACGTCGGTATGGTCGTCGGCCTCATGCCGGTTACCGGAATCCCGCTGCCTCTGCTAAGTTACGGCGGGTCGTCGATCCTGTTTACCTTCATCGCGCTGGGAATCGTCATGAACATTCGCATGCGCCGCTTCGTCAACTGAAGCGGACTTATTTCTGGATCGCGTCCGCTGCGTTCTCGATAGAGGCCGGATCGATCCGGAAGTCGTACACCGCAAGTGAGTAGGCGTTCTCCTGCTTCATCACCGGCTCAAGCACGTATTCGCCCGGAGCCAGGGCTTCCCTGGGCGTGATCTTGATCCAACCCTCCGCCATCGGCTCGGTTGCGGCATCGACCTGTGTGTCGCTCCGCTTCGCATTGCCGGTAAGCTGCGTGAACTTGACGGTCGAAAGCAGACGCCGGTCCTTATCCACCAGGACATGCACCACGGCCCAGCCAGCCAGCCCACTCTGGCCCTCGTCAGCCTCCTCACTCAGGCGAACGAAGAAGACCGGTGTCCCCGTATGAACCACTGTCTTGGCCTGCTTGCCTTCCAGCTCGGTCGTGAACTTGGCCTTGTAAAACGGTCCGGCGAGCAATCCGCCAGCGACGTTAGATCCCTTATGGTTATTGGTCTGCACAGCACTCGAGTGCATGGGCAGCAACTGGTTGACTCCCTGAAAAGTATCAAGGGTATACGGCCGGCTTCCATTCGGCAGGCAGAGACCAGGCGCAGCGTCGACTCCGGTCTGGCACAAAGCAGACCCGCTTTGCCCTCCGGCGCACCCCAGCAGGAACAGCGTGAACAGATAGGCCTTTTGCATGCCCGGCAAGCCTACCATTCAGCTTTCGAGAACCGCCATTTTTCTGCATTCTTCTTCCCCGTCCGTGACGGAGGGGTTACAATTTCCCTAAGTTTGCCCTGCAGCTTGCAGCGCCAACCCAAGTCTCACCCTGAGCGGCCAGATGCCGTCTCAGCGCTCCACCCCGCTCCCGTCAGCGACCTCGCTCGACGGTTTTCGAACAGAGCGGCAACAGATTGGTCCTATCGAATTTAGCAAAAGGCCGGCCAGGCTTGAAATCGGACTCCGTTGGCCGGACAGGTCCCAGGAATGATCGCATCCGAAAGGCAAACGGCCCCGCCTCGCACCGAGGTTGATCTGGCCACCTTTCTCGCTTGCCTTCAGCTGCTTGAAGCATCTCTCTATGGTTCAGCTCTCGTCTGTGTCTCTCCACGCCTGCCCCCTCGCTCCCTCTTGAGGCGGTCCGGCTCCGAGCCTGATTTCCGGGCCGCGGTCTTCCCGCGTCTCGGTCCAGGTTCCTGCCTCGATCCAGGTTCCCGCCCTAAGGCACAGACACGATCCATCGCTTCCGCACTCCTGCCTCTGTCCTCCCCCACGGTAAGCTGCGCGTAACTCCCTCGCGCCGTTCCCGGTCTCTTGCTCTGCCTGCCGCTCGCACGGACGCTTCAAGCGTCCACGGGCAGAAAGAGTACCAGCATGTCGAAAGAAATCTACATCTCCTCCACGCCGCATGAGACGCGGCTCGCCATTGTCGAAAACGACAATCTCACCGAGATTTATTACGAGCGCGAAAACGAGTACACGCTCGCCGGATCGATCTACAACGGCAAGGTAACCCGCGTGCTGCCGGGTATGCAGTCCTCCTTTGTCGATATCGGCCTCGACCGCGACGCCTTCCTCTATATCACCGACTTCATGGAGGAGGCCGGCGACGCAGCCGACTTTGAAGGCGCTGCCTCTGAGCCGCGCCGCGGAGGACGCGACAGTGGCCGCGACCAAGGACGCGACCAGAGCCGCGAGCAGGGCCGCGGCGAACCTCGAACCTCCCGGGAAGCTCAGCCCCGGATCGCCGAACCCAGCGACGCCGACCTGTTTGCCGAAGCCGTATCAAGCCTTGACCCCGCGCGGCCCGCATCCTCCTCCGGCTCTGCCCAAAGTGATCGCGGAGAGCGCAGTGATCGCGACCGAAACCGCCGCGGTGGACGCAACCGCCGCGACCGCAATGGCGTTACCCCCGAATCCGGGAATCGCAAAGAAGGCGAGCGTTCCGTGACTCCCGATCGCTCAGCAGCTCCGATCGAGCGTGCCGCGCCTCCCGCCGACATGGTTTCTGCCGTCGACCTTTCAGCCGTCTCCTCTACGGAAGGTGTGCAGGAAGTAGGCGAAGGAGCGCCCGGAGCCGACGGAAGCCGTCGTTGGCGTGGTCGTCGCGGCCGCCGCGGAGGACGCCCGGGCGAAAGCCCTCGGGATGCCGGGCAGTCCGCTTCGGGCCCTAGCCGCGGGGCACAGCCGCTTACGCCTCCCACCGATCTCGAATCTGAAGGTGCCGGCTTCCACGGCGCACCGGAGGAGGAGCTTACCCTTCACGCCGCCGCCGAAGAGCCCACGCCACCAAGCCAGCAGCCCGCGCTCCAGGCCGACCGGCAGCCCCGTACTCCGCGCGGCTTCGCCCCTTCCACCAGCCTCTACCAGGTCGAAGAGACTCCCTACGGCGTCGCGGGCGACTCCTCTGCGGAACCGCCTGTCGAACCGCTCATCCTCCCCGGCGAGTCGCTCTCCAAGTACCGTGCCGGCGGTGCCGCACCCGAACCAGCCTCCTCCGCCGCCCATGCCGCGCCTCCGCCCGTCAGCAACTTCGTCGTCTCCGGCTGGGATGGCGGCATGGTCCTGCCGGGCGAAACCATCCGCCCGCGCGGACCCCGCCCCGATTCGCGTCCCGACTCCCCCAGCGACTTCAGCAGCCGGCCAGACCGGGGCAGAAGCGGCGGACGCGACCGCAACCGTGGCGAAGACCGCAACCGGGGAGAAGATCGCAACCGGGGAGAGGATCGCAACCGCGGCGATCGCGGTGCTGGCCGTTCCGCGCACCGGTCAGCACACCTCACTT
>CAXTQE010000117.1:1371-11191 GCA_964246225.1 uncultured Acidobacteriaceae bacterium | reverse complement strand
TTTCAAGCGTGACGACGACCGGCGACTTCAACGAGATCGACACATGCGCTGGCAACCAGGTGCCGCAAGGGTCGACGTGCTCTGTGCAGGTTCGGTTCGCTCCTGGTTCTACTGGCGCGCGCACCGGTGTTCTTACGGTTTATGGCAACGTCTCCGGCGGGCAGGCGACGGCGACCCTGTCCGGGACAGGCACTCCGGCCGCGGCAATCGTTCTCACACCAACCACGGCGACCTTTCCTTCGACCAGCGTGGGTGCGACCAGCGCCGTGCAGAACATCACAATTTCGAACACCGGCAGCGCTTCCGCGGGAATGCAGACACCGGTCATCTCAGGGGATTTCAAGATTTCCGCAGATACCTGTGGCACGACGCTCAGTTCGCAAACAGGATGTACTGTCTCGATTGTCTTTGCGCCGAGCGCCACCGGCACGCGTTCAGGATCCCTCACCGTCGTTGATGACGCGGGCACCCAGACGGCAAGTCTCATCGGAACTGCCACCAATCCTGCGACCGACAGTCTTTCTGTGACTTCGCTGAGCTTCTCTTCGCAGCAACTGAGTACTGCAAGTGCAAGCCAGGCTGTGTCGGTTATCAATGCCGGCGATGTCTCCTTGACGCTTATCACGGCCCAGGTGACGAGTGGTGACTTCACCGTCGTCAATGGTTGCGGGAACTCCCTCAACGCGCATTCCACGTGTACCTTCTCCGTTAGTTTTGTTCCCAAGAGCTTGGGCCAGCAAAGCGGAGTCCTGACCATCTCTGACCAGTTCCGTAGCCAAACTGTGCAATTGAGTGGGTATGGAATCGCGCCACCGGGAGTGTCGCTCTCGCCCATCAATGGACTGACCTTCGGCACCATTGGGGTGGGTTTAAGTTCCGCGCCGCAGACCGTGACCTTGACAAACAATGGCGGAGCCGCGCTGACCATTTCGAACACCTCGATGACGGGGGACTACTCCATCGCCACGGGCTCGAACACCTGCGGATCGTCCCTCGCGCCGACAGGGGTGTGTACGCTTGGCATTGTGTTTGCACCCACTGTGGGCGGACCTCGTTCTGGGACGCTCGCCTTCGTGGACAGCGCAGGTTCCTCCCCGCAGACGATGCAGCTTACTGGCAGCGGCTCTGATTTCGCGGTGGCTGTGAACGGTGCGTCGTCGCTCACCGTGCCCAGCGGCCAAGCGGCCACATACGCTCTACTCCTCAGTTCGGCGGCAAATGTGACTGGAAGTGTTACGTTTAGCTGTTCCGGAGTTCCAGCCCACAGTACCTGTACTGTGAACCCTGCGAGTGTCGCCCTCGGTGGATCGACACCGATGACTGTGACCGTTGCGACCGGGCTTACGACGGTGCGAATGGAAGGTCCCATGCTGCCATGGCAGAAGCCGTTGGCGTGGCTAGCAGTCCTGCTACCGACAGGCTTCTTGTGCAGACACAAGCGGTGGCCGCAGCGACTGCTGGTGTTCCTGATCGCTTTGGTTCTGGTTGGCGCTGGTGGTTGCGCAACGGGACGAACGGAACCAGGCACGGGGACCGGAAGCAGCTCAACGGCCGTCTCTCCAAGCGGATCCTATTCCTTGGTGGTCACCGGATCGAGCGCGGGGCTGACACGAACCGTGCCGCTGACGCTGGTCATTCAGTAGCGGTCTGTGAGGAGAATCTTCAGCAAACCTGTCCGGCGCAGAAGCCGGATGCCCAGGCCCACTGAAAGTTATAGCCTCCAAGCCAACCCGTGACGTCGACCACTTCGCCGACGAAGAAAAGTCCCGGAACTTTACGACTTTCCAAAGTCTTTGGGTCAAGTTCGTCGGTGGCCACCCCACCGGCGGTGACTTCAGCCTTTATGTAGCCCTCGGTACCGGAAGGAGTTACCTGCCATGCATGCAGGCGAACCTCAAGAGCAGCGATGGCGGCGTTTGAGAGTTGCCGCGGGATCGGGTCCGGCAGGTTCTCCCGCAGCCAACGCTCTGCCCAGCGCGCAGGCAGTACTGTGCGGACCGCAGACAGGATGGCCGCGGCATCGCGCGAGGCGTTCGGAGCCAAGACTGAATCGAGGACTTTCCGTCCGGGAGCGAGATCGAGCTGCAGCATGGCTCCAGGCTCCCAGAAGGAAGAAATTTGAAGGGCCGCCGGGCCGCTCATTCCACGATGCGTGATGAGAAGCTTTTCCTGAAAGCCAGGAAGGCGACCCGCACGAGAGTCCGGCTTCGATCCGCGAGTGCCAAGACGCGCAAGCACCTCTGCCGAACTTCCGGAAAGATCACACCACCGATCCTGATCCGCCGACCCGAAGGTGAGCGGAGTGAGGCCCGGCCGGCATTCGATAATACGTATACCAAATTGGCGTGCCAGTTCGTAGCCCAGGCCTGTGGCACCAATCTTCGGAATAGAGAGTCCACCGGTCGCTACGATGAGAGAATCAGCGGCGAGCAGGCCGCGGGTGGTTTCAAGGGTGAAGCGTCGCGTTTCGTGACGAATGGTTCCGACTGAAACTCCTACCTCGATCTGAACGCTGGCCTCGGCGCACTCGCGTTCGAGAAGGCCCGTGATGTCGCGCGCGCTCCGGTCGCAGAAAAGCTGCCCAAGTGTCTTTTCGTGGTACGGCACTCGATGGCGCTCGACTAACGCGATCATCTCAGCAGGAGGAAAGCGTGCCAGTGCGGAGCGGGCGAAATGTGGATTGTCGGAAAGGAAGTTCTCTGCTGAGCAACGCAGGTTGGTGAAGTTGCAGCGGCCTCCGCCAGAGATCAGGATCTTTTTGCCGATGCGGTCGGCGTGATCCACGACGAGCACCTTACGCCCACGGCGGCCAGCTTCCATTGCACACATCAGTCCGGCAGCACCGGCTCCAAGGATGAGGACGTCAAAATGGCGCACGCTGATCCTTTCATGACGTGGGAAGAAACGAGCTTCGTCGGCAAAAGCGGAACACTGCCCAGTCCTCTCATTCTAGCGTTTGGGAGGTCAATGGAGGCGCGCGGCTCCATGCGACGATAGAGTATGGCACAAATGATCGATCTCCAGCCGCTTCGGGTTGGACCAGCGCACCCAAAGAGTCCGGCTGCGGTAATTACGCGGCGCGCGGCGGAGCGGCTGCGTTCGGGCTCCGTGTGGGTTTATCGCTCCGAAGTAGAACAGCTTCTTCCAAGCCTTGAAAGCGCCGAGATCGCACCGGGAAGCCTGCTTACGGTGCTCGATGCGCGTGGTTCAGTGCTGGGGAGCGCGATCTTCAGTTCGGCATCGCAAATTACGTTGCGCGTGGTCTCGGACGCGCCTTCGCTTAGCCGTGTGCAGTACCTTACGGAGATCGAGCAGCGCCTTCATGCGGCCATCGATTTGCGCGAGCAACTGGCGCCGGGGTCAGAGCACGAGAACGCCTGCCGGCTCGTCTTCTCCGAGGCGGACCGTCTGCCTGGTGTGATCGCTGATCGTTACAACGACCTTGTGGTCCTGCAGCTTCTCACGCAAGGGACGGCACAGGAGGATGTGCGTGCCGCCGTAACTCGCGTGCTGCGGGAGCGGCTTGCGCCGGCGACGATCTCGGAAAGGCCCGATCCGCGCGTCCGCGTTGCAGAGGCGTTGCCGATGATTGAGAGCGCATCGCTTTACGCCGACCGGCAGGAGCCAAAGCTGGCGACCGTGTTCACGATCAACGAGCTGCACTTTGCCTACGACGCCTTGTCGGGACAGAAGACGGGGGCGTTTCTGGATCAGCGGCTCAACTATGCCGCAGCAGCCCGATACGCGCATGGAGCCGCGCTTGACGTGTGCACGTATCAGGGAGGCTTCGCCCTGCACATGGCGGGCGTATGCGAGCGCGTGACGGGAGTGGACGCGAGCCGGGCGGCGCTCGAGGTGGCGGACGGCAACCTCGAACGTAACCCACACCTCACCGCCAAAGTAGATTGGATTGAGGCGGATGCGTTTGACCTTTTGCGGGACTTCGAAGCAAACGGAAAGAGGTATGGGACGATTGTGCTGGACCCGCCAGCGTTCGCGAAGTCGAAGCGGGCGACAGAGGGAGCGCTGCGGGGGTACAAGGAGATGAACCTTCGCGCGCTGAAGATGCTGGATTCCGGCGGAACCCTGGTCACGTGCTCCTGCTCGCACCATGTGAGCTTGGAGGATTTCACTTCCGTGGTGGCGACGGCTGCTGCGGATGCCCATCGACGGGTGCAGGTGGTGGAGGCTCGCGGAGCGGCGCCGGATCATCCGGCCATGCTTGGACTTCCGGAGACGAGCTACCTGAAGTGTTTGATCTGCAGGGTGGAATAGTTCGAAGAAGAGGAGCAGGGAAGTGAAAGAGGCAGACCCGCTTGCGCGAGTCTGCCTCTTTCTATTGTATGTAAGGGCTAGAAGGTAACTCGACCACTGAGACGCAGGGTCCGGTTTGCGTTGGACGTAGTGATCTGGCCGAATCCGGTGTTTGAGATGTTTGCGGCGGGGTTGGCAAAGGCAGGCGTGTTGGTTACGTCGAACGAGTCGGCCACAAACTCGAGGCGGAACTGTTCGTACAGGGGGAACTCGCGTTTTAGGCTGGCGTCGAGGTCGAACAGGCCAGGACCGCGCACGTCATTGCGGCCCGCGGTACCAAAGCGCACTGCGGTTACGGGAGCGAAGGCGGCGGGATTGAGGTACTGGTAGCTCCCACCATTGCCGGCCAGAACCGCGCGCCCGCCGACCACCGTATTCACGCCGTAGTTCTGGTCCGCTACCTGCGTGCTACCCGGTGCATTCAGACTAGTCGCAATGGAGGTTACGTTGATGGGTGTACCACTGACACGGCTCAGAACCGTGCTCACGCGCCAGTTGCCCAGCACATAGCCGGCGACGCCATGTTTTAGGAACAGGCCGTCTTTGCCAAACGGAAAGGGATAGCTCGTCCACCACTGGAGGTTGTGCTTGCGGTCGTAGCCCGCGAGTGCCCAGTTGCGGCTGTAGTAGGTTGGATACGCAAAGATTAACGGGTTGGAGATGCTGTTGTCGGACTCATCCATGGCCTTGGAAAAGGTATAGATAAGTCCGGTCGAGCCATGCCTGGAGTTCTTGGTCAATTGTGTCTGCAGGCCGTTATAGACCGATCCAGCGAACGGTTGCTGCGCAAAGACATCCGCGTTGCTCGTGTTTGCCCCGTAGGTGGTGTTCAGCAGACGCCCAGGATTGCCTCCGCCCGGAGCCCCGGCATTGATGTCCACGTGGGTGATCTGGCGAATGGCGTGCGTGCCCACATACGCAACCGTCGAAACCAGGCCAAGGGGAAACTCATGCTGCACAGCCAGGTTGTAGCTTTCAATATAACCACGACGGAACTGAGACAGCGTGGTCTCGGTGGAGACGGTTGCCGGCAGCGGAACCATGCCGTTGCTGATGTTCGGCAGCACGGTGGTAGGAATACCGACTTGTGTTGTCGTGCTCAGCAGGCCGGCATTCAGGCTGGTCGCGGCAACCAGGGTATTGGCTCCGGTCACGTTGGTCGAGATATTGGCTGGATACGCTTGCAGCAGGTTGCGCAGGTTGTCGGGATCGACAGTGATGCCAAAGCCACTGCGGACGACGGTCTTCGGATTCGCCTGGTAGGAGACGCCGAAGCGCGGAACAAACTGGCCGTAGCCATTCTTGGTTCCCGCATGCTGAGGCTCAGAGCCTTCTCCGCCGACCAGAACCGTACCGACCGTGTGGGTTCCAAAAGAATCCGTAACCGTGGAGCGGACGGTGGGATCGTACCGCGTTGTCCCGAAGTGATCCGCTACGGGCAGTGGGTAGTACTCGTAACGAATGCCGTAGTTGAGCACCAGTGCTTTGCTGGCCTGCCAGGTGTCCTGTGTGTAGAACGCGAAGGTTGAGATCCGCAGCGCTTCGGGATTGAAGCTCTGCACGCCTTTTCCGTAGTTGTAGGCTTGGCCTAGCAGGAAGTCGGCAAATGAATTGATGTTCGTTGTTACTAGATTTGCAGCACCATTGGGGCCGGGATACCCGACGGTGGCTGCGTTGCCTGTAGTGACGCCGCCGGAAAAGAGGAAGCCGCCGCGCGGGACGATGAGTGTACTGTTCCCGGGCTGCTCGTGGTTGATGGCGGCATGGAGATATTCGCCACCAAAGCGGATCGAGTGGCTTCCCTTGATATAAGTTGCGTTGACGTTGCCGGTGTACTGGTTGTCACGAAAGGTAAACGGACTGCCGGTATTGGTGTTGCCCAAATTGGCGTAGGTAGTGAAATCAAAGGCGGGGATGCCACCGTAGAGATACTGGCCGTTGTTGTTGGTGCCAGGAATGCCGAGCTGGGTTGTGCCGTAATCGCCCAGCGAAAGGTCCGGCGCAGTGGCTACCAGCCGCTGCCGTGTGAAGCCGGCATTGGCGTCCAGCAGCAGATGCGGCGTAAGAGCATATGTCGCTCCCAAACCGACGTTCTGGATCAGCCCGGTCGCGGTGCCGGGCTGACCTCCATCAATGGTTGGGCCGCCCGGATTGATGCCAAACAGCTCAGGATCGTTGATCTGGCTGGGCGAAAGGCTATACCGTCCGAAAAAGCTTGTTTTGGTGGAAGGAACATAGGCGACCTTGACATCGGCGCTTTGACGTTCAAAGGCATTGACCGCTGAAGCGAAATAATTGTTCGCCGTTAGCGTAGAAGCTCCGTAGTTGGGGAGAGGGAGAACCTTCAAGAGAGCCAGCGCAGCCGGCGAAAAACGGGTGGAAGGAATGATGTTGCCGGGGAACAGTGTCTTGTTTGCGCCGGCGGCATTGCCCGATACCGGATCGAACACAAAGCTTGGCGTCTTCGCGGCGATCATCGCCGGCGTGTCGAAGGCGGAGAAATTTCCCGCGCGCATGGCTGCCGTTGGAACGGAGTAGACCCCATTGATGTCCTTGTCTACCGTCACACGGTCGTAGTCGCCGAAGAAGAACAGCTTGTTTTTGACGATGGGACCACCGAGCGAACCGCCGGTCTCGTTGTAGATATTTTTCTGGCGCATGCCGGTCCGATTTTGCCAGGACTGCGCGTTGAGCTGCGCGATGGAGTTGTACTCCCACACGCTGCCATGGAAGTTGTTGGTGCCGCTCTTGACGGTCACGTTGATGGCTGAGCCTCCTGCGGAACCCTGCTCCGCGTTGAAGCTTCCGGTGACCACGTTGATGCTGTCGATGCCGTCGGTGGGCGGCAGATAGGCGGCCAGGTACGGGATCCAGGGGTAGGCGTCGACTGCGCCATCGATGCGGGTGGTGTTGGTGGAGTTCGAGACGCCATTCACGTTGACGGCTTGCGCGCGCTGGGGATTGGAGGCGGCGGAGTTCTGCTCGGCGGGCGGCGTGGAGCCGGGCACCAGGCGGTAGAGGCTCTGGAAGTTGCGTCCGGTGCTCGAGGTAGTGGGGAGCTCAGCGATCTGCTCGGGCGAGATGTTGTAGTCGGTTTCGGCGCGGTCGGCCTGCAGCAGAGGAGGTGCGGTGTCGACCGTGACCTGCTGGCTGACGGAGCCTACGGCGAGCTGCACGTTGATGCGGTCGACGGTGTTGGTGAGTACCGTGATGCTGTTTTGCTGTTGCGGGGTGAAGCCCTCGGCAATGACCGTAATTTGATAGGTGCCGGGATTGATGTCGTTGAAGGAGTAGCTGCCGTCGGCATTGGTCGTTGTTTCCCGCACGACGCCGGTTGCGCCGTTGAGCGCCTTGACGTTGGCGTTTGGAATGGCGGCGCCGGTGGTATCAGTGACGTTGCCTGTCAGCGTGCCGTACAGCACCTGAGCGCCGGCTGAAAGTGAGGAGCAAAGGACGCCTGCTCCCAGCAACGCGCGGCTGAAATGTGAAAAGGTATGTTTCGTTTGCAAAATCGACTGCCTCCTTAGGGCTTCACTCGGACCAGGTCGCGCCGGAGCCGCACTGCATCGTTCAAAGTCTTGCTGCAGTTGTGTTGACCGTCCGGATGAAACTATACACATGCGTAGATTGGGTTGACAATGGACCGTTTGGGGGTGTTCTCCCCGAACAGTACCAATTTGGGTCGAGGTAAATGCCTGAACGTCGAGATCTTCTAATGCCCCAGGTGCTGGCTGAAAAACCTGGCGATCTCGCCGTACGCTTCCTTTGTTTCGGGCAGCCGGTCGTCGCGTCCAAACTCCGCGTGAGACTGCCCTTCATATACTTCCAGTTCCGCCTCTACGCCGGCCTCGCGAAGCTTGCGGTGCACACGCACGGTGTTGCTTAGCAGCAGGTCCCTGGTTCCGGTGGTCAGAATGGTTGGGGGAAAGCCGTGCATGTCTCCGTACACGGGGGAAAGCAGGGGGTCCTTCAGATCGTGCCCGTGCGCATATACCTTGGCGGCGGAGTCGCAGAAGCCATCGCGCGAGACCAGGACGTTGTCCACGAGCTCGTTGGTGTAGAAGCTGTCTCCGGTTTTGGTTAGGTCGGCCATGGGCGTGCTGGGTGCGATGGCTCCCGGCATGGCCAGCCCGAGCTGCTTGGCGCGCAGCATCATTTCAAGGACGAGAGATCCTCCGGCGGAGGTTCCGAGCACGCCTACCTTCTTCGGGTCCGTTGACTTGAGGACGGCCTGGTAGACCGTCATGGCGTCGTCGAGCGCGCCCGGGAAGTATGCCTCGGGAGGCATCCGGTAGTCGACGGAGATGACCTGGTAGTGGCCTAAGCCCGCCATCATGATGGCTTCCTTGGTCCCGGACTCTCCTGGCGAAAGCTCATAGCAGCCGCCATGCACGTGGATCAGCACCTTGTCGCGGTTCTCGGGCGCAATCACCTCCGGCGTGACCAAAAACACTTTGACCCCGCCCATGGTCGACGGCTTTACCTTGACATGCAGCCTCTCCCGTGTGGCCGCCAGCGCTTCCATTCCTTTGGCTGCCTGCACGTTGGCGGTGGCGCGCCACTCTTCGCCGGTCGACCAGAGAACGTTCCAGGTCGGGCTAAAGGGCGCGGCGATGATCTCCTGCATGCCCGGGCTCACATCGGTCGGGACGGGTAGGCTCTTGGCCGGAACCTCGCGGTTGGGGAGTGCGTTGCCCTGGGTTGAGACTGCGTTGCTTTGGGCCTGAGCGAGTCTGTCCATCGAGCAAATCGCAAGCAGGCACACCAGCCATCCTCTTCCAAGTTTCTTCATGAATTTGACCTTTCTCCGCAGGGAGCTCTTTTGCCTCCTGTTGACATCGTACCCAGGATAGATCGAGTGGCAGGGTGGGCGGCTTTCGGCTGATCAGCCGAGACAGGATGAATGGGGAGAGGCCTGCGTGAAAAGTATGAGATCGGCCCGGGTGGATGGAACGATCTGGACGACCTGCTGCTTGGCCGCATTGCGTATGTTCCGTTCAACCAGCATCCGCCGAACGTGCATATCGACAGGCGGATGCCTCCGCCGCTTACGCCGGATGAGCAGTATGCGCAGATGAGCCTTTGGAGCCTGCTTGCGGCACCGCTGATCATCGGCGGCGACCTGACCACGCTCGATAGCTTCTCGCTTAGCATCCTGACCAACGATGAGGTGATTGCGGTCGATCAGGACCCTCCGGGGCGCGCGGCGACGAAGGTGTCTGAGCAGGGCAAATTGTCTGTGTGGGTGAAGGATCTCGAGGATGGATCGAAGGCTGTGGGTCTGTTCAACCTTGGAGATGGCGAGCAGGACGTCAGCGCGAAGTGGAGCGACCTGGGACTTTCAGGCAAGCGTCAGATGCGGGATCTGTGGAGAGAGAAAGACCTTGGGGCGTTTGAGGGCGAGTTCCATGCGCTGGTGGCGCCGCATGGGGTGGTGCTGGTCAGGACTTCGCCGGCGAGCAGGTAGCGACGTCCTCTCGGCCGCGAACGAACCGCGGCCGAGAGG
>CAXTQE010000117.1:0-1361 GCA_964246225.1 uncultured Acidobacteriaceae bacterium | reverse complement strand
GGACTGCGCGGCGGCGCTGGTCCCCCGGGCCGCGCGGCGGCCACCCACCCGGGGCCTTGAGGACGCTAGTGGATCAATCGGCGGCGAAGCTTGTGCCTTCTGCCGTGACCAGGACGGAGCTGTTTCCGGCGTGCTGTGTGCGAGCCAGAGCGCGGCCGCCGGGCCCGACCCAGGTGCGGGTCCAGGTGCGGCTGACGACCCGCAGCATGAGGAGCACGAGGAAGGCGAGACCGGCATACATGATCCAACCATTGCGATAGCTGCCGAAGTGCTGCTTGGAGTAGCTGAGGATGGTGGGGATGAGCGATCCGCCGAGTGCGCCGATCTCGCCGATCATGCCTCCGGCGATGGCGGTGGTGGTGGGCCAGCGCAGAGGGACGAGCTGGAAGGTGGCTCCGTTGCCGGCTCCGAGAGCGCCGAAGCAAAGCATGAACAGAAGCGTGGTGACGAGCAGGGAGGGCGTGGTCATCAAGCCGAACAGCCCGGCAATGGCGACCAGGAAGATGACGGAGAGGGTGGTGATGCCGCCCACTTTATCGGCGAAATAGCCCCCAAAGACGCGGGTGGCGGAGCCGGTGAAGGTGGCGAGCACGGTGTAGAAGCCGGCGTGGACCTTGGTCATGTGGAACTGCGAGACGTAGAAGGTGGTGAGGAAGGTGGACAGGCCGATGAAGCCGCCAAAGGTGATGATGTAGACCATGTTGAAGTACCAGCCGTCTGCCTGCCAGAGGCACTGGAGATGCTGGCCGAGGGACTGGTGTTCGACGTCAGGTGGCTCTTTCGCGAGGAAGATCATGACGAAGAGCGGGAGCAGCATGCAGGCGGCGGCGAAGCCAT
Organism: uncultured Acidobacteriaceae bacterium; assembly: GCA_964246225.1. GTDB lineage: Bacteria > Acidobacteriota > Terriglobia > Terriglobales > Acidobacteriaceae > Edaphobacter. The sequence continues at coordinate 524 of CAXTQE010000117.1, read as the reverse complement.
AGACGTGCTGCCAGCCGAAGTGCATGGCCAGCTTGGGAGCGAAGAGCGCGGCGAAGGCGGTGCCGCTGTTGCCGGCGCCGGCGATGCCCATGGCGAGGCCCTTGTACTCCTGCGGGAACCAGCCGGAGCCGAGCGAAAGAGCGATGCCGAAGCTGCCTCCGGCGATGCCGAGCAGAACCCCCATGGCGAGGACGGAGTTGAAGGTGTGGACGAAGTAAAAGCCGTAGAGCAGGGCGACGATGATGCAGCTCATTTCGATGATGGCAGCCATCTTGCGGCCGATGTACTGCGACAGGACGCCGAGCGGAAAGCGCATGAGCGCGCCGGCGAGGATGGGGATGGAGATCATGGTTCCGGTCTGGATGGGGGTGAGGTGGAAGCCCTCCGAGATGAAGGGAGCCATGACGCCGTTGAGCACCCAGATGGCGAAGGAGAAGTCGAAGTAGAGAAAGGCGGCGAGAAGCGTGGGCGGATGGCCGGACTTCATGAAGATCTTGTAGCTTGCGATGTTAGTTTCCTCCAAA
>CAXTQE010000116.1:5950-11229 GCA_964246225.1 uncultured Acidobacteriaceae bacterium | reverse complement strand
GCGCATGCGAGGCCGGCCCCTCACCCCGGTTCGGAAACACCAGAGGAACCGCCACCACCGGATCGAAATCGAGAGTCGAAGAACTCGCCGCAAGATTCATCTGGTGCGGCGTCCGCGTAGCCTCCGGATCGCTGCAGGAACTCGCCGGAAGCCGAGCCGACACAAAGTTCGGCTCCGGCGCCGCGAACGGGAAGCGGCACACCGGCGCAGCGTCCGGATCCTCCGCCGGCCACGTGCAGCGCCCATGCCCTGGAACGGCAAAGCCGTCCGCCGAAGCCCTCCACGTCGATGGCGAGTCAAGCTTCAGGTGATCCGCCGCCAGGGAGAGGTGCACATCCGTCGGCAAAGAGCGCACACGGTTGAACACATCGAGTGGCACCGCCACCGGCACCAAAAGCCCCGGCCGATACGCATTGATCTCCGTCCCAAACTCGTTCAGGTACGGCGACGCCCAGTGCACCCCCGGTGCATCGAGCGTCACCGCGCCGCCCTTCACCGTGTAGTTCGACTGCTCGTCGATCCCCGAAGTGGCCACCGGCATGCCGACCTCCACCATATTGTTGATCACCCGCAGCGCCCCGGCAGGCGCAGTCTTCGGCAGAAGCTGCGCTGGAACCGCGGCCAGCTTCGGATCGGATGCCGACCCAGCTACCGGATAGGCCCGCCGAATCAGCGCCGTCGCCGGAACCACCATCAGCAGCAGCGCCACCAGCAGCGGAGTCCCCAGCAGCAAAACCCGCGTCACCGGCGTGCGCCGAGTCGCATACTGGTACACCAGCGCCGTCAGCGGAAGCAGGACCACCAGCGCCAGCACCATGTACTCGAGCTCCGGAGGGGGCATGCGCCGGAAGATCAGGTACAACAGCCCCAGCCCCACAATCAGCAGGTAGATCACCGCCCCGATCGTCGACAGCAGCATCCGCGCAAACGTCGCCGTCACCGCCGCGATCGCCGCCAGCGGAACCACAATAATCGCCGTCAACAGCAGCAAATTATGAAGCAGCGCCGGAATCACCGTCGTCGGGTACAGCCCGGCCCGCTTCAGCAGGAACACCTGCATCAGCAGAAACGGCACGTACAGAAACACGCCAAGGTAGATCGCCTTCGCCGCCAGCAGCTTCGCCCAATGATATGGCCGCGACGTCCAGAACTGCCGGTCACCCACCAGCGGCTCATCGTGGATCAGCCGCGAGATCACCACCAGCCATGAAATAGGCATTAGGAAATATTTCAGAAATGCCGCCAGCAGCGTCGCCACCCCGACATACTGGCTGCCCGACCAGCCCGAGGGCGCAGCCCAGCAAAACGCGGCGAACAGCAGCAAAACCACCAGGGTCTCTGGCCAAAGGTGGAGCAGGTCTTTGCGAAAAATGTGCAGCGGTTGAGGCACGGCCATAACCTAGAGGGTATCTCAAGGCCGAGCAAAGATTTCGTGAAAGCGCCCTTTCCCCTACAGCCGCAGCATTTGTTATCTATACACTCGGCGCAGCCGGAGCCCGTCCCGATTTCGCCAGCGCTAAAAAGATCCCCCGCAGCGTCATCGGCGCCACCTGCACCGAAGGCGTATCGGTCGCCGTAAACACCGCCGCAAGCTGGTCCGTCAGCGGCTCGGAATCCGCATGCGTATGCACAAACCGCGCAGCCGTCTGCGTCTGTTCGAGCAACAGCCACGACTCCGGAACCGCCGCGGAGGTGCGCGTAAGCGTGGCAGCCGTACCGCCAGTCGAGGGCGGCGTCAGCGTCAGCGTTACCTCGCGAAACCGCGCCGTCAACTTGCCCAGCTCTTCGGCAAACAGCAGCTTACCCTGGTGCAGAAACCCGATATGCGTGGCAAACGACTCCACCTCTGCCAGGTCATGCGAAGAGATCAGAATCGTCGGCCGCGAAGCCGGATCGAATGCCGCCTGGTCGGCCAGGGAGCGTGGATTCACCCGCGACATCAGAGCCTCGATCAGCTCATCCCGAACCAGCGGATCGAGCCCCGAGAACGGCTCGTCGAGCAGAATCACCTCCGGCGAAAACGCCAGGATCGACGCCAACGCCGCCTTCATCAGCATGCCGCGCGACAGGTGCTTGAGCTTGCGATTCATCGGCAGCTCCAGCTGCTCGACCAGCGCCGCATGGTCCCACCGCGGGTAGAATCCGCGCAGGTAATCCAGAAACTGTCCCACCGTCATCCAGTCCGGCAGCTCCTGGTTCTCGCTCGCATACGCAATCCGCGTAAAATCGTCACCCGTCAGGTGGGTCACATCCCGCCCCAGCAGCGTAGCTGACCCGCCCGAGGGATGAATCATGTTCATCAGTAACTTAATCAGCGTCGTCTTGCCCGCGCCATTATGTCCAACCAGCGCGAATACCGCGCCTCGCGGCACATTCAGGGTGAGCGGAGCCAAGGCTTCGGTGTGCTGGTAAGACTTCGCCAGCCCGTGTGTTTCAATTGCGTGGTCGGTTCCGTTCATGCACTTTCCTCAGCCCAGGGGACTGTTCGAGGCTAGCACGGCCTCGCCAAGCAACTCACCTTACCGAGTCACTGTATTAAGCGAGAACTCCCCACACCGATGCTGGGTCTGAGCCTGCTCCAGCGTCTGCGCCGTAGCATCCGGCCGAATGATCTGGCAGCAGGTAGAACAAATAGATTGCTGGTTGGAGCCGAGACGGGGAATGAATTCCTTGAGAGCTGGCATAAATGGCAATGCCTCCGAGAGATATGGCTCGGTCGCGCTGAGCACTACGTACATCCGGGTCAGAGCTCGAACCGGGTCGATCAGGTTGTCTCACGCAGAGACTCCGCCGCCATCCAAACGCGCAGTTTTTGATACAACTGCAAAGGCACGCCCACCCTCACGAGCGGGTAGCATGAAGAAGGAAATCGGGAGGCCTGGAAGGTCGATGGCAAAGCGCTCACAGAAGCAGAACGGAAGCCGCATGCACCTGGTCCTGGCAGCTGCTGCGACGCTGCTGGCATCGGGCGTGGCCTGCGCGCAGGGAACCGCCGCCGCGGTCCCGCAGCTCGACCCCAAGCAGTTTGTCGGTTCCTGGTTTGAGCTCGCGCATCTTCCCAACAAGAAAGAAAAGGCCTGCATCGCCGACGCCCTTACCCTGTTCACCCTGGTCGACAAGCCCTTCCGCTTCGCCCAGGTCGACTCCTGCCGCCTCAAGGACGGCACCACCGACGCCCGCAACTACACCGGAACCACCAAAATCAAGAAGACCTGGACCGGTCAGCTCAAGGTCTGGACCGTCTGGCCGCTCTCGCGCAAGCTCTGGGTCCTCGCCGTAGCACCCGATTACCAGTGGCTGCTCCTCGGCGCGCCCAACCATAAGACCCTCGCCCTGCTCTCGCGTACCACCAGCCTCAACCCCGGCATCACCGCGCAGATCACCTCACAGGCCGCGGCCCAGGGATTTGCCGTCGCCAAACTCGTCACGGTTCCACAAACCTCTCGCACCGCGCCTCCGCCGGCGCCGCCCGCAACCGCACCCGCAGCTCCCGAGTAACTTCCCGGTGGCAGGGCAGACACAACGTCCGCAGATTGTCGAGATCGCACTGCCCGCCGCCCTCCGCCACCGGCCGTATATGGTCCGCATCCCACAGCGACCGCCGCGCCGAGATGGACGCCATCCCGTACAGCCGCAGTCCCGCCGCCCGCGCCAGCCCCCGCGCCCGCTTCAGCGCCGCGTAGATCGACACCGTATCCGCCTGGCACTGTGCGCACACCCCGCGATCCCGCGCAAACACCTGGTCCCGCAGATAGCCGGGGTCGGTCCGCAGACGCCACTGGTGGACGCAATAGTCGGAGCAGAACGTCCGCCGACGCCGCGCCAGGATCTCCAGCTCGCACCACCGGCACAGCGGAAGCCCGTTCGGCCCGGTAGGCAGCAGCCTGCGTTCGGTGCGGCCCCCGGCAAGTGTGCGTGGAAGAATCATCCGTCACTTCAGCATAGGGCTCACGCCGGCTACGCAAAAGTCACCGCCAAGATGCCTCCTCGCACGACACCGTCGCCTTATGATGAGAAGACCAAGGAGAAGCCATGTCCAGAACCCAATCCACCATGGTCGAGCTAGGCACCGTCGCACCGCCGTTCGAGCTGGTCGATGTCGTTACCGGACACGCCATGGGCCGCGACGATGTCCTCGCCCTCGCCTGGGACGACGACAGCTCCGACCAGGCGAACCTCATGTCCGGCGGCGGAGCTTCGAAACATGGCCGCCACGGCCTGCTGGTCATGTTCGTCTGCGTCCACTGCCCCTACGTCAAGCACGTTGAGCAGCAGCTCGCCCGCCTCGGCGTCGACTACGAACATCGCATCGCCCTCGCCGCCATCAGCTCCAACGACGTCGCCGCCTTTCCCCAGGACGCCCCCGGTGAGATGAAGCTCCAGGCCCAGCGCCTCGGCTGGCGCTTTCCCTACCTCTTCGATGAAACTCAGGAGGTGGCCCGCAGCTACGGCGCCGCCTGCACCCCCGACTTCTTCCTCTTCAACGCGGAGCTGCAGCTCGTCTATCGCGGCCAGCTCGACGGCAGCCGCCCTCGCCGCGGCGACTCCGGCAACGATGAGCCCGTCACCGGAGCCGATCTTCGCCGCGCCATGGACGACGTCATCGCCGGCCGTCGTCCCGAAACCAACCAGCGCACCAGCCTCGGCTGCAACATTAAGTGGCGAGAATAACCGACGCCCGGTAAGGAGACCACGGTGGACGAAGTTCTGGATCGCCTGAAACAAGGCATCCGCAAATTTCAGGCGGAGGTCTATCCCGCCCAGGCAGAGCAGTACAAGCGCATCATGATCGAGCCCCAGCGCCCCCACGCGCTGATCATCACCTGCGCCGACTCACGCATTCACCCCGACCTGCTCACCCAGGCCGCCCCAGGAGAGACCTTCGTCTCCCGTAACATCGGCAACATGGTCCCTACCTACGGCGAAATGCTCGGAGGCGTCAGCGCCGTGCTTGAGTTCGCTGTCTCCGCCCTCGGTGTCCAGCACATCGCCATCTGCGGTCACACCGACTGCGGTGCCATGAAAGCCTTGCTCAAACCCGAGTCGGTCGAGTCCATGCCGACGGTCAAATCCTGGCTCACCAACGCCCACGCCGCTCTCGCCGCAGCCCGCGCGCTCGCCCAAACCGACGACGACCTGCTCCGCGTCGTCACCGAGCAAAACGTCTTGCTCCAGATGCGCCATCTGCGCACCCACCCCGCCGTGGCCGGTGCTCTGGCCAAAGGCGAGCTGCGCATCTCCGGCTGGATCTACGACATCGCCGCCGGCCAGGTCAGAAT
>CAXTQE010000116.1:0-5850 GCA_964246225.1 uncultured Acidobacteriaceae bacterium | reverse complement strand
TGCTGCTTCACCATCTTGTTATAGAGTCCCAAAATCAGAAACGGCGCAACCCACTGTCCAACAAACAGCGCCTCATGTTTTTTGCCGGCAGCCTGAAAGGAAACCGAAGCAAGAATGGAGGCGATGGCTGCACCGAGATAAATGCTGGACGGAATCTTGCTGGTGACAGTCTCAATCGCGGCGGTCACTTGATCTTCTTGTGCTTCGCCGGGAGCTACGCGGTAGTCGGTCATGAAAATTCTCCTTGAGGCGGGTTCGCCGCTTGTACTTGGAGAGATGCGCGAAAACGGGCAAGCGGCATCGAAAATCCGACTCGGCCCAGATATTTCGCACCGACATCTCATCCCCTCATGCCGCAGCCGAGCCCGTCGCCAGCAGCATCGCTTCCGTAAGCTGTTCGCGAAAGTGCAGCACCAGCCGAAGTACCACCGTCTCTTCCACCACACGAAGATAGTCCGCATTCCTCCAGCACGTGCAAAGGTCGGTCAGCATCGCGTGCGCGTTGCACGTCAGCTCGATCCCGGTCCCCATCAGCGCTCCATACATATCGAGAATGCTCTCCAGCCGCAGCTCGATGTGGAACTCTACCGAAGTCGCCGAATTCGCCTTCTGTTCCAGAACCCACCCGCCACACTCGTCCAGGCACGCGTTCAGGTCGGGAAGCACGCCCCAACGATCGTTGTAAGTAAAAGCCGCTAACTCAACCGAGGAACTCTCCCTGCCGTTATCCATGGTGTAACTCTTTCCCGCTCAAATTTGTCTGCATTTTTTCCGCCCTCAAACTCTTCATCGTCAACCGCGCGCGCATCGAGATAGCCCCGCGCACACTTCCTGCACGAAGGTCACGTGACCAGCGGGTAAAATCAGCACGGATGAAATCCGAGGAGGCCGGCAATGGTCGTAGGACTGGGCACCGATCTAACCGAGATCGCGCGAGTCCGGCGCAGCGTCGAACGCTTCGGCAGCCGCTTTCTCGACCGCATCTACACGCCAGGCGAGATCGCCTACTGCCTGCGCAAAAAAGACGCTGCTGAAAGCCTCGCCGCTCGCTTCGCCGCCAAGGAAGCCGGGGCCAAAGCCCTGGGAACCGGCATCAGCCGCGGCGTCAGCTGGCAGGAGTTTGAAGTGCTCCGCGAACCCAGCGGCAAGCCTTCGCTCTGGCTGAGCGGTCGCGCCGCTGAGCTCGCCGCTGAACTCGGCATCGACCGCCTCTCGCTCAGCCTCACCCACACCCGCGACCTCGCCATGGCCGTCGTCGTCGCCGAGCATCTGCCCCGCGAAGCTGTCCGCTGACGTGCACATCCGGTTTTTTGGAGCGAACCCAGTCAGGTGCGCATCTATTGTGGGAAAGAAAAGCGCGCATTTGGCGTCAAGGCACTCATGTATTCTCGGAGTTAGCCGATAAAGAGAAGCAAGCGCGCAATCTCAAGCGCTCAGGAGATCTATGCCCAGCCAGCAGGAGGTTCGATGGTCGCAGTTGAAAATTGGGATCATTGTCCTGGTAGCATCCATCATCCTCGTCACCCTGCTCTTTCTCATGACAAGCTCTTCAGGTCTCGGCATCCTGTCGAAGAAGCTCACCGTCACCACCTACTTTGAAAATGCCGCCGGCCTCAAAGAGGGCGGCGCGGTCAATCTCGAAGGCGTCACCATCGGCTCGGTCAAGGCCGTCACCGTCACGGCCGATCCCGCTCGCAAACTCACTCCCGTCCGAGTTGTTATGAAGATCGACGGCAAGTTTCAAAATCAGTTGCACGTAGATTCGAAAGCCGCCCTCACCACCGTCGGCGTGCTCGGCGATACCGTCGTCGACATCAACAGCCAAACCGCCACTGGTCCCGAGTTGAAGGACGGAGACGAGCTCCACACCCTTGAAACCCCCACCATCTCGGACGTCGTCAAGGCCAGCCAGGGCACCATCGAGCAGCTCAACGTCATCCTCGCCAAGATGAACACCATCGTAGACAACCTCGAAACCGGCAAGGGATCGATCGGGCAGCTGATCAACAATCCAGACCTCTACAACAAGGCCAACGCCACCGTCGACGAGCTCCACACCCTGGAGGTAGGCCTCAACAACGGACGCGGGTCGATCGGCAAGCTCATGACCGACGACACCATGTACAACCGGCTGAACCTGGCCGCCGGCAAGCTCGACCAGATCGCCACCTCCTTGCAGAGCGGCAAAGGCACGGCCGGCAAGCTGCTCACCGACGAGACCCTCTACAACAATCTCAACCAGACCCTCACCCGCACCAACTCCTTGCTGAACGATGTCCAAAACGGCAAAGGCGCGGCCGGCATGTTGATCAACGATCCCGCCTTCGCCCAGAAACTCCGCGACACAATCGACCAGACCGATCTCCTCATCGCCGGCGTCGCGCAAGGCAAGGGCACCCTCGGCAAACTCGCCACCGACGACCAGGCCTATACCAACCTGAACAAGCTGCTTACCTCGGCCACCCTCCTTACCGACACCATCCGGCAAGACCCGAAGAAGTACCTCACCATCCACCTGCGCATCTTCTAGCTCCCAAGCCTCGAACCCTCAGAGAGAAGTCGTCGTCAACCTGGCGAAGGCTAGACTCTGCGTAAGCAGCTGGCTCTCGTTTACTGTTCATTCCAGCTGGAATCTGCGTTTACTGCCAGCAAACCCGGTCGGGTAGCGTCACCCACACTCATCGAATCGCACCTTCTTTTCGTGTATTGTGATCGAAACACACCTATCCGCCTTTGGCCCGAAAAGGTCCAGCCTGGGAGCCCCATGCGCGCATCGAAGTTCGTCTCCACTCTTCTCCTGTCGACCGGCCTGATCGGCATCTCCGCGGCCCGGCCGCAGGCAGTCACCAGCGCAGACGACGCCGGCCCCACCCAGCCTCCCAAAAAGCCTGTCATGTTCGATCTCACCTCCATCGACAAGACCGCCGACCCCTGCACCGACTTCTACCAGTACACCTGCGGCAACTGGATGAAGAACAATCCCATCCCCTCGACCGAGTCCCGCTGGGGAAGCTTCAACACCCTCGCCGACACCAACAACTATCTCCTCTGGAAGGATCTCGATGCCGCCGCGAAGCATCCCTCCAGCCCGCTCCAGACCAAGTACGGCAACTTTTACGCCGCCTGCATGGACGTCGACCAGGCCGACAAACTCGGCGCCAAGCCCCTCGCCCCGCAGTTGGGCATGGTCGACGCGCTCGACAGCCCTAAAAAGATTGCACAACTCGACGCCCGCTTCGAGGCCACGTACGGCCAGGGCTTCCTCTTCGGCGTGCGCGTCGGCCAGGATCAGAAGGACGCCAGCCAGCAGATCCTCCAAACCGGCCAGGGCGGCCTGACGCTCCCCGATCGCGACTACTACCTCAACCAGGACGCGCGCAGCACCAAGCTTCGCGAACAGTACGTCGCGCACGTCACCAAGATGTTCATCCTCCTGGGCGACTCGCCCGAGCAGGCCGCCACCGAAGCCGCCAACGTGCTCAAAGTCGAGACCGCACTCGCCCAGGGCTCGATGGCCCGCGTCGAGATGCGCACCCCGTCCAACGTCTACCACATCATGACCGTCGCCGAAGTCCAGCAGCTCAGCCCCGACTTCGACTGGTCCGCGCTGCTCGCCGGGCTCGGCGTCGCGCCAGCCAGGACACTCAACGTCTCCTCTCCCGGCTTCGTCAAAGCGGTCAACGAGCAGCTCGACACCGAGCCGCTCCCCGTCCTCAAGTCCTACCTGCGCTGGCAGATCCTGCATCGCGCCGCACCCTACCTCTCAAAAGACTTCGTCGACCGGAACTTTGAGTTCTTCGGCACCACGCTTACCGGCCAGAAGGAGCAGCAGCCCCGCTGGAAGCGCTGCACCCGTCTCACCGACGCCGCACTCGGCGAGGCCGTCGGTCAGGACTGGGTCAAGCAGAACTTCCCACCCGCCGCCAAGGACAACATGGAAAAGCTCGTAGCCGCTCTCGAGAAGGCCCTCGGCGAGGACATCCAAACCCTGCCCTGGATGAGCGACGCCACCAAGGTTGAAGCGGAGAAAAAACTCGCCGCCTTCCGCGACAAAATCGGCTACCCCACCCACTGGCGCGACTACAGCAAACTCGAAGTCAGCCGCACCGATTTCCTTGCCGACATCGAGCACAATGCCGTATTCGAGCGCGACCGCAATCTCACCAAACTCGGCAAGCCCGTCGATGAGTCCGAGTGGGGCATGACGCCGCCCACCGTCAACGCCTACTACAACCCGCCGCAAAACGACATCAACTTTCCCGCCGGCATCCTCCAGCCGCCCTTCTACGACGTCACCAAAGACCCCGCCGTCAACTTCGGCGGCATCGGCGTCGTCATCGGCCACGAAATGACCCATGGCTTCGACGACCAGGGCTCGAACTACGGCCCCACCGGCAACGTCAAATATAACGCCGACGGCTCCATGGGCAGCTGGTTCACCCCCGACGACCTCACCAAGTTCAAGCAGCGTACCGGCTGCATCGCCGACGAATACTCACAGTTCCCCGTCGCCGAGGGTCAGAACCTCAACGGCCGGCTCACCCTTGGCGAGAACGCCGCTGACAACGGCGGTCTCCGCATCGCCTTCCGCGCCTTGCAGGAGACGCTCGCCCCTAAAGGCATCACCGACCTCGACGCCCAGCAGGACGTTCGCAACGGCTACACCCCGGCCCAGCGTTTCTTCATCAGCTTCGGCCAGGTCTGGTGTGAAAATCGCACCGAGCAAGCCGCCCGCAACCAGGCCAAGACCGACCCCCACAGCTCTGGAAAGTGGCGCACCGACGGCAGCGTTCAGAACTTCGACGAGTTCGGCAAAGCCTTCGGCTGCAAGGTAGGCCAGCCCATGATGCCCGAAAAGTCGTGCCGCTTATTTTTTTTATTATCTGACTTCCACCTAGATCTTCTACACAGTTGCTAACCGACACCGGTGCCCGCACGTCCAAAGGACGCTCCCCAAGGCAAAGTCTGTTGTCGATTCAAGGCGTCGAAGGTGGCATTAAGTCTCTGGTGCTTCTACAATAAATGGGAGCAACACATCCCCTTCATTACAAGTTCAAGACGGGCGTCCGCACGCGGGCGTGGAGTAAGGAAACAGATGACGTTCAGCAAGATTGGCCGGATGTTTACGGCCCTGGTAGCATCGGCGGCACTTGGACTTGGCATGACGGCATGCGGCGGCGGTACCATCGGGTATATGTGGGTCCTCGGCACCTTCTACAACCAGATCTCCGGCTTCCTGGTCGACGACTTCACCGGCAACCTTACCGCGATCGCCCACTCCCCATTCCCCTCCGGAGGAACCAACCCGGTCTCCATCGTCGTCAAGCCCGGAGGACGCTACGTCTACGTCATCAACAGTGGCTCCGGTGCCACTGGCACCCCGGGAACCTCCTCCTTCAACTCGCCCGGAGCCTCCATCTCCGAATTCTCCGTCGGCACCGGCGGCATCCTTACCTTCGAACAGAGCTTCTTTAGCCAGGGCGTCAATCCCGTCTGGTCCTCTTTTGATACCACTGGCAACTTCCTTTACGTCCTCGACAAGTACTCCCCGGACTACGGCACAGTCGTCAATGGAAGCATGTCGAGCAACGGCTCCATCACCGCCTTCTCGGTTGATTCAAGCACCGGCCGCCTGACCCTCGTCACCAACAACGCCATCCTGACTGCCGGAAAAGCCCAAACCTACTTCGACGTAGGGCCAAGCCCCGTCATGGCCAGCACCAGCGCGGGTTGTCTCTTTACTTTGTCGGCAAATTCTATCTATCCCTACCTGGTCGGCTCCAACGGTCAACTCACCGTCGCCACCACCGGCTCCTACGTTGTCGCCGCCCCGACCGGATACAACACGCC
>CAXTQE010000115.1:0-11259 GCA_964246225.1 uncultured Acidobacteriaceae bacterium | reverse complement strand
GCGACCTGGTGTTCCAGGGGCGCGAGCAGCCGAACGGGTATACCGAGTTCATCCTGCATCACCGGCGGCGGGAGGCGAAGGTGCTGGCGGGTTAGGGAAGCAAGGAACGCCTTCTTTTTTGGAAATAGAAGTAAAACTTTTATCCTGCCGCGTCTGCACCAGCCAGGTAAAACCGGGCATCGACGGCAGCCAAGAGATTACGTTTTTGCTTCTTTTTTCAAAAAGACGGCCTTACTCGTTTTCCGGCCGCCGCCGCATCGCCTTTGTCCCGGATCGCACGTTCTTGGACTCCAACCGCCTCGTCTGAGACCCCAGCGTCGGCCGCGTGGCCCGCCGGCGCACCGGCGGCACCGCCGCTTCGCGTATCATCTCGAACAGCCGCTCCGTTGCGTCCTCCCGGTTGCGCGGCTGAGACCGGAATCGCTGCGCGCTGATTACGATCACGCCGTCCTGGGTCATGCGGCTTCCGGCAATCCGGATCAGCCGCACCTTCACCCCGTCCGGCAAGGAGGGCGACGCGCGCGCATCGAAACGCAACTCGACCGCGGTGGACACCTTGTTCACGTTCTGACCGCCCGGCCCCGAGCTGAGCACGAAGCGCTCGCTAAGCTCGGCTTCGTCTATGGAGAGCGATGCTGTGATGGAGAGGCGGGCCATGGAGATCCTGGGTGTGAGGACAGCAGGGCCCTCTTTTCTGAAGGCGGGCTCAACTCTGAAACGCATACTGGGTTGCTTCCAGACCAGCACGAGGGGACTTTGATAGGCAAGCTTCTGACGTTTGAGCAGCGTTGGTAGCTGACGGCGCTGCGCCGGGCTGACCCGGGGAGGGTAGCGGCGCTGATTGGAGTAGCCAGCCGGCGGTCAGCCGAGAACGGATCAGCCGGTAGACACGAGAGCATCACCGGCATATCTGGGCCGACAAGCGAGCCGGCAGCACGCGCGCGATTGCCTTGGGGCTCCGATCCGGATTGTGTTGGGCTTTAATCGCCAGACACCCACTATGGTAAGGTCTTGCCAACCATTCTTGAGACTGACGTGCAGGAAGCAAGTAGTCCTTTTTTGAAAAAAGGGCCAAAAGACTTGTGCTTCCCGTCGCATTTGCAGCAGCCGGGCGCCTCCGGATCAATCCAGGCATTTGAGCCTGCGCGGGAGCAAAAGTTTTTTGCTTCTTTTTTCCAAAAAAGAAGGCCTTTCTTGCTGTGAAGCGTCAAAAATCGCCGTCAGATAGCCGCCAGAGGGAGTTTTGAAACGGACACTAAGGAGTTGTCTCTGACGGGGTTACGGCGCCATGCACGCGAGAACGTGCTGCGCACGACGCTCCGGTGTTCCTCTACAGGACAACGACACAAGTTCTTGGAGCTTTCATGGAACAACCTGCTACCATCCTGTATTTCGCCTGGCTGCGCGAAAAGACAGGCTTGTCGGAAGAATTGCTGATCCTGCCTGACAATGTTCGTACGGTTGGCGCGCTCATCGCGTTGCTGGCTGCGCGTAGCTCTGGCTACGCTGGCGCGTTCGCCACGCCAGGACTGGTGCGCGCCGCCGTTAACCAGATTTTTGTCAAACCGGACGATGCGGTTGCACCTGGCGACGAAGTCGCGTTCTTTCCGCCGGTGACGGGAGGATAACGTGATTACCATACGGGTGCAGAAGGACGCTTTCGACACAGGCGGCGAGATCGCGTTCTTAAGCGCCGGCTGTGTGGAGTCGGGTGCGCTGGCGAGCTTTCTTGGTACTGTCAGGAGCACCGTGGAACGCCCGATCGCCACGCTTACTCTGGAGCACTACCCGGGCATGACAGAGAAGGCGCTGACGCGCATTGCCGATTCGGCTGTGGCGCGCTTCGATCTTCTCGGGTGCACGATCATACACAGAGTGGGAAATCTGCGGCCCGGTGAACCGATTGTATTGGTTGTGGCAGCCGCACGGCACCGGCGCGCGGCGCTGGATGGTGTGGGGTTCATCATCGACTGGTTAAAGACGGATGCGCCGTTCTGGAAGAAGGAATCCCTGCCGGACGGAACCAGCCAATGGGTTGACGCACGCCATGAAGATTCGGCGGCGGCAGCCGGCTGGCTGTAACGCCCTGTTGGGTGGAGAAAACCGGTGCCTGACGGAGTCAGGCAGCGTTGATGCACGGGGAGAAAATCGGCCGGTTCTTCACCGGCCGAGAAGGGTGACTACTCCGCCTTGGATTCGGCAGTCTCGGACTCTGCCGCCTGGGACAGTGCCTCGCCGAGCGCCTTTACCTTTTCGCTGTTCTTGCCTTCGGCCTTGCCGGCCAGCGTGACCGTCTCCTTTCCCAGCTTGGCTACGAGCTTGCTGATCGCTTCGCCGTCCAGTTCCTTGGCGTGCAGGTGCTTCTTGAGTTTCTCGAGGTCCTTCACGATGGCCTTGGCACCCGGCGCCTCCACCTTCTCGAGCGTGGTCTCCCAGCCCTCGATGTTTTTCACCGCGGCGTTGACGGTCATGCTCTTCACGCCGTCCTTGATATGCTTGATGGTTGCGTCAAACTGCGGCATCGGCTGCTCCTGCTGTATATGGCCATGCCCGCTGGCATGTTTCGGTGCAAGCGATCTGCCGGGCCACCGGTTTCCCTTTCACATTTCCCATGGCAGGGCTTGACGAATACGCGTCCGCTACGGCGCAAGCGAGGTGGAAGCATCCGGGGTGGCGGACGGATGCTGGTGAGAACGGTGACCGGCCAGCAGCAAAGGAAGCTGCAGGATGGCCCCCGTGCCGAAGATCACGCACAGCATCACGATGGCCGCGCGGCCGGCGGAAATCTGCAACGCGTGGCGGGCCGCGAACCAGTGGAACCAGAGCGTGTAGGCAGCCAGCACGGCGAGCAGCAAGGCGGCAGCGGCTTCCTGCGAGAGACCGAACAGGATGCTGGCGCTCGCGAAGGGCAGCAACAGCAGGATCAGGAGAAACATAAGCCATTGCGCGCAATTCAGCACGTTGGCGTATAGCGCCCAGTGCTGCCGGCGGTCCCACAAACGGCAGAAGACGTCTGCGATGACGACCGGCGCCAGCAGGTTGCAGACGGCTAGCAGGAAGAAGGAGGCGGCCTGCCAGGGATGGCCGGACCAGGCGAGCACGCCTGAGAGCACGATCAGCAGGCCGAGCCAGGGTGCCAGGCTTGCCAGATAGGCCTCCGCGTTGCCGCCGAACTGGGCGAAGCCGGCGGGCCGGCCGGTGCCGATCAGCAGAAGGCCGAGCGCCAGGCGGCCGTTGGGACGCGGCTTCTTGGTGAATATTTTGTTGGTCATGGGAGGCGGAGGAAAGCACTTCTTTTCCAAAAAGAATACCGGCGTGAAGTCCTGATAGGCAAGCAACGCTGGGGTTCTGCGCGGGCTCGGCCCCAAGCCCCCATCTATTCAGCACGGCTTGGGATAGGGTTCTTCGGGACTTGTCCTTGGCCCTGGTCTTCCTTCATAGGGAAGCGCAGGGTCATGGCGTTGATCTTCTGCAATTCGAGGAGGTCGGGATGATGGAAGAACGTGCCGTTCTGGCAGGTGGCTGCTTCTGGGGAATGCAGGATTTGGTACGCAAGCTGCCGGGCGTGGTGTCCACACGGGTCGGTTATTCGGGGGGCGAGGTGCCGAACGCGACCTACCGCAACCATGGCAACCATGCCGAAGCTGTCGAGATCGTCTTCGACCCCGCAAAGATTGCGTTCCGCGATCTGCTGGAGTTCTTCTTCCAGATCCACGATCCCACCACGCCCAACCGGCAGGGCAACGACCGTGGGCCGAGCTACCGCTCGGCGGTGTTCTACGTCGACGAACGGCAGAAGGCGGTCGCCACCGAAACCATAGCCGATCTGGACGCGTCCGGGCTGTGGCCCGGCAAGGCGGCCACGGAAATTGTTCCGGTTGGACCGTTCTGGGAAGCGGAGCCCGAACACCAGGATTATCTCGAGCGCATTCCAAACGGCTACACCTGCCATTTCATCCGGCCGAACTGGAGGCTGCCGCGCCGCGCGGCTGCCTGATTCCTCAGGCCTGTCGCGCGCATCCGTCCCGGATCAGGGCAATTCGGTGTTACCGGGTCGGTCGGCCAAGGCGACTGCGCCGACGCCGAAGACGCGGTGGGCACCTACCGCGAGATGCTCAAGGCGATGAGCGGCATGACCGTCCGCTGATAATAGCCCAGGACACCGGGCGTGAGCCGGAGAGACCCACGGATATCGGCCGCAACCTGCATATCTGACCGGCCCGGTGCGCGTGCGGCATTTCTGGCGGCAGGGGGGTTGGACGGCAGTGGTGAAGGGAGCAGGTTTTGATCAGAACGCGTTTTACCGAGATGTTCGACATCGAGCACCCTATCGTGCAAGGCGGCATGATGTGGGTCGGGCGGGCCGAGCTGGCGGCCGCGGTGTCCGAAGCCGGCGGGCTGGGTCTGCTGACCGCCTTGACCCAACCCACGCCCGAGGCCCTGCGCGAGGAGATCGCGCGTTGCCGCAGCATGACGAACAAGCCGTTCGGCGTAAACCTGACCATTCTGCCCTCGATCAACCCGCCGCCTTACGCCGAGTATCGCCGGGCGATCATCGAATCCGGCATCAGGATCGTGGAAACCGCGGGACACAAGCCGCAGGAGCACGTGGACCACTTCAAGTCGCACGGCGTCCGGGTGATCCATAAATGCACCGCCGTAAGGCATGCGCTGTCGGCCGAGCGCATGGGTGTCGATGCCATCTCGATCGACGGCTTCGAGTGCGCCGGGCATCCAGGCGAGGACGACATCCCAGGCCTCATCCTGATCCCCGCAGCGGCCGACAAACTGAAGATTCCGATCCTGGCCAGCGGCGGCTTCGGCGACGGGCGCGGGCTGGTAGCAGCGCTCGCCTTGGGTGCCGACGGGATCAACATGGGCACCCGGTTCTGTGCCACGGCGGAAGCGCCGATCCATGACAACGTCAAGCAGCTGATGGTCAGCAACGACGAGCGGTCGACGCACCTGATCTTCCGGAAGTTCCACAACACCGGCCGCGTCTGCAAGACCGTGGTGTCGGACCAGGTGGTCGACATATCGGCGCGCGAGGGCACGGTGTTCGCCGACATCCAGCCGCTGGTCTCGGGCGCCCGCGGGCGCGTGGCACTGGAGACGGGGGAGCTCGACGCCGGGCTGATCTGGGCGGGACAGGTTCAGGGCCTGATCCATGACGTGCCGACCTGCCGGGAGCTGATCGAGCGCATCGTGGCGGACGCCGAGCGCATCATCGAACGCCGGCTCGGCCGCTTCACGTCGCCCGTGGCGCTGGCTGCCGAATAGCCGTGCAACGCCTGGCGCCAGAGCTGCTACAGGCCGGACGGTATCCGCTGACGTTCGAGATTGCCACGCGCTGGGGCGACCTCGACCACAACGGGCACGTCAATAACGTAGCCATGGCAACGATTTTCGAGGAATCCCGCTCCGCCTTCTTCCGCTCGGTGCCCGACGGGTGGCCGCCGCGCGGGCTGCGCCCTATGGTGGTCTCCGTGCATCTCGACTACCTGGCGGAAGCCTTCTATCCTGCGCCCATTCAGATGAAGTTCGGCGTGCTGGAGATCGGTCGCTCCAGCTGGTCGCTGGCCGGTCTGGCGCTGCAGCAGGACCATGCCTGCGCGCTGTGCCTGGCCACTGTCGTCTGCACCGAGGACGGCCGCCCTGCGCCCATGCCCGAGCGTTTGCGCGAGAGCTTCACCGGCCTGCTGCTGCATCCGCCGGCCTAGGTTGCCCAAGGCCTGGCCGAGGTTGCGCTGACGGCGACTTGTTCATACATCTTGCCGCCAGCCCGAAGCGGCGCTGCGCTTGCCCGCCCGACGTTTCAACGAGGAGATTGCCAATGCCTGAAGCGCTCATCATCGACGCGTGCCGCACCCCGCGCGGAATCGGCAAGGTCGGCAAAGGTGCCTTGTCCGATATGCATCCGCAGCATCTGGGCGCCATCGTGCTGAAGGCGATTGCCGAGCGCAACCACCTCAATACGGCCGAGGTGGATGATGTCATCTGGAGCACCAGCACGCAGGTGGACAAGCAGGGCTCCGATATCGGGCGCATGTCCGCGCTGGATGCGGGCTATGACATACGCGCCAGCGGCGTGACGCTGGACCGGTTCTGCGGCGGCGGCATCACCGCCGTCAATCTCGCCGCGGCTTCGATCATGTCGGGCATGGAAGATCTCGTCATCGCCGGCGGGACCGAGATGATGTCGTTCACCAACGCGCTGCCGCGCACCGGACCGGCGTTCCTGGACGCGGGCAATACCCGCCTGCGCACGAGCCATCCGCAATCGAACCAGGGTGTCTGTGCGGACGCGATCGCGGCGTTAGAGGGCATCACGCGCGCGGACGTGGATGCGCTGGGCCTGGCCAGCCAGCAGAAGGCGAAGGTGGCGATCGAGAACGGCCACTTCGACAGGAGCATCGTCCCCGTCTATCGCGAAGACGGCAGCCTGGCGCTGGACCATGAGGAATTTGTGCGTCCGCAGACCACGGCGGAGGCGCTGGCCAATTTGAAGCCGGCCTTCGCCGCCGTGGCCGACGCGCCGCTCGACGATCAGGGCAACACGTATCGCAAGATGATCCTGCAGCGCCATCCCGGGCTGGAGTTCGAGGCGATCCACCATGCGGGCAATTCGTCCGGCGTGGTGGACGGTGCGGCGGCCGTGCTCCTGGCCTCGCCCGCCTACGCCGAAAAGCATGGCCTGAAGCCGCGTGCGCGCATCGTGGCCTTTGCCAACGTGGGTGACTCGCCGACGCTGATGTTGAACGCGCCCGTCCCAGCGGCGCGCAAGGTGCTGGAGAAGGCAGGGCTGACAGTCGAAGACATCGATCTTTGGGAGATCAACGAGGCGTTCGCCGTGGTCGCTGAGAAGTTCATCCGCGATCTCAACCTGGACCGCGAGAAGGTGAACGTGAACGGCGGGTCCATCGCTTTGGGGCATCCGATCGGAGCCACCGGCGCGGTGCTGATTGGCACGCTGCTTGACGAGCTGGAGCGGCGGAACCTCAAGCGTGGCCTGGTGACCATGTGCGCAGCGGGCGGCATGGCGCCCGCGGTCATCATCGAGCTGATCTGAAGTCTGCAAAAGCAAGCAGTCCTTTTTTGAAAAAAGGATCAAAAAACTTCTGCTCCCTGTCGGCGGCTGTTTCAGCACTGGCCGACAGGGAGCAGAAGTTTTTTCGTCCTTTCAAAAAGAAGGCCTTGCCTTCGGCAATCGAGACGAGGTTCCCGCAATCAGCGCGCCAGGGCGCCTACCTGGCCGGATCGCTGGCGACGATGCTGCTGGCCGACCTCGGCGCCGGCGTGGTGAAGTGGAGGGCGTCACCGGCGACATCATGTGCCGTGTCGAAGGCGCCTTCATCGGCAGCCACGCGGCAAGCGGTCGCTGGCACTGGACCTGAAGAACCCGGCCGCCGGCGCCGTGGTGCAGCGGCTAGCAGGCTGGGCGGACATCGTGCACCACAATATCCGGCTTCCGGCGGCCCGCCGGCTCGGCCTGGAGTATGGCGCGCTTGCCGCCGCCACTCCTGTGCTGGTGTTCTGCCGTGTGAGTTCCTACGGCCCGCGCGGCTCGCGCTGCGACTGGCCGGGCTACGACCAGCTGTTCCAGGCGCAGACCGGATGGGAATAGGACCACGCAGGGCAAGGCAACCAGCCGATGTGGCACCCTTCGGCATGATGGACCACCAGGCGGCCGATAGCCTCGCTGCTGGGCATCAGCAAACAGGGCGACGGATACATTCGCAGGCTCTTGTCGTGGGTGCCACCTCTGTCATCCGGGTCGCCGGGAGGAGACTGCCAGCAAGCTGTGGGCAGACAAGCTTCTGGAACGCAAACCGGCACGGGTCGTCTCTGTCGCCCTGGCGAACAAGACCGCACGCATCCTCTGGGCGATGCTGGTGCGTGGCGAGAAATATGCAGCTCCGGCTCTCATCGTGGTTGCGTAGGAGTCATCGGCCTTGATGCGCACTCATACGCATTGAGATCAATGTCCAAGAGTAAGATTTGATGACAAATCGGTCAGACCGCGGATTGGGACAGCCTGTCGCCCGCCAAGCGCTCCCGAGCGCGACAGCTTGATTTGGGACCCGATCCGCGGACTTCATCAAGGCCAGTGGCCATGTGCCGCGCGAACAGGCCGGACACGTGGAAGCACCCGACCAAACATCACCAAATCGAGTTTTACCCTTGCGCGAGAGGGGCCGTCCACACAGTACGGACGTTATCCGTTCTCTGCCGACACTGCGCGCGAAACGAGCCCTGCAGCAAGCGCGTAATTAGCGTCTATTGTGTCGCTGGTAAGCGCCCATTCGGTCGCCCTTGAGAAGCCGACGAGCGCGGAGCAGCCAGCCGCCGCCGCCGCCTGGAACAAGCCCGACTTTGACGAAGCTGTCGGCAAAGACGGCCTGCTCGCTGGCTATCTCGATGTCGCACATGCACGCGAGGTCGCGCCCTGCTCCGCCCGTAGATAGACGTTGTGCATCGCAAGACCGAAGCACCTAGCCGGATATTGTCTTTAAGAGGAGGTCTTTCTTCCCGTAATAGAATCGAAATGCGTTGCAGGCGAGCCTTACGACTCGATTCTGAACAGCGTGTCCATCGACGCAAGCGCCAGCAGGCGCGCTATCTGAGTTGATGGCTTGCGTAGCGTCAGGCTGCAGCCGCGGCCCTTGGTCTCGTCGTCGGCGACGAGGAGCATTCCCAGGGCTGCCGAGTCGAGGAAATCGACGCCGCTAAGGTCGAGCACGTAGGTGCGCCCGGCAACTGCCCTCAAACTGTCGAGCAACGCACGGAAGGAGTGATGATCCTTGAAGGTGAACGATCCCTGCAGCGCCATGACTGCGCCACTGGCAGTGGTCTCTTGCGTGAACATCATGTCGGGCAGCTCCTGGCATTTTGGGTTGAGCGATTAGAACAGTTCGATGTCGCCGGCCTGGCCGGAAGGGTCGCGTTGGCCGGCGTGACAGCCGCTCTCTTCATCCGTGTCGTCTTCCTGCCCGAGCAGCCGCCCCAAAAGGCGTCTTTTCACGGTGCCGAGCACCTGGCGATCCAGCAATCGTTCGAGCCAGTCCTGATCGACAGCACTGGGCAGAGACGCCTCCGGAAATTGCGCCCTGGTGGCCTGCTGCATCGACAAGCTCGCATTCGACAGAACCTCCAGGGCATCCGTCACCTGGGCCAGATGCTGCTTGGTCCGGTCCTGGAACTGCATACCGGTGATCAGCTGGCCGATCGTCCGGGACATTTCGGCTGAACTCTCGGCGGTGGTTCCAAGAATCCTGCCGAACGCGTCATTTTGCGCGATCAGCGCCGAAATCAGGTTATCCAGTCGTTCCTTGGCCATGATGTGCTCGGACATGTCGAGCGTGGCAATTTCCCGCAGGACCGAGTGGCCGTTACGCACGCCTATGGTAACCGAAGCGATACGCGTGCGGACCTGTTTGGAGATTTCCTCCGTGGCGCAGGAGAGCTCTTTGATCTCGCCTGCGATTACCTGGAAGGCAGCACCTGCCGCGCCCGAGCGCGCTGCTTCTATGGCCGCGTTGAGCGCGAGGTAACGGGTCTGGGTATTTATCTTCTCTATTTCGGCCACGCAAAGCTCGGCTTCTTCCACGTCATGTTTGACGCTTTCGAGCGCGTAGACCATGCGCATCGCATGCTTGGAGACGGATAGTATGGTCTCGATGATCTTTCGTAGTATGTCCTCGACGGAACGCATCGCCGCGTCTACCCGTTGCGGCTCGCCGGCTACCTCGATTGTGTTGGCGATGGAGATGACCGCCTCTACGCGGCCCATCTGTGCCTGGGCCAGCACGGCCAATGCCTGAAACCGCCCGCTGAGGTCGAGCGTGCTGCTCTCGACAAGATCGGAGGAGATCGTCAACTCACGCGTGAGCGCCGCAAACGTACGGCGCTCTAGTTCAGAAAGACCGAGCCAGCTGCGCACGAGATCTAGGGTCGCGTCTTGCGCGATCCCGGAATTGAGGGCGGCCGGCAAGCTTGCGCCTGGATGGCCGGGCTCACCGCTGGTGGCCTCCAGTCTCGTTTGCCGTTGCATGATGTTTGCGACTGATCCTGTCATGATCCGGTTCGGCTGTTGCTGCTGCTTGCCGGTTGCGGTGCGGTCATGGCGGCACTATGGGCGAAAGGCCCCAAGAAGCCGTTAAGGCGCCGTGCTTCACGATGCCGAAAGGCCTTTCGGGCAAGTTGAAGCTGAACGGGCGCGTGGCGCCTGCCGACCTTCACAGGAAATTCAACCATGCCGTCTGCGCCACTGCCCGAGGACGAGACGGAGCGGCTTCGTGCGCTGCGCAATACGGGTCTGCTGGAGAGCGGCGCCGATCCTCTTCTCGACGCCATCGTCCAACGGGCGGCTGCACTCTTCGGCACGCCGATCGCGGCGGTCAGCCTGCTGGACGAGACGCGGCAGAACTTCAAGGCAAGCGTGGGCCTGGGCGTGCCGCATACAAATCGCAATGTTGCTTTTTGCGACTACGTGATCCTTGAATCCGAGCCGCTTGTCGTGCTCGACGCCTGCGCGGACACGCGGTTCGCAGACAACGCGCTCGTAGTAGGCGCGCCCAGCATACGCTTCTACGCGGGCGTCCCGGTCTTTGACGCTACCGGCCAGAAGCTAGGCGCTTTGTGCGTGATCGACATCGCCACGCGTAAAACCGTCGCGCCGGAACTCATCGATGCGCTACGCGCGCTGGCTGCGGACGTGTCGCAGCAATTCGCGCGTTCTGCGACATCGGGCGCGGTGGCGTCCTCGGGCATTCAGAGCGGTTGATCCAGCCGCGAATTCGGGCCTATCGCCGCACAGATGACCATCACGTCATCGGAATGGTCCGGGCAGACGTGCTGGTTTCGCAGAAACTCCAGCGCTTGCACGCCAAGCCGTGCTGCCTCCGTCAGGCGCGCTTCGCCAGCTAGTTTTGCTGCGTCGGCAAGAGCACCCGTGATCTTCTCCCTGGGAATCTCCGGCACGCCTGGGCCGCTCTCGTAAAGCCCGTCGCTGAACATGCACAACAGGCCAGGGCCGGGCAGGCGGGCGCGATAGCTTTGGAAGGCAGCATCGGCCTTGATGCCAAGCGGCAGCCCGCGCCCGGAGAGGTCCATCGCACCTCCTGAAGCGGCGACAAAGATTGGCGGCGGACCGGCCGCGCTGGACCAGGCGATGCGGTGGTTGGCCGGGTCGATCTGGGTGTAGATCATGGTAGCATAATGCCCGCGCGGCAGCAGCGCGTGCAGGCGGCGGTTCAGCAT
>CAXTQE010000114.1:0-11341 GCA_964246225.1 uncultured Acidobacteriaceae bacterium | reverse complement strand
ACACCCAGACCGGCCACGCACCCTCCCGCGACTGGCTCTCCTTTACCAAGTCCAGCCGCGCTCGCAACAAGATCAAGCACTGGCTGAATGAGCATCAGCGCGAGCGCGCCATCGAGATCGGCCAAAAGCTGCTCGACCGCGAAGCCCGTAAGTGGAACGTTTCGCTCAAGAAGTTTCACGAGCTTGATTACACCCGCGTCGCCAACGACTACGGCCTCGGCTCTGAACCCGAACTGCTCGCCGGTATCGGCTTCGGCAAGTACTCCGCCCGCGTGGTGCTGAACAAGCTTGAGCCCGGCAGCACCTCGCCCTCGCAAGCCGAACCCGACTTGCAATCGACGCTGCCCGGCCTTGCCAACACCGTCGGCCAAATGTCCGAGGCCGTCAAGCGCGTCTTCTTCGGCAGGGGCTCGGACTCGCTCCAGGTTGAAGGGCAGGACGACCTGCTGGTCTATCGCGCGCGGTGTTGCAATCCCATTCGCGGCGAAGAGATCATCGGCTACGTCACCCGCGGTAAAGGTGTCGCGGTACACGCGCGCTCCTGCCCCAACGTCCAGAATCTTCTCTATGAATCCGACCGCCGCATCCAGGTGGAGTGGGGAGCGGATCTTACTCCCAGCGCCGGCGGCACGAAGCTCACGACTTATCCCGTCAAGCTGACGATCTTCTGTGACGACCGTGCAGGCATGCTCAAAGAGTTCACCGCAATCATCGCCGACGACGGAACCAATATCCGATCGGTTGACTCCAAGCCCTCCTCCGACGGAGTGTTTGTAGTCGACTTCGTCATTGAGACTGTGGATGTCCGCCACCTCACCAAGCTCACAGGCAATCTGCGTAAGGTTCCGGGCGTTCGCGACGTCCAACGAGTTCAGAAGATCTGAAGTGCACCTGTGTCAATGCCGCAACAATTAAAATTGCAAGGCAACAGCAAGGCACTTCTACGCACCTCAATATCAGCGGATGAGCTGCAGGTATCGACCCGAAGGCCATCGCTTCAGTGTAACCGCACACTAACTCGCTTTGCCAGTAGGTACTTCGGAAGACAACAAACGAAAGCCTGCATGGTTATTTTTGCAGGCGAGATGCAAATTCCAAGACCATCGCCTAGCTTCACCAAGACTCGCCGCGTTTGCGCGACGGAGAATGTATGTCCATAAGCAATGAAACGACCTCCTTGTTGTGTCTTTTTCATCATGAGGATCACGCCAACGCAGCGCTTCGAGATCTGCAGGCAGCTGGCATACCAAACGATGCAATCAAGTCGATTGCTGGTAATAACGCGCAGGCTCAACTCTCTTCCTTTGACATGCCGGAGCGCGACCAGAAGCTTCTCGGAAAAAGCCTGGAGGATGGTGGCGTTGTTCTCGCCGTGCAGGCAACCCCGCAACAGGCAACTTTGGTCGAGCGTATCTTCGGCGATCACAGCGCAAAGTTCGTGGATGAGTTCGACCGCGACAAGGCACCTGTAGAGGCTGTGGCCGTGGCTCCGTCCATGTCTGCTAGCGAAGAGCGTGTCATCCCAGTGGTCGAAGAAGAGTTGGAAGTGGGCAAACGCACGGTCGACCAGGGTGGGGTTCGCGTGTTCCGCCGCATCGTAGAAATCCCGGTTTCGGAGTCGGTCAACCTCCGGGAGGAGCATGTTGTCGTAGATCGCAAAGCTGTCGATCGACCCGCTACCGAGTTTGACCTCAATAACTCCACTCGTAGCGTCGAGCTTACGGAGACTGCCGAAGAAGTTGTTCTCTCCAAGTCAGCTCACGTGATTGAAGAGGTCGTGATTGGCAAGAAATCCAGTGAGCATGTTGAGCACATTGAAGACACTGTGCGTCGGACAGAAATTGAAGTAGAAGAAGTCCCGGCCGCAACCCTCACACAATCCCCCTCGCAGCGTAAGTAGTCTGCCACGTAACACGGAGAACTTTCATGGCTGAACACGTAAAGATCTACGAGGAGAAGAAGAAAGGCCTTCCTATTTGGGCCTGGCTTTTACCTTTACTCCTTCTGCTCGCGTTACTGGCTTTCTTCTTTCTGCATAGACAACCTGCGAATGTAGCTGGTACGGGCGCGGCGGCTGCTACACCTGGAACGACTGCCGGCGGTGCAACTCCAGCATTTCCGGATCTGGGTACCGTCCACTTCGATACCGACAAGGCCACGCTGACTGCCGAGGGTACAACCACACTGCAGCAGGCCGCGGCCGCGATGAAAGCCAATCCAAACGCCCATCTTCGCATGCAAGGCTATACCGACAGCACTGGAACCGACCCGCACAACGACACGTTGTCGGACCAGCGTGCGAAGACTGTCGTCGACTTTCTCTCAGCGCAAGGAATAGATCGGAACCGTCTTACCGGAGAAGGTTTCGGCGCGGCAAAACCGGTTGACACCAACGCTACCGCTCAAGGCAAGGCTGACAATCGCCGCGTCGAACTTTTTTCGCAACAATAACCCCTCGCACCGCATAGGGCACTGGAGAACTTATGAAGACTGTAGTCGGACTTTTTAGCACAACGGCAGAAGCTCAGCAGGTCAAGCAGGCCTTGGTAGCGCAGGGTTACTCGAGCAGTGATATCAACGTCCATGCAAATGACGCCTACGACGAAGAGGGCGAAGGCACGGGCTACAACGAGACCACGGGCAGCACGTCTATGGCTAACGCAGGCACCGGAACTAGCACTGGTACTGGCATGTCTGACAGCGGCACCGGCATTGGTCATCGCATCAGCAATTTCTTTAGCTCTCTTACGGGCGGAGATGACAATGCGCATGGTTCCTACGCCGAGGGCGTCAACCAAGGTGGTGCTTTGCTGAGCGTAAAGACGGAAGACAACCAGGCAAACTCCGTAGCAGCTCTGCTCCGCCAACATGGTGCGCGCGACATCGAAGGTGGAACCCGCAACGCCAGCTATGAAGAGACCACCGACAAGTCCCGCGGAACAGCGACCGCCAATACCACCGGCCAGACTTCCATTCCGATCGTGGAAGAAGAGCTTGTCGTAGGCAAGCGTGAGGTTGATCGGGGCGGCGTTCGTGTCTACTCGCACATCGTTGAGCGTGCCGTGTCTGCTGACGTCAGCCTGCACAATGAGAGCATCGACATCGGTCGCCGTGCCGTCAATCGTCCCGCAACTGCGGCCGACTTCCAGACGGGTTCGCAGCCTATCGAACTTCGGGCAACCGGCGAAGAAGCCGTCATTGGCAAGACTGCTCGTGTTGTTGAGGAAGTGACTGTCGGCAAGCAAGGTTCAGATCGCACGGAGACCGTCAATGACTCCGTTCGCAAGACCGAGGTCGACATCGAAGAACTTCCCACTAGCACAGCGTCCGGCACCACCACCGGCACCACCACGAAGGATCGCTACTAAACGCGGTTCTATCCTTTACCACATGCGATGGGCCGGACACCTTCTGTCCGGCCCGTTCTTGCTTGAACCCGACCACGGAGTGTTTTGTGACCCCCGAACTGCTTGATTCCACCGTAGCCCCTAGTGGCTCCAATCGTTTCACCGCCATGGAATCCTTCGACAGCACGCTTCCAGCTACGGAACTCCGGTTGCCCGATGGCCGCATTCTCCGCGTGCCCACCGCACTTCTGCTGGAACAGTTCTCGGTAGTCGATCCCCTGGACAGCCGTTCACCGATGGCGTCGGAAGAGGATGAGCCAGTCGCTATCCCCGTCATTGAAGAGCAACTGCACGTCGGCAAGCGCAGTGTCGTCACTGGCACCGTGCGGCTGGACAAGCATGTCGGCGTTTATGAGGAGGCTCTCGACATTCCGCTGGCTATCCGTTCGTTCGATGTCGAACGCGTTGTGCTCAATCAGCTGGTTGAGGCTGCACCCCCGGTTCGCCAGGAAGGCGATACTACCGTCTACCCACTCGTCGAAGAGCAACTCATCCTTACCAAGCAGCTGATCGTGCGCGAAGAACTCCGAGTCACCCGCCGCGACACAGAACGGCGCGACACTCGCACCGTCTCGCTTCGCCGGGAGTCCATCGAAGTGACGCGCACCTAAACGCAAGCAATTATCGTTCAGCCCATGAAGTCTGTCGCTAAGTCATGCTTCTCGACAGACCTTTGTGGTTGCGACCTTGAGCAGGAGCAATGCACTAGCGCTGTCACATCCCTAACGCTTTGACCAAAAATGCGTACATATCCGCCGTTCCATCCAGCTGTTTTGAAAGCGGCATGCCTCCTCCATGACCCGCCCGCGTCTCCACCCGGATCAACATTGGAGCCGCGTTCGGAGTCTCCGAGGCAGCCGCCTGTAACGCGGCTGCAAACTTGAAACTATGCGCCGGAAAGACTCGATCGTCGTGGTCCGCGGTGGTGACTAACGTCGGGGGATAGTGTGTTCCCGCATGCACGTTGTGTACCGGGCTGAACTTGTAGATGGCGCGGAACTCGTCGTCATGCTCGCTCGGGCTGCCGTAGTCCGGCTTCCACGCATACCCAATCGTGAACTTGTCAAAGCGCAGCATGTCCATTACGCCTACCTGCGCCAGCACCGCGCCAAACAGCTCTGGACGTTGCAGCTCCACTGCGCCAACCAGCAGTCCGCCATTGGATCCACCATTGATCGCAAGCCGCTTCGGCGATGTGTAACCGTTTTTGACCAAATATTCCGCGCAGCCGATGAAATCGTCGAACACATTTTGTTTGTGCGTCTTGGTTCCCGCCAAGTGCCATTGCTCACCGTACTCGCCACCTCCGCGCAGGATCGCCTCTGCATACACTCCACCCATCTCCAGCCACGCCAGTCGTGAGGACGCGTAAGCCGGGCCAAGCGACACGTTGAATCCGCCATATCCGTAGAGCAATGCGGGTGCTGACCCGTCCATCTTTGTGCCCTTCTTGTACGTCACAAACAAAGGCACCTTCGTCCCATCCTTGCTCGGCGCAAACACCTGCGTTGTCTCAAACTGCGCGGGATCAAACGTAAGTCGGGGCTGCTTCCAGACAGTCGCCGCAAACGTCTTCAGGTCGAGCCGGTAGACCGTGGGAGGCGTCGTGTAGTTGGTAAAGGTAAAGAACGTCTCTTCATCACTGTGCTTCCCGCCGCCCATCGTCACGGATCCGATTCCCGGCAGTGCCAGCTTCTGCTTCATCGCGCCATTGAGCCCGTGCACTTCCACTTCGCTCTTCGCGTCCACCAGGTAGCTTAAGATCAGTTCTCCATGCACCATCGAAGCGTTCTCAAGCGAGTTCGTGCTTTCCGGCACGACCAGCGTCCAGCTTGTCTGTTCCGGGTGCTCCAGGTTCACCTTTACGATCTTCGCCTTCGCAGCATCGCGGGTGGTCAGCAGCCATACTTCGTGTCCCACACTGCCAATCGGCTCATAGCGCGCGTCGTCAACCGCTGCGATCTTCACCACCGGAGCCGTCGCCGATTCCCATCCCGGCCTGCTCAGGTCCTTCATCGCCAGCGCGTTGGTGTGGCCTTTGCTTTGCACCAGAAAGAGCCAGCGGCCATCTTCGCTTACGCCCGCCTGCAAGAGCATCTCTTTATCATCTGTCCGCTCAAAGATCACCGCATCTGCGGTCTGCGGCGTACCCAGCTTGTGAAAATACACCTTGTGAAAGACCGCGGCTCGCTTCAAAGCTTCAGCTCGTTCTGCTTCCGTTTTAGGCACTCCGAAGCTTGAGTAAAAAAAGCCGCTGCCATCCTTCATCCAGCTGACTTCGCTGAACTTCACAAAGTCGACTACGTCGGGCAGGTCCTCACCCGTGGCGATCGTCTTCACGTGCACCTTCTGCACATCGCTGCCTGCTTCCGCCAGCGCATAAGCCATCCGCTTACCGTCATCGGAGACTGAGTACGACTGCAACGCCACCGTTCCATCCTTGGCCAGCGTGTTGGGATCCAGCAGCACCTTCGCCTCACCATGCGACCCTTGCTGCCAATACAGCACCGCCTGGTTTTGCAGCCCCGTGTTTCTTTGATAGAAGTATCGTCCCGCCTCGCTCCTTGGCGCTGAGAAGCGCTCGTAGTCGTTTAATTCCATCAGCCGGGCATGGATCTTGTTTCTCGCCGCTGCACTGGCTGGATCTCCTGCAAGATAGCTCTGCGTCAGTGCATTTTCCGCATCCACCCACGTCTTCAACTCAGGCGAGTCCACATCTTCCATCCAGCGGTATGGGTCCTGCACCTTCACGCCGAAGTAGTCGTCTACCTGGTTCACTTTGCGCGCCTGCGGGTAAGTTAGCCTCTGCGCTCCTGCCATGGCCACAACGCTCATCAGTAACACTCCTGCAAGGATTTGTGCGGGTGCATGTCTCATCCCGCAAATCTAACATTGCTCAGACGCACACCCCTCTACAATCGACTCATGCAAATCCTCATCGTTGGCGCGGGCGCGCTCGGCGGCTACTTCGGCGCGCGTTTGCTTGCTGCAGGACGCGATGTCACGTTCCTGGTCCGTCCACGCCGCGCCGCGCAGCTTGCCAGCGCCGGCCTCCAGGTGGAAAGCCCCTTCGGCGACCTCCATCTTCAGGCTCCTCCCACGGTTCAATCCACTGCGCTCAACCGCTTTTACGACCTTATCCTTCTCAGCTGCAAAGCCCACGACCTTTCCTCCGCCATGGACGACATCGCCCCTGCCGTCGGCCCCCAAACCGCCATCCTGCCCTTGCTCAACGGGCTCGCCCACATGGATGCGCTGGCTGCCCGCTTTGGGCCAGAACACGTTCTCGGCGGCCTCAGCAACATCTCCGCCACGCTCACGCCCGAGGGCGTCATCCGCCATCTCGGCAATGTCCATCGTCTCGCCTTTGGAGACCCGACGCAGGCTCCGAACACCCCCGCCAGCCCGCGCCTGCAAGCCATCAGCAAGACCCTCGCCGAGGCTAACTTCGACGACGACTTCAGCCCGCGCATTCTTGAGGAGATGTGGGTCAAGTGGGTTTCGATCGCCACCTACGCCGGCATCACCTGCCTCATGCGCGCCACCATCGGCGACATAGTAGCTGCCGGCGGACTGCCCTTCGCGCAGGCTTTGCTGGCCGAGTGCGCCTCCGTAGCAACTGCGGAAGGCTACCCTCCCGCACCCGGCGATCTCGATTACGCGGCCGGCACGATCTCCCGCGCTGGCTCCCCTTTTACCGCCTCCATGCTCCGCGACCTTGAAGCCGGACGGCCCGTGGAATGCCGCCAAATCCTGGGCGATCTTCTCGAGCGAGCCCAACATCACCACTTACCGACACCGGTCCTCGCCATCGCTCACGCGCATGTACGCAGTTATGAGGAACGCCGCGAACGAGAGACTGTCTAAAGCTGTTTTCTCAGGTGTATCGGCACGCCTTTCGGCCGGTTCTTATGGTGGGTCTTGAAGACATGATCCCAGAAGGAAGAGGTCACTCCGAAGTTCGTCTCCTGCAGATGATGATGCACGCTGTGCGCGGCCCACGTCTTCTGCATCCAGCGAAAGGGAATCTGGTTGATGCGTGTGGAGTGCTCCACATGGTGAAAGATGCCATAGTAGCTATAGGCTGCGGCAAAGCCGGAGATAAAGAAGCCTGCCTCGCGAAAACTCAGGGCGTACCGCAGAAACACCCACACAACGCTCAGCACCACGATGCCGGTAAGGAAGAAGGACGATGCCGGCTGATGCGGATGTCGGTGATGCGCGTCATGCAAAGGAAACAGGAAGGACTTTGGATTGTGCAGCAGCCAGCGGTGGATTGAGTACTCGGCCAGACTGAAAAGCAGGAAGCCAACGAACCAGGCCGACGCCGCCAGGGGCCACAGAAATCGCTCGCGTACGCCCAGGTAGCCGAACAACCAGATAGAGGCAAAGTCAGCCACAAACGCAGCCGCATAGTTGAACCGGCTCTCGGAGATACTTTGCAGAAACGTGGGTGGAGTACCTGTAATCTCAGCGGATAGCAAAACGAGGGCTCCTCGTGCATCGTACCGGTCTCAGTCGCACGTTCTTTGTTCGCATGGAGGACACCTGGTTGAAGGGTAGCGGTATGCCTGCACCAGTGTAGACCTTACGACGAAGAAAGAGCCGCACAGATTCACTCCATCAACGGCTGCTGCCGATGTCCCTCCACGCCGTATGCCCTTCCGAGTCGCGCAGGAAGGCACGCCTTCGACTCCGGCCCGTCTAAACTGCCATCATGCGAGTCCTGCTCTTCCTGTTTACGCTTCTCGCTTCGACCCTGCTCGCACAAACTCCTGCGCCGCCTGACCAAACCCCCTTTACCCTTAGCAGCCAATCCAACCTCGTTGTCGTTCCCCCGCAGGTGCAAACCCGCCACGGCGACATGCTTTACGACCTACAGCCCGCGCAGTTCATCCTGCTCGACAACGGCGTTCCACAAACCATCCACATCGACGAAGACACCGACGCCCTCGGCCTCAATCTCGTTGTCGTCGTCCAGTGCTCGCGTTCCGCCTTCACCCAGTTCGGCCATATGAGCGGCCTGCCCGCCATGGTCGACGACCTGCTCGGCGGCGCACCGCACCAGATCGCCCTGATCAACTATGGTTCGGAGATCGAACTCCTCACGTCGTTCACCCACTCCGACAAGCGCCTCGCCGACGCCTTCACCAACCTCCAGCCCTGCGACGATGAAAAGGACGCCCGCACCCTTGATGCCGTCGACTACGCCAACAAGCTTTTCAGCAAACTCCCGGCCTCCAACCACGATCGCCGCGCCATCCTGCTCATCGGCGAGACCCGCGACCACGGCTCCCAAACCCGCACCGCCCTCGTCGCCGCCAACCTCGCCCGCTCCAATACCGTCGTTGACGCTATTTCCTTCAACCCCGGCAAGGACGACCTGCTCAAGATGCTTCCCTTCGGTGGCTCCGCACCCAACCCCGCCGAGGCCATCCTCCTGCTCGTCAACGCTCTCCGCCGCAACGTTCCCCACACCCTCACCGACATGACGGGCGGCGAGTACTCCAATTTCAACTCACAGAAGGGCTTTGAGTCCGGCGTCCACCGCCTCGCCAACCACATCCACAACTACTACCTGCTCAGCTTCCAGCCCGCCTCCGCCGACAGCTCGCCCGTCCAGCCCGGCCTGCACCGCATCTCAGTTAAGATCCCCGACTACCCCGACGCTAAAATACGCAGTCGCCTCACCTACTACTTCGGCGTAGCACCACCGCCCGACCTCCCCGAACCCACCACGACCAGTCCAGATTCGCTCTAAGTAGAGCAGCCATCCTTTGTCGCTAAACGCCGCGCGCTCCACATTAAACGCATGAAGGAGTGAACGCTAGGCTCGCTCCTTCATGTGTTTGTCTGCTTCGTTAGTAAGTGAGCTCGGTATCAAGTGCCTTCAGATCTTCATCGTTATTTCGCGGCAACCTGCATCCACGCTTGTCGTTGATCGTCCTCTACACCCTTGACAATCAATCTAAGAAAGCACCGGCACAGTCACTTCCTGACCTACCTGGATGTGATCCGGATCTGAGATTCCGCTGGCCTCCGCAATCTTCGCGTAATGGTTTGGATTGCCGTAAAACAGCTTACTCACCTTGCTCAGGTTGTCTCCCGCCGCAATCGTATACGTCTGATTTGCGCCGCCAGTATTGGTGATCTCATGCTTCAGATCTGCATACGTCGGGTCGACCCCTTTGATCGCATCCCACACCCGGTTCAACACCACCTCCGACGGCACATGGGCAACCAGGTGATACTGCTCCCCCACCAGCTCCGAGCCATCGAACTTCGCGCCATATGGCTCGAAGTCCTTCACCGTGTCGACCACCGGGGCATACTTCTGCTGCAACGCTTGAAAGTCCGCCATCATTCTTCCTTGTCCTTCGTCCGTTCTGGTTAGATAAAGCGTCCCAGGATCTCGCTTGCCATCGAGCCCGCCCCGGAGTTCGGCGCAGCCTGCGTGCCGCCTTGTGTCATGTGCGCCATCACCATCGGCAGCACTGTGGCCAGCCCGATCTTCACCATCTCCGGCGACATTCCCGTGCGCTGCGCCACACTTTCGATCATCCCGGAGCCCTGCAATCCCTGCCCCGCCTGGTCGGGAGACATAGGTTGGCCGGACGCCGCCGTCTGCGTATCCACGCCATTGTTCTGCATGTGCTGCATCAAGCCGCCCAATCCACCAGGATGCTCTTCAAGCGCGCTCAGAAGTCCGCCCGCCACCTGGCCGTTCGGGTTTGAGCCCGATTGCCCGCCCATCATCGACTCTACTGAATCCAAAATCCCCATCGTCTCTCCTTTTTTGCACACAGCTATCTTTTCAAATTCGATGCGCCCTTGCCTGGAGCGACCGCTTCCGCTGCAAAGATTAAAGCTCTACTTCTGCACCGCCCACGCCAGCCCGTCCGGCTCCGTCCCCGGAAGAGCCCTGCCCACCACCTCCATCTTCTTTAGGTCGATCACCGCCACCCAGTTATCCGGCGAGCAGGACACAAACGCCCGTGCCCCATCCGGCTCCACCAGAACTCCCGCCGCGCCTGTGCCCACCTGGATCTCCCGTACCACCCTGCGCCCGGCTACGTCCAGCACCGCCAGCTCACCCGACTTCTCCCGCGAGATCACCGCCAGCCGCCGGTCCGGCGTAAATCGCAGCCGGTTCGCCGAAGGCACGTTCGCTTGAATCATCCCCGCCACCGTCCTGCTCTTCCAATCCACAATGGACACCGTCCCCTCCACCGCATTCGCCACCCAGATCGTCTGCGGATCGCCGGCCTCATCCGCCAGCACGTCGAATCCCTCCGGATCTCCGCCCACCTTCACCACCGTCTCGTTCCAGTCCGGCAGCCCCGGTCCGCCATTCGCCTCGGTCGCCACGCCACCCTGCTTCGACATCTTTTGCGGATAAAAGTCCGTCGGCTGGGGAGTCTTCTGCTCCATCAGGCTCAGCGTTCCCGACCCCACATTCACCGTCACAATCTTCCTGCCATCCTTTGAAACCCACAGCATGTGCGTGCCCGTCTGTCCCGTCCCAAGCTCCCAATCCACCTTCTCGTTCGCCGGATCCAGCCGCCCCACCACCTTCGCCCGCTCCGCCGTAAAGTACGTCCTGCCGCCCGCAACCGACAGCCCGTGCGGCCCGTAGAGCGCCCCCAGGTCGATCACCTTCACCACCTTCTGTCCCACCAGGTCAACCACCGTAATCGTGTGCGCCGCCCCATTGTCGTAGTTCGTTACCCACGCCGTCCGCCCATCTTCCGACGCAATCACTTCGTGCGGATTCACCCCCACCGGCACCTTTGCCACCACCTGCAGCGTCCGAGGGTCGACCACCGACAGCGTCATATCCTTCTTCGCCAGCACCAGCAGCGCCACCTTTGGCGTAGGCTGCGCCGGAGGCATCGTCACCTGCGCCGACACCAAGCCCCCCACCCCCATCATCC
>CAXTQE010000113.1:1578-11579 GCA_964246225.1 uncultured Acidobacteriaceae bacterium | reverse complement strand
CTCTGCGTGTACTACCCGCTGCCGCATAAGGCGCAGAACGTCTTTCTGCTGGTGGCTAGCTGTGTCTTTTACGCCAGTTGGAATTGGCGCTTTCTGTTTCCGCTGCTCTTTTCTACGACGATCGACTATCTCTGCGCGATGAAGATGCAGGAGATTTCGCAGGCCGGTTCGAGTGCTGAGGGCAAAGACCGCAGAAGGCGTAAAACGTACCTGCTGATCTCGGTAATCACCAACCTGGCGCTGCTGGGCTTCTTCAAATACTTCAACTTTTTCTCGGTCTCGCTCGGGCAGTTGCTGCACCACGCCGGGCTGCATGTGGACCCCTGGACGCTGCGCCTGATTCTACCCGTCGGTATCAGTTTCTATACATTTCAGGCTCTGAGTTACACCATCGACGTCTATCGCGGCGAGCTGCACTCGACCCGCAGCTTCCCGGACTTTCTCCTGGCGATCCTGTATTTTCCGCACCTGGTCGCAGGCCCGATCCAGCGTGCGCACAGCCTCTTGCCGCAGGTCATTCGGCCGCGACAGATCACGAAAGAAAAGATCGCCGAAGGGCTGCACCTGATGGTGTGCGGGTACGTCAAGAAGGTCTTTCTCGCGGATAACCTGGCGCCCATCGTAAACCAGGTCTTCTCCGCGGCGCATCCGGAAGGGTTTGACGTGATGGCCGGCGTGGTGGCGTTTGCCATCCAGATCTACTGCGACTTCTCGGGCTACACCGACATCGCGCGCGGCGTGGCGAAGCTGATGGGCTTCGAATTTATGTTGAACTTCAACCTGCCCTACTTCGCATTGAACCCGTCGGACTTCTGGAACCGCTGGCACATCTCGCTCTCGAGCTGGCTGCGCGATTACCTCTACATCCCACTGGGCGGCAGTCGCTGCAAAGAGTGGAAGATCAAGCGCAACCTGATGCTGACGATGGTCATCGGCGGGCTGTGGCACGGGGCGGCATGGAACTTCGTGCTGTGGGGGTTCTACCATGGCGCGCTGCTGGTGGTGCATCGCCAGTCGCGCAGCCTGGCTGACCGCATCTTCGGGGCGGCCAGCGCAACAGGCAAAAGCGTGTCCTTCGTGGCGCGGGTGGCGCTCATGTTCCTCTTCACCTGCTATGGGTGGATGCTGTTCCGGGCGGAGAGCCTTGGACAAATCGGCCGGATGACCGTCGCGCTGAGGCATCCGCTGCGTGGCTGGGATCCGCACCTGGCGCTGAATGTGCTGGCCTACACGGCGCCGCTTCTGATCGTGCAGGTGGTGCAAAAGGCCTCTGGCAAGCTGAATTTTCTCGACCTTCGCTGGTTTCCCGCAGAGGGGCGCGTGGCGCTCTATGCCGTGGCCGCCTACTTCGTTTTGTTTCTCGGAGGCCAGCCAATGAGCTTCCTTTACTTTCAGTTCTGAAGTCGCTGTTGGTGTCCTATGATCCGTCGCTTCCAGTTCGCCGCGCGTCTGTTCCTCTGGCTGATCGTTGCCCTGGTGACGCTGGAGGTCTCGGCGCGCACGGAAGATCAGCTTCGCTATGGTGCGGCGTTCTTTGGAAATTATTCGCTGGATTCGCTCTATCGCTTCGACGAGCTGGGCAAATATGGGCGTCCGTTTGCAACGTACATGAAGTGGCACCTGAACGAGGCGGGCTATCGTGGGCCGGGGCTGCGGCAGGACACGTTCCGGATCGCCTGCATCGGGTCATCGGAAACCTTCGGCCTGTATGAGACGGCGGAGAATGAATGGCCGCGGCAGCTGGAGCGAATCCTCAATCAGCGCTCCGGCACGCGAGGCTACGAAGCCATCAACGCGGCCTATCCGGGGCTTTCGATCGGGACCAGCCTGCGACGGCTGCCGCAGATGCTCAATGCGGTTCATCCGCAGATGGTGGTCATCTATCCCAGCTACGCGAGTTACATCGAGAACGATCAGGCGCAAACCTGGCCGCTGCCGACGACGGCGCACCCGAAGCCGGGGCTCGAGCAGAGGAACTTCCAGTGGAGGCTTGCGGCGCGGACCGAAACCTTCCTGAAAGGGTCGGTGCCGGACGAGGTGCAAAACCGGATCCGTGAGCTCCAGGTACGACGCATGGCGCAGAATACGGTCGCGATGGAACAGCTGCCGCAGCAGAACGTGGAGGCCTTTCAAACGGACCTGACGCGGCTGGTGACCGAGCTTGAGAGCAGGAAGATTCTTGTGGTGCTGGTAACGCACGCCAACCGCTTCGGCAAAACGGTGACGCCGGAGGATGCACCCGTACTGACGGCCTGGCGCAAGTTCTACCCGACGATCACCGAGAGTGGGCTGCTGGACATGGAGGCGAGAATGTCAGTGGTGGTGCGGGAGGTGGGCGTCCAAACGGGGGTGCCGGTGGTGGATGGCGCGAACCTGATCGCACCGGGACGCGCCAACTTCGTGGAGTTCGTGCACTTCACCGATGTGGGGGCACAGACGCTGGCGACGCTGGTGGCGGACGAGATCGGTCGCGAAGCCGATGCCGGCGCGTTCCCGGTGCCGCTGCAGGAGGAGACGCGCAGGACCCATACGATGCGGACCGCTGCTGAGATCAAAAGCTGGCGTTGAGCCGCTGCGTTCTGACCGATGCGGAAGCATTCTTCGCGAAAGAGATCTTCTCATCATCAAGCGAACTCATCCGGCGTGGCAAGCGCGACACCAACCGGATAAGCGTGCTCGAAGGAAGTCTCTACTTCTCGGCCGTGGGCGGGACCAGGTTCTTCAGCCGCAGATAGGTGGAGAGCTCGGCGTACTGCTCGTTGTCGTGCGAAATATTACCCCAGGCAAGGCCAATGCGCGAGCGCTTGTTCTGGCCCATCGCGAGAACCTCCATGAGGGAGCCGTCGGTCAGCGAGCCGTAGGCCTTGTCGCACTCGTCAAAAGACGCTTTCAGACCGGCGATGACAGTGGCCTTGTCGGCGGTGTCCGAGGGGACGGATTTAGGGTCGAACTTGCCGCCGTTGAGCGTGGTGCACGACTGGAATTGCGCCTCGGTGACGTGGTTGACGATGCGGGCGAAGGTGCGGATCTCGGGGGTAGGCTTGTACTGGAAGTCAGCCTCGGGCATCTTGTCGGCGGCTTTCAGAATGTTCGGCTTCAGCCGGTTGTAGGCAGCCTGGGCCTCAGCCGCGGGACCGGACGGCGCCTGGGCGGAGAGCGTGAGCGGGAGAGCCAGCGTGGCGCAGGCAAGAAGAACAGAGGTGCGAGTCATGGGCTGCCTTTCGGGTGCGACGAGTAGGCGCGCGGCTTCGCGGCGACCTGGAGATATCGTGTACGCATCCAATGTACAGGCAGAAGCAGAGGAGAGAAAGATGGATTTAGAGCTGGATGCAAAGAAGACGGCGCTTGTGGTCATCGACCTGGAGCATGGACTGGTGGGGAGGCCCGGGCTCGCACCGAATAGTGGCGCGGACGTGGTAGCGCGCGCAAACAGGCTGGCGGATACCTTGCGCGCCCAAGGCGGTACGGTCGTGTGGGTGCATGTGCTGCTGCACGACATGTTACGGCTGCCGGTAGACCGGTCAACGCAACAACCCGAGCCACCTCCGGCGAGTGCTTCGGAGCTCGTGCCAGAGGTGATGGTGCAGCCGGGCGATGTGATAATCGCCAAACGGCAGTGGGGAGCGTTCTACGGAACGAACCTGGAGCAGACGCTCCGGCGGCGAGGCATCGAGACGATCATCATGGCAGGCATCGCGACGAATATGGGTGTGGAATCGACAGCGCGAGCAGCGTTCGACGCAGGTTACGCATTGGTCTTCGCGGAGGACGCAATGACAGCCATGAGTGCAGAGGGGCATGCGTCATCGACGAAGAATGTGTTCCCAATGATGGGCAAGGTTGGCACGACGGACGAGATTGTGGCGACACTGTAACGTAGAGACGACGACGTCTTTGGCAACGAGGCACGGGTTGTCGCCACTGGTCAATTTACTGCACAGACCCAAGGCGACAGTCCCGGCCACGAAGAACCACGGCCTCGATCAGCGAGGGGCTGGTGCGATGCGCCACCGAGAAGGCCACCGCGGCAGCAGCCAGGAGTGAGAACACCAGCGCGTAGGTGCGGCGGCTGAAGCGGACGTCGAGCAGAGGCGAAAAGAGAAACACAAACAACCCAGGCGAGAGAACCACGGCGATGATAGCGGCGATGCGGCCACCAGGAACGCCCTGCGCGGCCAGCATCTCCGGCAGCGTGATCACCGAGAAGCCGCCAACAAAGCCGAAGGTAGCGTTGGTAAGCCCCATCAGCCACACCGGAGGAAGCCTGCGCCCGAGATTCATCTGGAGGTCGGCCAAGCGGAGCTCCTTGAGCGTGCTGTGTCTGCCTGAAGTGTTGCCATTCTGTCACAGGTGCCCGAACCTGCCGCCGCAAACCGCCGGCCTGCGCTAAGCTTTTCTTTCAAGCACAGCAAACGGAGAGAGCCCATGGGAACTCTGATCCAACACGGCACGGTGATTCACGCCGACTCCACGGTCCAGGCCGACGTCCTGATCGAAGGCGAGACGATCGTTGCCGTCGCCGCCAATCTCCCGCCTGCCAACCACACGCTCGTAGACGCAACCGGCCTGCTCGTCATGCCGGGAGGCATCGACGTGCACACCCATCTCGATATGCCGTTCGGCGGCACCACCTCCGCCGACGATTACCTCACCGGCACACGCGCCGCGGCCATCGGCGGCACCACCACGGTCATCGATTTTGCCCTGCAGTCACGCGGCCACACGCTCGCCGACGCGCTGGCAATCTGGGAGGCAAAGGCGGAAGGTAAAGCCTGCATCGACTACGCGCTGCACATGGCCATCACCGACCTGAATCCAACCGGTCGCCCGCACAACGAAACGCTCGCCGAGATGGAGCAGATGGTGGCGCGCGGCATCTCCAGCTTCAAACTCTTCATGGCCTACCCCGGCGTGCTCATGATCGACGACGGCCTCATGTTCCAGGTCATGCAGAAGGCCGCGTCGCTCGGCGCGCTCTGCCTGATCCACGCCGAGAACGGAGCCGCCATCGATGTCGTGGTCGCGCAGGCGCTGGCCGAGGGCAAGACCGCGCCGCACTTCCACGCGCTCACCCGTTCGACCCAGGCCGAGGCCGAAGCCACCCACCGCGCCATCGCGCTCGCCCAGATGGCGGGAGCAACGGTGTACATCGTCCATCTTTCAAACTCTGATTCTCTGCGCGAGCTGAAGCAGGCGCAGGCACGCGGGCTTCGTGCGCTGGCGGAGACCTGCACGCAATATCTCGTCCTCTCGCTTGAAGAGCAGATGCCCGGCAAAAGCTTTGAGGAAGCGAAGTATGTCTTCACCCCGCCGCTGCGTTTGAAGGCCAACCAGGCTCCGCTGTGGCAGGCTCTCGCGGATGGTTCGCTCTCTGTGGTCTCGACCGATCACTGCCCGTTTCGCTTCGCCGACCAAAAATCGCTGGGACGCAACGACTTTACCAAGATTCCCAACGGAGGCCCGGGCATTGAGAACCGCCTGCAGCTCCTTTGGCACTTCGGCGTCAACGCGGGCCTGCTGACGCCCGAGCGCTTCGTTGCGTTGACTGCGACGGAACCTGCACGCATCTTCGGCATGGAGACGAAAGGTGTTCTCGCTCCGGGCAAGGATGCCGATGTTCTGCTCTGGGACCCGGCGGCCGAATACACAATCTCTGCCGCCACCCAGGCCATGAACACCGACTACAGCATGTTCGAAGGCTGGCAGGTCAAGGGCAACGCAGCCCGCGTCTACTCGCGCGGCGAGCTTGTCGTCGACCACGGCCAGTTCCTGGGCACACCCGGCCGGGGACGCTTTCTCCATCGCCGCGCCAACGCAGGAGAGCTGCTTTGATCGAGACCGCCACTGCCCACGACCTACAGCTCTACAACGAAGACCTCGCCCCAACCACTCCCGCCCAACGCACCTGGGGCACGTACAACTACATCGCGCTGTGGTTCTCGATGTCCATGGAGGTGACCACCTACATGCTGGCGAGCTCGCTCATCGCCGGCGGCATGAACTGGTGGCAGGCCGTGCTGACGATCCTGCTCGGCAACCTGATTGTGCTTGTCCCGATGCTGCTGAACGCCCACGCCGGCACCCGCTACGGCATCCCCTTTCCGGTATTTGTGCGGGCAAGCTTCGGCGTTCGCGGAGCCAACATCCCTGCTACGCTGCGAGCCGTGGTGGCCTGCGGATGGTTTGGAATCCAGAGCTGGATCGGCGGCCAGTCGATCGCCGCCATGGTTGGCGTCCTGTCCCCTGCGCACGCCGGCTCGCAGACGGTGCTGTGGACGTGCTTTCTCGGCTTCTGGCTGCTCAACATGGCCGTCGTGTGGCGCGGCGTCGAATCCATTCGCTTCCTGCAAAGCTTCTCCGCACCCTTCCTGCTCCTCATGTCGCTCATCCTGCTGGCATACATGACCCATCGCGCCGGCGGCTTCGGGCCCATGCTCGCCGCGCCTTCGAAGTTCGCCACGACCGGCGCGTTCCTGCACTTCTTCTTCCCCATGCTCACGGCGATGGTCGGCTACTGGGCCACGCTCTCGCTCAACATCCCCGACTTCACCCGCTACGCCAAATCCCAGGACGCCCAGATCCTCGGCCAGGCGTTCGGTTTACCGGTGGCTATGACGCTGTACAGCTTTATCGGCATCGCCTGCACCTCGGCCTCCACCGTCGTCTTCGGCGAGGCTATCTGGTCGCCCATCACGCTGCTCGGCCGCTTCCACCAACCCGCCATCGCCTTTCTCGCGCTGATCTCGATCCTCATCGCGACGCTCAACGTGAACATCGGCGCCAACGTCGTCAGCCCCTCGAACGACTTCTCGAACCTCGCGCCGAAGTACATCAGCTTCCGCACCGGAGGCCTCATCACCGGCTTCCTCGGCCTGGCGATGATGCCGTGGCGCCTGATGGCGAGCTTCGGCACTTACATCTTCGGCTGGCTGGTCGGCTACTCCGGCCTGCTCGGCCCCGTCGCCGGCATCATGGTCGCGGACTACTTCCTCCTCCGCCACCGCCAGCTCGAGGTCCCCGCCCTCTACCGCCGCAACGGCCTCTACGAGTACACCCACGGCTTCAACCCGAAAGCCATCCTCGCGCTGGTCGTCGGCGTCTTCTTCTCGCTCATCGGCCTCTTCGTCCCCACACTGCGCTTCCTCTACGACTACGCCTGGTTCGTCGGCTTCTTCCTCGCCGCAGCCATCTACCTCCTGCTCTCCCGCGAGACTATCCTTGCTAACATTCACCATGGCGAATTATCTCGTCGTTCCCGATAACTACGCCGGCTGGAACCCCACAGGCCGCAACTTCGCTCTCGCGAGCGCAGCCATAGGCGCTATCGGCTTGCTCTCATGGATGTCCCTGCATCGTCATCTCGGAGCCCTCCGGCCCAGCGCCGCATCCGATCAGCTCGTTCTTGAAGGTCTCGTTCTTCTCGGAGCGGGAGGCTTCTGTCTTATGGCCGTAGCCGCGCTCGGATCCATGACACTCTCCCTCAAGTCTCGTGGCGCGGTCAGCATTACCGCCGAGGGCGTCCTTCGAACCGTAAAGGCCCGAACTCAGTTCCTGGCATGGTCTGAGATCCATGGTCTTGTTCCCATGCCCTATGGCGGCGTCACTCTTGTCTCCGCGGCCAAAGCATCCAACCTCGTCATCCCGCGATTTCTTGACGATTACCGTGCCTGCATCGCCGAGATCAAAGAGCACGGCGTTCAAGCCCTTCCCGCCAGCAGCCTTCGGCAAAAACAGAAAACTTCCTGGCTGGATGCGATACGCAGCACCTTCCTTGTCTGTTGCTTTAGCCTGGCCATGAACGCCCATAACTCGCATCCCCTCCGCATCGCAGGCTTCACTGGAGCTCTTTCCTGTATGGTATGGGTGCTGCAGGCCAACTGGTCGACCCCGGATCCGACCACGCTGCGATGGATTTTGCCCATGGTGTTTGTCGGTGTTGCCGTCTACGCACTCATACGTATCTTCCTCAGTTGGTAGAAAGGAACGAATGGTCACCATCCAGACAAACTACGAAGGAGACCTGCACTGCCGCGCCGTGCATGAGCCCTCCTCCACCGCCCTCGCCACAGACGCCCCCAAGGACAACCAGGGCCGCGGCGAAAGCTTCTCCCCTACCGACCTCGTCGCCACCGCGCTTGGCACCTGCATCCTCACCACCATGGGCATCGTCGCCCGCAACCACGGCATCGACATGACCGGCGCGACGGCCGTCGTCGAAAAAGACATGACCGCCGTGCCCACCCGCAGGATCGGCAGCCTCGCCACGAAAATCCACATGCCCCATGACGTTGCCGACGAGCACAAGCAGCGCCTTGAACGCGCCGCCCACACCTGCCCCGTGCACAAAAGCCTCCACCCCGACGTCCACGCCCCCATCGACTTCACCTGGGGCTAACGAAATGATAGAAACGTTTGCGAACAAAACTTCGGGTGCCCCATCTCAGACAGTCTCACCGTCTGAGGTGGGTGGAGCATAACTCTGTTTCAACCTCAAACCCGCCTCTGCTTACGAGCAACCCACTTGCCCCCCAGAAAGCTGACCCACGCTCAGGCCAGAATGGAGCACCTGCTCTACTGGAGCCAGAAGACCGTCGCTGAGCGCCTCGAAGCCTCCCGGACGTTGACCAAGCGGATGTATCAGATGCGCGGTATCGACCTAAACGAATACCAAACAGATCTCACTCCTCGCCGCGTTTCTCGCCGCGCACGTTGATTACGTCCGCATCGCCCGAGGTCGCCGGGTAAACTGAATCATCTCCAGGTTCGAAAGGCGCGCCCATGCCCCCGCTCACCTCCACCGAAGTCGTCGACATCACCCGCCGCACCAACTACGGCACCTGGCGCTTCCAGCGATCCTGGAACCCCATGCACATCGTCGATGCCAAGGACTGCACCATCACCGACGGCAA
This sequence comes from uncultured Acidobacteriaceae bacterium, assembly GCA_964246225.1. Taxonomy (GTDB): domain Bacteria; phylum Acidobacteriota; class Terriglobia; order Terriglobales; family Acidobacteriaceae; genus Edaphobacter. The sequence continues at coordinate 2,670 of CAXTQE010000113.1, read as the reverse complement.
CGGCAAAGAGTATCTCGACTTCAGTTCGCAGCTGATGTGCTCGAACCTCGGCCATAAGAACCCCGCAGTCATCGCCTCCATCGCGAAGCAAGCCGAAGAACTTGCCTACGCCATGCCCGGCTACGCCACCACCGCGCGCGCTGAGCTTTCGCAGCTTCTGCTCGAAGTCCTGCCCGCCGGCCTAAGCCACTTCTTCTTCACCACCAGCGGCACCGACGCCAACGAGGCCGCCTTCAAAATCGCCCGCATGTACACCGGCAAATCCAAAATCCTCTCGCGCTACAAGAGCTATCACGGGTCCACCTCCGGCTCCATCGCAGCCACCGGAGACCCGCGCCGCTGGGCCATGGAGCCCGTCGGAGGCAAGCAGCAAGGCACCCTCTTCGGCCCTGAAGTCAACTGCTATCGCTGCCCCATCCGCCACACCTACCCCGGCTGCAACATCGCCTGCGCCGACTACCTCGAGCACATCATCCGCAATGAGTCCGACGTAGCCGCCATCATCGTCGAGCCGATCGTCGGCACCAACGGCGTCATCGTGCCGCCGGACGAGTACATGCCCAAGCTCCGCCGCATCTGCGATGAGACCGGAGTCCTGCTCATCGCCGACGAGGTCATGTCCGGCTGGGGCCGCTCCGGAAAGTGGTTCGCCATGGAGCACTGGGGCGTTACGCCCGACATCCTCACCACCGCCAAGGGCATCACCGGAGCCTACGTGCCGCTCGGCTTGTGCGCGACGAACGAGAAGATCGCCGCCTACTTTCAGGATCACTACTTCTCCCACGGCCACACCTACGAAGCTCATCCCATGACGCTCGCCCCCGCCGTCGCCGCCATCCACGAGATGCAGCGGCTTGGCCTGATCGAGCGCGCCGCCGAGCTCGCGCCCTATGTCGAAGCCAGGCTGCAAATGCTCAAAGCAAAGCATCCTTCGGTCGGCGATGTGCGCGGCAAAGGCCTCTTCTGGGCAGTCGAGCTGGTCAAGAATCGACTCACCAAAGAACCCTTCAATACCTACACAGACAAGGTCTCCGGCACGCCCTTGATGGTCGATCAGATCGCCGCAAAATGCATGGCGGAGGGTGTGATCCT
>CAXTQE010000113.1:0-1478 GCA_964246225.1 uncultured Acidobacteriaceae bacterium | reverse complement strand
GGTCTAGCGCCCTTCCGCAAAGCCCGCCGGAGCCGCCTCAGCCGGAACCAGGCCAGCCGCAGATCGCTCCTCCCAGGTCTGCGGCGGATGGCCGTTCTCAATGCGCTCCATAGTGATGCAGTCCTCAACCGGGCAGACCAGCGAACAAAGATTGCAGCCGACGCACTCATCCCAGTCGACACGCGGAATACGTTCAAGTGGAGTGACAGATGAGTTCAGCCCGGGTCCGTTCATGTCGAGCTTGGGGATGGGTGTCGTGGTGATGGCTTTGGCTGAAGCAGCAAAAACCATCGCGGGGGTGGGCTTGCCGTGCGGATTGGCTTCGCTATGCGCGTAGCGTGGATCCTGGCCGGTGACGATCGCCTGCCTTCCACCTTCGGCGCGGTCGAGGTGGATGCACTGGTGCGCGCCGTCCCAGCAGGCGGTGTAGCAAAGCTGGCAGCCGATGCACTTGTCGGCGTGGATCTCGGCGACCACGCGGTAGTTCAGGTTCAGCTGCTTCCACTCGCGCACGTTCGGCAGAGAGAGGCCGCGGAAGTCGTCGAGCGTCGCGAAGCCCTTGTCGCGCATCCAGCCGAGCAGGCCATCCGCCATGTCCTCGACGATGCGATAGCCAAAGTGCATTGCCGCCGTGCAGACCTGGACATTGCCGCAGCCAAGCAGGAAAAACTCCGCCGCATCGCGCCAGGTAGCGATGCCGCCGATGCCGGAGAGCGGCAGCGCAGCCTCGGGATCAGCCTGAATCTGCTGGACCATGTTGAGGGCGATCGGCTTCACCGCCGGTCCGCAGTAGCCTCCGTGCGAGCTCTTGCCGTCGACCAGCGGGCGCGGCTCAAAGGTGTCGAGATCGATGCCGGTAATTGAATTGATGGTGTTGATGGCGGACAGTGCGTCGGCTCCCGCGCGTCGCGCCGCCCGCGCGGGCATGCGGATGTCCGCGATGTTGGGGGTGAGCTTGACGATGACCGGTGTGCGCGCCCGCTCCTTCACCCAGCCCGTGATCTGCTCGCAGTACTCCGGCACCTGGCCCACCGCCGAGCCCATGCCGCGCTCGCTCATGCCGTGCGGGCAGCCGAAGTTGAGTTCAAGGCCATCGGCTCCAGCGTCTTCAGAGCGCTGCACGATGTCATGCCAGGTCTCGCGTTGGCTCGCGACCATGAGCGACGCGATAACGACGTGTTTGGGGTAGCGGCGTTTGACCTCGGCAATCTCACGGAGGTTAGTCTCAATGGGGCGGTCGCTGATGAGCTCGATATTGTTGAAGCCCATCATGCGGCGGCCTTCGTAGTCGATCGACGAATAGCGCGAGCTGACGTTGGTGATAGGCTCGCCGATGGTCTTCCAGACCGCGCCTCCCCAGCCTGCGTCGAAGGCGCGCATGATCTGCTCGCCGCAGTTGGTGGGCGGGGCGGAGGCGAGCCAGAAGGGATTCAGGCAGGGAATGCCGGCGAAGGTGGTGGCGAGGGTTGGCATGAGTT
>CAXTQE010000112.1:0-12150 GCA_964246225.1 uncultured Acidobacteriaceae bacterium | reverse complement strand
GTGCGACCCCGACCTGGTGCGCACGCTGCCGCCAAGGTTGATCGACGCCACCGGTGTTGACGCACTCACAAATTGCCTGGAGGGTTACTTCGCCAATCCTGCAAACCCGGTGATCGATGCGCTTGTTCTGGATGGTCTCAGCCGAGCGTTCCACAGCCTTGCGGAGGCTATGCGGCCAGAGGGCGAGCAAGCGCGTGCCTCGCTGATGGCCGCCGCTTTCATGGGAGGAGCCGGCATTCACAAGGGTCTCGGCCCGGTTCACGCAATCGCAGTCTCCTGTGGCGACCAGGGCCTGCATCACGGCTTGCTGGTCGCAGCTGCGCTGCCTCAAACAATTCAACTCGTGTCGCACCACCTTCCTGAAAAAGTCGCTCAGGTCGCGCGAACGCTCGGCCTGAGCGGACCCGCAGCGCTGCCCGACGCACTACGGGAACTGATCGCGACCATCGGACTTCCCGACAGCCTGACTGCAGCGGGGTACAAGCCGCACTCTGTTCCTACCCTGGTCGAGAGGGTCATCGCCAGCCCTTTCAACCGCTCCAGTCCCTATGTGCCAACCCCAACCGAATACCACGAACTTATCCAGGCGCTGCTGGCCTAGGTCTTTTTGTATCTTGCCGAGCGGCGCAATCATCCTGGGCCATCGCTGCTGAGGGAACACGCCTTATTTGCGGGACAGCATACCAGGGTGCGAAAGGATCAGCTCCTGGTAGACGGCAGTAGTCTGCTCGGCGGTGTGTTCCCAGGTGAATTTGGCAGCCTGCTCCGGTCCCTTACGCCTAAGTTCAGCAGCCAGTTCTGGGTCCGAAAGGATTGCATCCATAGCCTTGGCGAGCGCATTCGCGTCCTTGGGGTCGACCAGCAAAGCCGCATCCCCGGCCACCTCGGGCAGAGAAGAAAGATTGCTTGTGACCGTAGGAACACCGCTGGCCAGGGCTTCCAGGACCGGAAGTCCAAACCCCTCGTACAGGGATGGATAGACGAAGAGTTCGCACCCGGCAATCAGCGATGCCTTATGCTCCTCAGCAACGAACCCCGGGAACAACACTCGGTCCTGTATCCCAAGGCTGTGGCATAACCCGAGGAGGTGGTCCTGCTTCCATCCCATCATGCCGGCGATCACAAGGGACAGGGTGGGATAGTTCGGCGCCAGAGCGGCAAAGGCCTGCACCAGCCGATCCAAATTCTTTCTTGGTTCAATCGTTCCAACATAAAGGATATAGCGTGCAGGCAATGCATAGTGCGCGCGAACAGGGGCGATCCTGACCTCATCGCTGCTTGGCTGGAAGCCTGGCCCCTTGCCATGATGCACCACCATCGACAAGCCGCGCGGAGAACCGAAATGGGCGACGTAATCGTGTCGCGCAGAACGCGAGACAAAGATCAGCGCATCGCTGCCCCGCAACGCCTGGCGAAGAAAAAATCGAAAATAAACGACTTTGATTCCAACGTGCATCTCCGGCATCAGCAGCGAGGTCATGTCGTGGATCGTGACGGCCGACAGTGCCCCAAACCGGAACAAGGGAAACGAATAATGAAGCGAGTGCACGACATCAATCCGATATTTACGGATCAACAAAGGCAAACCGGTCTGCTCAAAGAGCAAGCGCAGTGGCGTTTTCCTGAAAAAGCGGGAGGGCATGCGCAGGACGGTGACATGAGGAAGGCCGGAGTAGGTAAAGTCGGGATCATCGTCCTGAACAACCAGGAAAAGCTCCAACTGGCCAGCCGTAACTAGATTGTCGATCAGATTCTTTGCATAAACACCGACGCCGGCCTTCTTCTTCGTGATGCTCGTGGCATCGATCAAAACTCGTATCATGAAGTCTGAAGCACCCTCGATCGGCCCGTTCGCTCGTCTTTATACTGCTTGATTCACTGCATATACTGCAAGAAGCATGGCCGGTCTCGAAAACCCGAATCTTCGTGTCTCCGTGGCTATGTGTACTTTCAATGGAACGCGATATCTTCCAGAACAGCTGCAAAGTTTCCTCAATCAACAGCGGCTCCCGGACGAGGTTGTCATCTGCGACGACAGCTCATCGGACAAGACCGTCGCCTTGCTCGAAGACTTTGCGCGCGAGGCGCCTTTTGCTGTCCGCCTCTACCAAAACAGCGAAACGCTCGGTTACAGCCGCAACTTCGTAAAGGCAATTGCGCTGTGCAGCGGCGACATCATCGCCCTCAGTGATCAGGACGACATCTGGTATGCCCACAAACTTCTCCGTTTGGAGCAGGAATTTGTCTTGAACCCGGAGAAAGGGGGAATATTCTCCGACGGAGATCTCCTCGATACCAGCTCCGGCAGCCTGCCAGGCACGTTATGGGGGAGCTTTCGCTTTCTTCCCCGCGATCAGCAAAGGATTGCCTCCGGCGATAGCGTGCCGGTGCTCTTGCAGCGGAACGTAGTGACGGGGATGGCGTTTGCCTTTCGCTCCCGGTGTCGTCACCTGCTGTCGCATATGCCCAACCATTGGCCGCATGACTTCTGGCTGGCGCTGATGCTGGCTGCGGACGGTCAACTGCTGCCCTGTCCGGAGCGGCTGGTCGCCTATCGCGTCCATCAACAGCAACAAATTGGGGTACCGATTACCCCTGGAGAAAAAGTCGCATTTCTGCGCCGTAACGGCATCGGTGCCTATCTGGATCTTTCCCGACAACGGAATCTGCGCGAGTACAGCAGGGATGCCGTGCAGTTCGAGTCGCTGCTCGCGCACGCTCAGCAGGACCCCACGCTGGCAGCCGCATGGTGGCTTCCGATGGCGCAAAAGAAAGCCCAACACATGCGCCGTGTGGCCTCGCATCTTCAGGCAGGACGGGCGCGCCGCTGGTCTTCGGCTCTACGGCACTGGCGCGCCTATCGCAGGTATGCGCCTACCGGTGTGTCCGCGCTGCTGCGCGATCTGCTGTTGTAAGCCGACGCTATAATCAAAATGGTCCACTTTATGCAGATTCCAGTCGAGGAAACTCGGACATGACTATTTTCGCGATCGTTGTGGTCTATCGACTTCTTCCGCTGGAAAGCTCAAGTCTGATCACCCTCCTCGAGTCCGCAAGGCAGGCGGAAATACTCGGCCTGCGATTGAAGGTGCTCGTCGCTGATAACACGCCGGGAGGGCAAACAGTATCCAACCTTCCCGCGACGATCAGTTACCGGGCCTACCCGGAAAATCCCGGTCTCGCGCAGCCCTATAACGATGCACTGATTATGGCTGCGGAAGAGGGCTTTGACTGGCTGCTGACCTTGGATCAGGACACGCAACTTCCGCCGGACTTCCTCACCATCATGGCGCGTGTGGCACAAAGGTATGCTGAAGACCAGAGGATGGCCGCCGTGATTCCGCGCATTGAGGACGTGGGACGGCTCATCTCCCCGTTTCACTTTATCCAGGGCTTCCTGCCCTCCGTTCTCCCATCGTCGGCCTCTGGACTAGCGCCGCTGCACACCTCGGCGCTGAACTCGGCGTCTTTGCTGCGGGTCCGGTCGCTGTTGCAACTGGGTGGCTACGATCTAAGCTTTCCCCTGCACAACAGCGACACGCGTCTTTATCAGCGGCTAGATAAGGCCGGCAAGCGCTTGGCGATCGCCGACGTGACGGTGCCACACGAACTCTCCATCCTGCGTTGCGAAGAGCGTATGAGTCCGGATCGCTACCGATTGATGCTTCAGGATGAGTGCCGCTTCTGGGACCAACACATGGGCTTGGCGGGCCGTACCGAACGGATGGTACGCTTGCTGGGGCGCTACGCAAAAGGGATGCTGAAGAAAAGGCGTTCCGCATATCAACACATTACTGCGGCAGAGATACGCCGCCGGGTCCTGACCCGCCGCAGCAGCCGGCTTCATAGCTCTGCAGGGATGCCGGTCGGGCACGGACGGCGTTGACCTGCCGGTCTACTGAGAAAAACAATATAGGACGAGGGATGTAGGCGTGGTTACAACGGAACATGAGAAATCGAGAGACTATGGCGCGGAAGTCCACTCACGCCGGGACGTGCAGACCCCGGCCCTCGACCTGGTTTTACTTTTAGCCGCGCACGCACGCTTCGTCGTTCTTACGACACTAAGTGCAATGCTGCTAGCGTTCGCGTTGACCTTTTTAATAAAGCCGACTTACACGGCTATAGCGATGATCCTCCCGCCGCAAACGCCGCAGTCCTCATTGACGGCAATGCTTGGCCAGCTTGGATCGCTTGCGGGTCTGGGCGGTTCAAGCCCACTCAAGAACCCCGCTGACCTCTACATTGGGATCTTACAAAGTCGTAGCGTTAGAGATCAGGTCATTGCGCACTTTCACCTCCAGCAGCAGTGGCACCTAAAGACGCTTTCGGCTGCCCGCGGCGTCTTGGCCGACACCTCCGAGTTTGAGTCCACAAAGGACGGCATGATTCAGATCTCGGTCAAGCAGACCGATCCACTGCTGGCCAGCGAAATTGCAAATTTCTACGTGAATTCACTCGGTAATGTGAACTCCTCGATGGCAGTTACTGAAGCGGCGCAGCGACGGCTTTTTTTCGAGCAACAGCTGGACGCAGAAAAGACGACACTAAGTAACGCGGAAGAAGACCTCAAGAAGACACAGCAGAAGACGGGCTTGCTGACTGTGCCTGGGCAAACGGAGCTTGCCGTTCGCAATGTGGCCCAGACACGGGCGCAGATTTCCTCACTCGAGGTACAGCTGCAGGGACTTCGCACCTTTGACGCCGACGAAAATCCCGACGTCCTTCGTATCGAACAGCAGCTCCGGGCGCTGCGGGCACAGCTTGCGGCACAGGAAAGCAGCGTCGGCAACTCGGCTGCGGGCAATCCGGAAATCTCGACGGGTCAGGTGCCAGAGGGCGGTCTGGAATACGCCCGGAAGCTGCGCGAGGTGAAATATAACGAGATCCTGTTCGATCTGTTGTCCCGTCAATATGAGGCTGCGCGGATTGATGAGGCAAAGTCGTCACCGATCATCCAGGTGATTGATCATGCCGACCCACCAGAACTGGCGTCCGGCCCCCGGCGTAAGCTGATCGTTGTGGGCGTCGGTTGTATAGGCTTTGTTCTTGCCTGCATGTGGGCGCTGTACCGGGGGGCTCTGTCCCAGGCTCGACGACAGCCCGTGCTGGCGGAGAAGTTGCTCCTGCTACAGTCCTTCCTTCCATGGTTTCCCTTCTAACCCAACGATCCTCGATCCTTGGCCGAGAGAACACGTGCGCCAAAACCTAGTATTTAAAGTCAGAGACCCGGCTCTCATCCCGTTTTATTGCAACCCGCTGTACCTGTTCTTCGCCGAATGGGTACTGATGGTTGTAACGTTCTCGCTGCATATCTCCTTTGCTTCCTTTCCCGATTTTTCGGTTGCTCTACGCTTATGCCTGATTGCCACTCTGAGTTTCCTAGTAGGCTACATGACACTGCGATGGAGCTATGTTGCCCGAAACTATTCTCCCGAAGGAGTTAGTGAATATTACGAAGTCCGATTAAATCGACTTAGAACATTGCACCTGTGCGCCGTGTTCCTGGTAGTAGCCATTATTGTGATGAACTGGAAACGCTTCGGCCTGCCTCCCCTGTTCGGTGCGCTTGGGGAAGACACCTTGAGCTACCAGGTCTATGGATCGCTGCGGCAGCCCATGTTCGCGGCCATCTTGGTAATCTTCATTACGGCCCCCATGGAGCCCTCGTTCTGGAGACGGTGGAGTTTGTACCTCTTCTCTCCTGGCTGTTTTCTTTTGTACGGCTCCCGAGGTTACCTCCTGATCATGCTCTTCCAGGCGCTGTCGGTGTTCTCGTTGCGCACACCGCAGAGCAGGCTGCGCATCTACGGCATTGCTTTGACAACTCTGACGATCGCCGTCTTTGCTTCCAACCTGATTGGTAACAGCCGCAACAGCCTGGGCGTGGATGCCCTTCTAGGATTTCTGCAAATCAAGCAGCGCTACCACAACTGGCCGCCGGCTTATCTCTGGGTCATCTCCTATATAGCTACGCCATTCTCCAATATGTGTTGGATCATCCATGTACCGTACCATCAGCACCCGACCACATTCTTTTACTCACTCTTTCCAGGAGACTTGGCGGTGAAATCCACGGAGATGACCGCCGATCTTGGAAGCGAGAAAATTCTTGACGGCGTGCATACCTACATGGCGAAATATTTCCTGGATTTCTGGTACTTCGGCATTATCGGGATCAATTACGCGTGGGGTCTGATAGCAGGAGCGATGCGTGCAGGAAACCGGCTCACTAGAAATTTTCTACTTTCGGGCGTGCTGCTGGCGTGTATGGGATTCATGTTTTTCTCAGACTTTTTAACCATTCTGATCATCGTGATGGAGATGATAGCCGCGGTGCTCATCCAGCGACTTGTCACCAGACCCGTGAACCGGGAAGGACTTCCCATTGCTCAATCGGCAAGTCAGGCGTCATTGGTTGCTCCGGAGCGGGCGATTGCGCCTTTCTGATCTAGTAGCCACGCGCCACTTACTTTGCTTCCTTTGAGGTGACCTAGCATGCCGCTACAATTATCCCGACTTCCTCTAAAATCTCTGTCTGCTCTTATCGCTCTGGTGGTCGCTGCCTGCGCGCAGGGTCAGGTCTCACCTTCGCACTCTCTAGACGATCGTCAAGGCATAATCAATGAGGAGTTCTTTCCTGGGGAGACCGTTGCCGCGCGCATCAATGCTGCCGCTCAGGCGTGTGTAGCTGGCTCGACGCAGACTTGCCTGATTATCATTCCGCCCACTGCCCTTTCCGGCACGGGATGGAATCCGACAGCAAACAATGTCACGATTCAGGATCTGCGCAATCGAAACGGTTTCGGCTATCCCGACGGCGAGCTTACGGGCATGCGCGCCAGCGTTCATTATCTCTACCATGCGGGAGCAAATGAAGCGTTCGAAACGGAGTGCATGTTTTGCGGGCGCAATGTGCTAATCGTCGATGCCGTCGCAGATGGAGGTCAGACGACGAATGGCACGAACGCATCCTTGCAAGCGATTGTTGGCTCCGTGCATCGATTGGAAGGATCTTCCCGGCAAATCTGGGGTGCGAATTTCGTGGCAAACTATCGCAACCTCGCGGAGAAGGCGACAGGCCTGGAGGTGGACACCTCAAACGAGGGAACAATTGACGATGCAGGGCTGGTCAGCGCGGGCGTACGTATTATCAATAACGGCATGCACGCCGGAATCGGGCTTCAAATCAATTCCGTAATTGGAGAGAAAGACGGCGCACTTCCGCAGATCCGCGGCTACATGATTGGAATCGACAACGAGGATTATCATGTTCTTGGAATGAAGCTCAGCAGTCGGGATGATGCGCATATTGCGGATTTATATATTGTGCCCTCCAGTGATAGAGGTCAGCGGGAGTCCATCCTAGGACGCAACGCTGCCGATACCGCGACCCGTTGGGTAATTTATAGTGATGGCGTCGCGAGATTTCAGAAAATCTCCTCCACGTTGTCGGTTGTAGGTGGAATTTCTAACAATACCGGCCTGCAACACGTGCGCGGTGAGGTCGGATGCTCCACCCACGCCGTCGTCGGGGCTACCTGCACGTCGCCACAGATCAATCTACCTTTCGCCTTCGCCGACCTGCAATACACCTTGACCTGCACGTTGGAGGCGGTAAAAGGTACGCCCACGGTGGTCTCGGTGACCAAGCAGACTGCTAGTTTCGAAGTGCAAATTGCTGCGCTGACCCGTGTTGCTGCCAGCGCTCGTTATAACTGCGCTGCCATTCACGATTAATTCGGGCTCTAAGTTCTGCAGTTAGCTTTTTAAGCGCAAAATAGGGCGTGTCGAGTAGAGGTATCCTAGAACATCTAGGTGGCGCTCAAGCCTCGTCGCCCACTCTATGCATAAGGTCCCGTAAAAGGCTGAGAACACCTTTTTCGTAACGCAGGTACCCAGGCAGCAGGCAAAGGGCAGGGAGGATGCGACGAAGCCGGGTGTTATCAAGCAGCGTGGCACGTTCCTGAACAAAGCAGACTTTGCGGCGTACTTCTGCAAGCGCATACGGAGCAGGCTGTAGCTTCCTCCCCGGAAGGGAAGCCAGTTCTTCCATTCGAGCCAGCAAATCCTGCCATCGGGTAGCATTCTGATGATGGAACCTGCGAGCTTTCTCCACAGGTGTTGAGAGATGGCTGTGGAGGGCAACCTGCACGGCACCTACCTGCTGAGCTGCATGAAGCCGGTAGCTCATTGGCCAGATAGGCAGAGCTCGCAGCTCCGCCATGCTGGCCAATAGAAGTGCAATCCAGCCATCGTGCACCCAGCCCGCAGGAATGGGGAGCAGCCAGGGCAGGTAAGAGGAGCGAAAAATCAGCGTGGCGCCGGTCACGGTGTCGCGGCGGATGAGTTGGAGAGCCGCGCTGGATCGGTTGAAGCGCCGCTGGCGTGCCAAAGTAAAATCCTGGCGCAGCCAAAGATCGTCCGGTAGAACCTTGCCGTCATCGTCAATGAGACGCGCGTTGGAAAAGACTCCGGCAAGCTCTGGTTCTGCCTCAAGAACGGCCATCATTCGGGCCAGCTTGTTGGGTGCCCACAGGTCGTCCTGGTCGCAAAGAGCGATGACCTCGCCCTGGCACCGTTGCATGGCCTGCTCAAAGTTCCTGGTCGATCCCACATTGACGGAATTGCAGAAAAATCGAACGGGGAAGGATACAGTTTGAGCGAACTGTTCGAGTATCGCTGCTGTGTCGTCGGAAGAGCCATCGTCGAAGACGACAAGCTCTGCGGGGAGCAGAGTCTGCGCACGAATGGAGTCCAATTGCGTTCGAAGATGGCGGCCGCCATTGTAGGTACACAACGCAATCGAAATCTGCATCAGGCACATCCCCCTGCAGTAGGATAGTCAAAGTGAGCAACGGAATGTGGAACCAGCGAAAAGCAGGAGCGCCGTGGAAGAGCGCTGTCTGCGGAATGCCCGCATGACTCATACAGCTTTACAGCAGGAGCGCGGAATAACGGTGCTTGCCGTCGTAGTCCTGTACCGGCTGTCACCTCAGCGGAGTCCGGCATTTCAGTCCCTCGTGCGGGCTATGGAGCAGATCCCGCAGGCATCCATCGCCTGCATCGTGTATGACAACTCGCCGACGAAACAGGAGCTTCCGGAAACGTCATTCGCCTGCACCTATCGCCACGACCCATCGAACCCTGGTCTAGCCGTGGCGTACCAGTATGCCTTTGAGCAGGCAAAACACGAGGGCAAGACCTGGCTGCTTCTCCTAGACCAGGACACGACCGTCACGGCAGACTATCTGATTGAGGCACAGCACGTCGCGAGTGACTTTCAAAGTCGCCAGGATCTGGGTGCCATCGTGCCGAAGCTCGTCCAGGAAGGCTTGATCCTCTCGCCACATTGGCCGCACGGAAATCGGTCGCTGCAGAGCTTCGGCGAACTCTACGGTTTTATGAAAAATGTGCGCGTGTATAACTCCGGAGCGCTGCTGCGTGTCGAGGCAGTTCACACTGCCGGAGGATTTCCACATAATTTCCCCCTGGACTACCTCGATCACGCGATGTTTACCAATCTGCAGGCGCAGGGACAGCAGATCTTCCTGCTTCATGCGACGTTGGCCCATCAGCTCGCGAGCAAGTCGCAGGATGTACACGTGGCTCTTAAGAGCTCCCCACGTCTGCGTGAAATGCTGGCAGCCGAGGCACGCTTTTACCGCCAGTATGGGTCTCACTGGGACTGGGCATTGCTGCTGCGACGTCGTACAAAGCTGGCCCTGGGCATGTTGCTGCGTATGGAGATCCGGTCTCTGGCTGCGCTGGTTCACTGCACTATGGTCAGCGCCAGCAGAAGCCGCCGAGACCAGGCTCTTCTCCGGGGCTCCAGGTAAATCTGAAGCAGGCACTGGTGTTGGATCAGGATCCGGCGAGGGAAAATGGATCGAAAATCGCTCGTGCTGAACAAACGCCTGAGCGGACTATCCCATCGGCACACCCGTGGATACCCCGAACCGATGCCATTCATCCCACAACTTGATAGCACCTTCAAAGAAACTCACAGCATCAACTTTCTTCTCCCGTGTGCCAGATTGGTCGACGTCGCAAGCACACCTTCATAACAGCCTCTAGAACTCGGCGCGAAGCCCTAGCTGGATCCGCCGTTCGCGCGCGGAACTCGTTGCGCTGGCGTTGGGCGTGCCGAACGGTTGCGTGTTCAGCCCCTCGACGCCGATCTCCGCAGCATTTTGGAAAACCAGCGGCGTTACTCCATTCACAGCCGTGCCCACCAGAAAAGCCCGCTGCGTCACAGAAGAGATGTTGGTGTGGTTCAGCAGGTTATACGTTTCGGCAAAGGTTTCCAGGCGCAGACGATCGCCCGCCCGAAACGCACGTCCGGCGCGCAGATCCACGTTCTCCGTCGGAGGAAGCCGCAGCGTATTGCGGCCGACAGTGGGCAGGTAGAGTGCGCCGCCAGAGCCGTTGAGGCTCTCGTGGCCCCCAGCCAGCCGGGTCCCGCCGGACAAATCGAAGGTGTACGGCCGGCCAGCGCGAACGCTCGCAATCGGCGTAAAGGTAAACCCGTTTGTCGTCCCCCGCAGCCATCGGGGTCCAAAGGCTAACTGCGGACTCCACGCCGCCGTCAAATGCGCAGCCCAGGGATAGTTCAGCGACGAAAGCCCCTTGTCGTAGCCGTTGGTAAACGGGTCCAACTGCCCATCGGTCCGCGGAATCGCCGACTGTGCCTGCCCAAAATCGATCGCCTTCGACCACGTGTATCTGCCCTGCATCTGCAAAGAGTGCGATAGCCGGGTGAAGGCACCGACTGCCAGGCCGTTGTACGTCGCATCGACGCTCGACTCCACGTCCGTTACCGGCCCAAAGCTGGAGGAGACCCGTGCCGTGTACAGGGGCAGCGCGAAGGTTTCACCATCCGTAACGCCGGGCGCGCCGGTCCCCCCTTGCAGCTGGAAGTGCGCAGTCTGGGTAGAGGGCGCGATGTTCAGGTCGGTCGAACTGGGCAGCTGCCGATCCATGTTGAAGATGTAGCTCGCCGAAACAGAGGACTCCCGGCCGATCGGCCGCTCCAGCGTTAGGCTGCCCTGCTGCACCATTGGCAGCCGGAAGCGGCGATCGAGAACCACCGCCGAAGTCGTCGCCGCAATCACCCCGGTGGGCGGCGTGGCAAACGCACACGGGTATCCAAATCCTTGCGACGCCACCTGCGGACACGCCACCACTGCCGTCGGCAGAATGCGAATGCTGGTCGTCGAGGACGTCTGTGCCGTGTCCGTCAGCGCCGCGCGGATGGTCGCCCCCGGTAACCGTCCGTAAAACAGCCCATATCCCAGGTGCACCGAGCCGCGACCAGCCCCGAACGGTTGCCACGCCAGCGCCACTCGCGGGCCGACATTATTCCGGTCCTCCGGAAAGATGCTCGTCGCGCCCCGCGCACCGAAGAGCGCATCGAGGGCCGGGTTCGGATTCTGCGGCAGCGGCAGCAGCGTGTACTCATAACGCACTCCGGCGTGCAGCAGCAGCCGGCGTCCGGGACGCCACGTGTCCTGCACAAAGCCCGACCAGTCCTGCGTCGAAAACGAAGCGTTCGACTCCCCAAAGCTCTGCGAAAAGCTGCGAAAGCAAAAGTAATGCGCGGTAGCCGTGATCGAAGGACAGCCACCATTCGGGATCACGTGCACGTTGTAGGTTGAATCGGTGATGAAATCCACCAGCCCGCCGGCATAGCCCTTGGTCAAACCGGAGTCGTAGCGGAAGGTACCGGCGGCGTTCGTCTGGATGGCCACATGCTCCTGCACATAGGAGATCGCACCCCCGACCGCAAAGCTGTGATGCCCGTGCGTCCAGCCCAGCGAATCGGTCGCCTCCAGGCGGCGCTCATCCGGGTACGCCAGATGCGAAAGTGACGCCGGCGTGCCGAACATCAGCCCGTTCGGCCCGATGTTCACCTCTGGTGCCAGACCTCCGGGGCTGATCGCCGGCTCCGCGGCCAAAGGCGTCTGCGGCGTCTCATACTGGAGATCGCGCGTGTAGGCCACACGTAACCGATTCACCAGCCGCGGTCGAATCCGGCTGTCGAAGCGCAGCAGAAACGCATCCAGCGCGCCCGAGGAGCTTCCCAGGCTGGCCCGCGCGCGATTCACCACCGGAGCCTCCAGCAGCGCAGCCGGCCCGCTCCAACGCACC
>CAXTQE010000111.1:0-12398 GCA_964246225.1 uncultured Acidobacteriaceae bacterium | reverse complement strand
TCTTTGTGGAGGATGGCGGTTTCCGCACAGACGACCAGCGGCAGGCCGGCTCGGTGGAGGCGAAGGCACAGGTCGGAGTCGTCGCAGTACATAAAGAAGCCTTCGAAAAAGAGGCCGACCTGCTCGAGAGTGTGGCGGGGCAGCATGAGGCTGGCTCCGGTGAGAAAGGTGCCGGCGGAAGCGAAGGACGCCGGCGAGGTGAAGTGCGAGGTGTAGGCCGTGAGGAGGCTGAGGGAGCCTCCCCCCCAGGCTTGCACCCGTTCCGGTGCTTGCATATAGAGGAGGACAGAGCCGATTGCGCCGGCTTCCGGGTGGGCCAGCGCGGTGCGGACGAGCTGAGACAAGGTATTGGGGGGAGCGCTGGTGTCGTTGTTGAGCAGCCAGACGAGATCGGCACCCAGTCCGTAGGCAAGGCGGGTTCCGGCGTTGCAGCCTCGGGCAAAGCCGAGGTTCTGCCCGGTCTCGTGCACTGTGATCCAGGGATGCGCATCGCGGATGCGCTGAACGGAGGCGTCGGTGGAGCCGTTGTCGACGACAATCACCTGGAGGTGGGGGTAGTCCTGGGCACGGAGGGAGTTGAGGCAGACGAGGGAGTCCTGCCAGCCATTCCAGTTGACGACGACGCAAACGACCCGGGGCTGGGCGGGATCCGAAGTCACGCTTCGAGCGAGTAGAGCTCAGTCATGATGTCGCGCAGGGAGAACTGCCACTGAGGAAAGGTGAATTTCAGGTTTTTGGCCAGGCGGGTGCAGTTCAGGCGCGAGTTTGCGGGGCGTTTGGCAGGGGTGGGGTACTCGGAGGTGGGGATCGGCAGCATGACGGCGTAGGAGGCTTTGGGATTGAGTTCGCGGGCCTGGCGAATACTCTCCGCCGCAAATCCGTGCCAGGTAGTCTCGCCGCGGCCGGTCGCGTGGTAGAGGCCGCCTACCTGGCTGAGATCGGCGTGTTCGGCGAGGATGTGGAGGGTGAGCGCGGCAAGATCGCGGGTGGAGGTGGGTGCGCCGTGCTGGTCCGCGACGACCTTCATCTCGGAGCGCTCACGGGCGAGGCGGAGGATGGTGAGGAGAAAATTTTTGCCGGTGGCGCCGTACACCCAGGAGGTACGGAGGATGATGTGTTGGGCACCGGAGGAGGCAAGCGCCTGTTCGCCGGCGAGCTTCGAGGCCCCGTAGACGCTGGCGGGGTTGGCGCCGTCGGATTCTACGTAGGGGAGCGGGTTGGCGCCGTCGAAGACGTAGTCGGTAGAGAAGTGGATGACTCCGGCGCCGATGCGTTTGGCCTCTTCGCCGAGGACGCCGGGGGCTTCGGAGTTGAGGTCGAAGGCGGCGACGCGGTTGGTCTCGGCCTTGTCGACCGCGGTGTAGGCGGCGGAATTGACGATCCAGCGTGGCCGAAGCTCGCGCACTGTTTTGCGGATGGAGGCGGGATTGCTGAGATTCAGGGCGGAGCGGCTGGGCGCGTGGATGGGGCCGGCAGTCTCCAAGAACGGCTCGAGCGCCCGCAGAATGGCACCGCCGACCTGCCCGGTCGAGCCCGTGACTAAAATGCCTCCGGTATTGTTGCCGGTATTACTGATAGACGTTCTCCTCAAAGATGCGCGGAAGATACTTGCTGCCTGTTCTGTACGATGCGCGACGGCGTGCGAGCGATCATGGGGAGCTCCAAGCCACCCGGCCAGCCGTGAAGGAAGACCATGTAGACGAACCAGTAAAACGCCATCACTGGAATGAAGTTTATCGCACCATCGATGAACATCAGGATCATATAGAGGAGCAGGCCCTTCAGCGCAGCCATGCGGAGTGGGGAGCGGACGGAGCTTTGATCTCTGAGCAGCAGAAAGTAGGGCAAGGTAAAGATAAGGACGATCGACAACAGCCCGGTGATGCCGTAGCTGGAAAGTGCGGTGGCGTAGACGACTTCACCGAATAGTTGAACCGGAATGGCGGGCAACCAGGTGACATTTTGGGCTGCGGCGCGCAGCGTGTCGGTTCTTCCGCCAAGCTGGCTATCGAATAGGAAGGCCAGGTTGCGGGAGGTAAAGGACAAGCCGATCAGGATTCCGCCTCCGGTGAGCAGGATGACGGAGCCACGTTTGGCCGCGGGACCGAGGGCAATGCGCGGGAAGGTGAGTGCGGCGTTGGCGCCAAGCCGGACGAGCGAAAGAAGCTGCTCGACGACGAGGCCAAACCAGACGGTGCGCGAAAGACTGAGGATCAGCGCGAGCTTGAGGGTGTTGCGACGCCAGAGCCGAGGCTCGAGAGCGTTGTAGAGCGGAAGCAGGATCAGCGTGGCGACGCCATAGACGTTGCCGTTGTTGTAGGTCGAGATCAGCTTGAGGTACGCGCCGCGATTGATGTGCTTGTAGGTCTCGATCATCCCATAATCGCCCGCGTTGACGGTAAGATAGGGGACTTCGAAGAGATGTCCGGTAAGCGGATAGAGGAAGAAGAGGAAGATGCCGAAGGCGGCCGCGGAAAAGATGCTGAAACGGAACAGGCGGTCCAACTTGGCTCCATCGACAAAGGGAAGGAAGACCGGGTAGATCAGCAGAAAGGCGAAGGGGAGCACAAAGAGCGAGGTAAAGGTGCTGATCGCCTCGCCGAAGCTGTCGACTCCGTTCTGTTTGGTGCTATAGCAAAAAACGAGTAGAAAAGGGATGAGTGAGGCCAGGGCCGCGACTGCTCCCCGGCGAGCGCGTAACGGGAAGGCAAACAGGCGAACGATGGCGAGCACCGGAAGTGTCAGGCCAAGCAGCATGTAGCCCCAGGTCAACGGCACATCGCCAAACTTGATGCCTCCCTTGGGAAACAGGATGAGAAAGAGGGTGAGCAGGGCGGCTAGGACCGCGGTGATGGGATGTTTGCGTGCCTGAGCATGAGGCGTTGCGCCAGGACGCGGTGGGAAATGCATGAGCTAGCGCGAGCCCCAGAAGCTGCGGCGGATCCGGGTCAGATGCTCCTGATTGCGAGGCTCCGATTTGATTTTGCGCCAAAAGAGCATGAGCGCCACGCCTACTACTCCCGCCAGAACAGCAGTGCCCGCATCGACCATGAGCAGAACCCGGCGCGCCGGCCAGGCCTTGCGCTCGGGAGCGATGGCCCGGTCGACCACGACAAACTGGGCTCCGCTGTCGCCTGCCCTGAGACGATTCGACTCGTACTGATTGGAGATCGAGCTCACGAGAGCTTCGTGGTACTTCACCTCGCGCAACTTGCGGGAGTAGTCGAGGTTGAGTTGCGGCATGTTCCGCGCCGAGGCGGCGGCGCCTGTGGCCTTGGGCGAGTTGGCGGATTCGAGCGCGTTCTCATGGGCTTCAAGGCCGGCGATCTGTGCGCGCAGCTCCTTGACCTGCGGGTTCTGCTCGGACTCTCCCAGAAGAAGCGAAGAGAGCTGCACCTGCAGGTTGGAGATCTGAGCGCGAGCATTTGCTATGGCGTTCAGGCCGATTTGCGTTTGCGAATCAGGTTGGACGACTCCGGTTGCCTCCTGCACATCACGGAAGTCTCGCTCGGCGGCGGCGAGAGCATTCTCCTCGGACTTGAGCTGCTGCAGGAAGAAGTGGTTGTGGATTTCGAACTCGCTCTGAATCATTTTTTCGCGCTGAGCTTGCAGAGCCTCGAGGAAGGCATTGGCGATATGGGCTGCCTGCGCGGCATTCTCTTCGCGCACCCCGATGATGACCAGGCCGCCTCGGCCGGAGCTGAAAACTGTGCTGCCGGCCAGGCGAAGACGAGCGATCTCCTGATCGGTGGTATGGTATGCCGCCAGCAGATTCAGCCGTTCGATGACGTCATCCTGTACGGAGCGGCTGCCCAGAAGACCGAAGAAAATCTCCGACGTTGGTCGTGCCCCGAAGAGCGCCGCCGCGCTGGGGGCCTCATCCGCTCCCTGGGGAAGGATCGATGCGTAGGCTTCAAACAACGGCTTGATGGAGTAGATCATCGCCAGGCCGATGAAGAAGACAAGCAGCGCAATCACGAGGAACTTGCGCCACTCGACGATGAACATCGTGGCGAGCTCGACGAGATCGATGGTGTCATCGGGTTCAGCGGCGTTGGCTGGGTTTGAGGTGGGATCGTCGGTCATGAAGAGACGGTGCGGGAGTCGCTTTCTGTTTGCGTGACTGGGTTACCTTAGAAGGTTGATGGCGGCGATGCCTAGGCCGAACTGCCCGATGATCGTCGAAGCATCGAGCAGATTGCGGAGCAAGGCGCCCTGGGTGAGCCGCGGCGGCACGACGATGGTGTCTCCGGGGAACATGGTGGCGCGTGCCACGTTGCCATACTGCTGGCTATACACGGAGCCGTCGGCGCGCAGGATGAAGGTCCGTCTGGTATCGGACTGGCGGTCCGGGCCTCCGGCCTGGCGGAGGTAGTCTCGTTCTTTCCGGCCGCGCAGGAAGACGAAGGCGTTGGCGCTATAGACCTGGCCCTCGACGCTGACCGTGGCCGGGGTCCTGGGGACGACGAAGCGGTCGCCATCTTCGAGCGCAAGGTCGGGGATGTCATCGATGGTGCGGCTGTCCGGCAGGAGGTCGAGCACGATGCGCCCGATGGACACCTGCTGTCGCAGCCGGGCGATGGTTTGGCGGGTCTGTGTGTCCGAGGCCGTGGTGGCTGCCGTGTCGAGAGCGGAGAGGGCGCGGCCGTTGGCGTTGGCGGACTGGGCGGAGATCTGCGCGTCGAGATTGTCCGCGTACTCGTTCAGGCGCTGCTGCTGCACGCGCCGGGTGGACAGCCGGGTAAATTCGGAGCCGTAGAGGTAGGCGCTTGGGGTGAGGCCGCCAACTCGTTTGAGTAGCTGCCGCAGCGTCTCGCCTGGAAGGACACTGTAGACGCCGGAGGCGTTGAACTCGCCTTCCAGCCGCACGAACCGCGTCTGCTGTGCGGTGGGCACGCGGATGTCGGCGGTTGAGAAGAAGGTGACGACGTCGCCTGAGTTGAGTGCCAGATTCTGGCTCTGGTCACCGTGCAGGAACAGCTCGCCGGGGTTGAAGGGGATAAGCGAGGTGGTCAGCGTGTCGGGATTGAGGCGCTCGATGACGGCGTAGGACCAGTCAAGGTCGGGCGCGGCCAGGACGACATCGGTGGACGGGCCGAAGGGGGTGTTGGAGCCGGTGAGGGCCTCGCCGATGGAGTTGCCTCCGCGGCTGGTCGCAGAGGCGGCACCGCTGGCGACGGCCGACTCTGTGCCCTGCGTGGCGCCGTTGCCGCGGACCTGCAGCGCTCCGGGTACGGGCTGGGTGTAGTCCTGCGCGGTGACGCCGAGGGTATTGAGGCGGCGATAGTAGTCGCGTGTGATGAGGCGGTCGCGGTTGGGAACCAGGTCGGTGATGCGCATGCCGGAGTGCCAGACGTAGCGGCCGGGGGAGGTAACGTTGCCGCGCAGGGTGACGGCGTCGTCGTAACGGTTGAGGATGGCGCCGATTGAGACGATGTCGCCGGCGGCGAGGACCGGGTTTTGTCCCTTGGCGGTGTCGACGTCGATGATGCTGCGCATGGTTTGCTCGAAGACGCGTTCCAGGCGGACCTGGCCGCCGAGCGCCACGCTGGTTTTGCCGCCGGCGAGCTGGATGAGCTGCGTCAACGTGGAGCCGGGCGCGATCTCGTAGATGGCTGGGTTGGTGATGCTCCCGGTGATGGCGACCTGCGGGCCGGCGATGGGGATGAAAAGGACGTCGCCGGGTGCGAGCGGCACGTCCTTGCTTTTGTCTCCGCGGAGCAGGAGGTCGTAGAGGTCGAAGTGAACGACGGTGCGGCCGCCGCGCTGGAGCTGGATGTCGCGCAGCGAGCCTTGCGGCAGCGGGCCGCCGGAGGCGAAGAGGGCGTTGAGCAGAGTGCTGAGGGAACTGACCGTGTAGGCTCCCGGGCGGCGCGCCTCGCCGACGACGAAGACCTGGATGGAGCGCAGCTGGCCGAGGTTCACGTTGAGCTGAAAGTTGCGGTAGACGCGGCTGAGCTCGCGGGTGAGGAAGCCGCTGAGCTGGTCGTAGCGGAGGCCGGCGACGTGCAAGGTGCCGACGCCGGGGTAGGCGATGTCGCCGGTGCGACTGACGACGTAGCGGCCCTGCTGATTGACCTGGCCATAGAGCTCGACGCGTAGCTCGTCGCCCGGACCGAGGACGTACTCGGGGGTGACGGGGATGTTGTCGACGGGCGCGAAGGTGGAGGGTACGTCGTTGAAAAGCGATACGCCGAAGATGGGCAGGTTGACCCCGGTCGACTCGGTGACGAGCCGCTGGAACTGGGTCTGCTGGTCGGCGATGGAGATGCCGTTGTCGCGGCGGCCGGTTTCATCGCGGGCGCGGCGATCGGCCTCGTCTGCTGTGCGCCGGGCGGCGGCGGCGTCCGTGCTGTTGGTCTGGGTTGTGTCCTGTTGGCGGGCCGAGGGATTGGTGCTGTTCTGGGTTCCACTCTGCGGCGTGGTCTGCACGGGAGGAACGCTCAAGGTGGATGGACTGGCGGACGGCGCCTGGACAGCCGGAGCAATCGCCGGTGCTTGCGCTTGTGCGCCGCGACAGGTCAGCGCAAGCGTTGCCCAGAGACAGGCGAACACCAGCCGGGACCGAGCTAGTTGAACGGAACGCTGAAGATTCTTTCCTGCCATCGCTTCCAATGCGTTCCTATTCCGCCGCAGCGCTTTGGGACGCACGGATCGGCCCTGTGCCCCCGTTGCCCGGGCGGCGAGAGGGCTGGCGTTAGTTTACAGAAGAACCGCCGTAAATCCGTGCAGACAGGCAACGGCATCTACACCTTGGTAACTACCAGCAGGAAGAGGATACCTATGAGCAAGCGCATGAAGGAAGGCGACCCGCAAGGTACGGAGCCCTCCGGCTATAACGGAGGCAACCCGTCGACAGCCGGGCCGGGATCGACCAAGGTGGAGTCCAACACTCCCGAGAACAAGGATGGACGCATCAATCCGTCGGCGCCCGAGGATTCGAACACGACGCCTGGATCTACCTCTAACAAGTAGGCGGCCGCCGTACAATGGGTTCGCGGGGTGCGTACGCCGCGCGGGCCTATAGCTCAATTGGTTAGAGCAGCGGACTCATAATCCGTTGGTTCCAGGTTCAAGTCCTGGTGGGCCCACCAGATTTACTCGTTCCGTGGCGGTTCCTCTACGGGACCAAGGTGATCGGTGCTTGCCAGAAGGAGCTCTTCTGCGCGGTCGGGTCGATGACCGTGATCTGGCAGTCGTAGTCGCCGGGCGCGAGGCCGTTGAGCCCGACGCTGAACCGCACAGGCATGGTCTTGAGCGAATTCGTCATGCCGCTTGCGACTTCCATGGGTTGGGTTTCGAAGACCTTGGTTTGACCCTGGTAGAAGCTGACGAAGGCGATCAAGGGCTCCACCGCAGGCAGCCCCTGTTCATAAGCCTGCAGATATACAAATAGATCGCGGCTCTTTGAAAAGACGCGGGTCACGCTTGGGATCAGCTTCTGCCCGTTCTGCACGAGGGGATTCGCGGCCTCCTCCTTGAGGCGCTCTTTTTCCTTGGAGGCGTTGTAGATGGCGTCCTTTAGGTCGACGCGCTGGCCGCTCAGCACGACCGAGCTTAGAGGTACGCGCGTCAGCTCCTTGTTCAGGTTGGGAATCGTGAACGTGGTCTGAAAGGTTCCGATCCGTCCCGTCTCATCGTCGCGCGCCAGGAACTTGATACTGTATTTGCCCGGCAGCAGCGTAAATCCGGTGTCGTACTCTACTGGTCGCTTCGCCAGCTCGACGGCCGTTGCGTCGGTCAGTTTGAGATTGACGTTGTCGCGCATATTCTGCACGGTCTGGCCATTGCCGAGATCGTCCTTGACCTCGAGCAGAAAGTCGATCAACGTATGCTGCGCGCCGCCTTTCTTGGCGAGAGCGAGCTCGCTGCCGGGAATCTTGACGACCAGCGGAACGAAGTACTCGGCGCGGTTGAGTTGGAAGTAGTTGAGCTCAAGGGCGATGGTCAGCTCGGTGACGGGATCGCCCAGCATGAGAGCGTCTTCGAGCTGCCGCTCCTTGTCCGCCACGGTGAACTTACCGAAGACCTTGCCGGCGTAGTAGCCCTGGCGGAAATCCAGCTTGGCATCAAGCTGTGAATTGACCGTGATCTTGATCCTGCGAAAACGCCCGTCAAGTGCCGCGTTGCTGGTGTAGTAGCCGAGGATGTAGTAGCTCTGGACGCTCTGCTGCGCCTGCGTGATGCCGCGCGTGAGGTCGTTGTAGTCAAGCAGCGCCTTGCCTCCGGTGTCGCCGGCGAGGGTGAAGAGCGTGTCCTGCGATTGCTGCAGGCGCGTGGTTACGGCGAGCGCGGCTGTGCCGTTATACATCGCGGCGTTGCCCGGTGAGCCTTGCGTCGCATCGCCCAGCGGCGCCTGCGCAACCAGCCCGCGCGCATCGATCGGCCAGAAGGAGACGCCGGAACGAATGGCGTCGTCAACGGTGGCATGGAGCTGCGCTTGGTTGTCGACGCCGTGCAGCTGCAGGCCGCTCGCGAAGTAGATCAGCACCTTCTTCTCGCTGAGGCGTCCGAGCATCTTAGCCGCGGTCTGCAAGGCGGCGAGTTGGCGGTCGGTGTTGAAGAGGTTGAACTCGCCGTTGTCCTGGCCGAAGGCGGCGCCGGTATCGCTTGAAGACGCGTCGCTGGAGGTGTCGTCGATCTGCTGGTTCTCGCCGACGATGAGCGTCTGCATAATGCTGAGCAGGCGGTCATGATCGGCGGTGAAGTCCTGAAGCACATCGACCGACGCGCCGCCATAGCGCATGATTGAGACGAGATCGACCGAAGTCATCTGGGTGCGCACAAACTTTTGCGCAGCCTCGAGCGCGCGCAGCTTGTCGCCCGGCGGCATAGAGGTCAGGTCGAAGTAGATGGAGATGAGGCGCTTGTCTTTGTACTTGACGTTGCCCGCGGTCTCGGGCGTGATTTGCGTGATGGCGAGCCGGTTATACACGGTGATATTTTCGCGCGCGGGCTTGGAGAGGGTAGGCTCGGGCGCGGTCGGCAACTCCTGGTACTCGCAGATCTTGACTGTCTGCGCGATGCCGTCTTCGGTGACGGTGAAGTCCTTGGCGGTCAGCCCTGTAATCGATTTGCCCTGCTTGTCCTTGATGTTTACGGCTTCGATGACGAGCTTGGACGTGACCGAGACGGTGTACGCGCCGTTGCCGCCGGGCTGCTGATTCTGGCCAACGACCTGGGCGGAGATCGGTGCGGCTGCAAGGAGGAGGACGGCAAAGAGGGATCGCATCAGAACCTCAGGCGCAGAGAAGTCTGCAGGGTACGCATCGCATTGGCGGTGGAAGGCAGGCCAAACTGCGTGCTGTTGATGTCGTTATAGTAGCTCGCATAGGAGACATGGTTGAGCGCGTTGTTCGCGGCAAACTGCAGGTCGAGGCTGAGCTTGTCGGGTAGCCGAAACGTCCGGAGGAACGCAGCGTTCAGCGTGAACTCACTTGGTCCAAGGATGGAGTCGCGGCGTGCATTGCCGAAGAGGCTGGCCGGCGTGGTGTAGGCCAGCGGGTTGACGAATCCGGCTGCGTTGTAGAGCGGCGCTCCGGTGAGGTCGGGGCGGATGAACGAGGAGTAACCGGAGATGACGCGAGCCGAGACAAGGGGCGTTTCCGGCAGGCCGGAGCCCGCGTTGATCTGTGTCTGCACGGTCCACTCCTTGTAGAGGCGGCCGCGCCATCCGCTCAGCAACGAGCCTCCGCCCATGCCCATGCCGGTGGTGTACTGGACGGTGAGGTTGAGGAGATGGCGTTGGTCGAAGGTGGAGAGGCCGCGTTCCCCGCTGAGGTTGCGCCAGTCCTGCGCGATGGTGGCGGAGCTGAGCGTGGCCGCACCCTGGCCGCCCAACGCGGAGTCGTCGTCGATGGACTTTGAGTAGGTGTAGAGGACTGATGCGGTGAAGCCGCTCTTGAGGCGGCGGCGCAGCTGGAGCTGGCCTGACTCGCGCGTGGAGTCGCCGTAGGAGCTGAGGTACTCATAGCCGCTGGGGGCGGTTTCGCCGGCGGTGTTGGGCAGGAAGAGCTGCGCGCCGCGTGTGCCCTTGTTGCCGAGATAGATGGCCACTACCTGAAGTGAGGCGGGCAGGTCGCGCTGCAGCTTGAGCTGCCACGTCTGCACGTAGCCGACACGGAAGTTGGGATCGACGCCGAAGGTCTGGGCCGTGGTCGTGTTGCAGGGCGTGAAGGCGCGAGCCAGGGACAACGGACAGGCGGCGCTGTTCTCGACGGTCTGGCTGAGGGAGAGCGGGGCCTGCTGGGCCATGTTGAGCGCGATGCCCTGGTAGACGGAGGTGTCGTACGTGACGCCGTACCCTGCGCCGACGACCAGCGAGGAACCAGGAAGCGGCCGCCACGAGAGCCCGATGCGCGGCTCCACTGCGGTACGGTCGGGGCGGGTCAGCGAGTTGGGATAGCCGATGCCAGTAAGTGTCCCCCTGGGCGCGCTTGCGAGCACCGGCGCAACCGCTGTGAAACCTGGCGCGACGTCGAGATTGACGAGACGATTCTTGAGCTCGGTGACGGGTGAGCCGTACTCCCAGCGCAGGCCGGCGTTGACGGTGAGCTGCGGCGTGGCGCGCCAGTCGTCCGTTCCATAGAGGTCGTAGACGGTTTCGCGCAGGTACTTGTCTGCGTTGCCGTAGGCGATGGAGCTGGCGGCGGGAAGCCCGAGCAGGAAGTCCGCCACGTCGGAGCCGGTGCCGCCGGTGTTGGTCGACGAAAAGGTGAATGTGCCGCGAGGATTGGCTTGGGTGAGGTAGTTGAACTGCTGCCGGCGAAAGTCTCCGCCGACGGTGACGTTGTGAGGCGAGCGGTTCCAGCGAAGCACGTACGATACGCCGTTCGTAGCATCGCGAAGGAAGGAGTTGTTGGCGTCGGTGAGGGGAGCAAGCGCGCTTGAGAAGTTGAGCGTTGGTGGTCCCCAGTAGGCTGCGTCCTGGTCGTTGCCGGTGATGCCTGCGATGCCGGAGACGTTGGTGCGGTTCGCCCAGAAGGGAATCGTACGATTCGACTGGCGGCTGAAGGTATAGCCCACGCTGGTGCGCAGGCGAGCGTTGTAGGTGTGCGCCCAGTTGACGTTGGTGTTCAAGCCAAGCGCGCCGGTAGCGTCGGTAAAGCCGAGCAGACTGGTGGAGCTGGTCCGTATGCTCTGTGAGGCGAAGGTGCCGTTGATCTGGTTCTTGCGGCCGATGGTCTTGCTTGCGTTCGAGTTGAAGAAGTCCTGATGCGTGTCGGTGACGAGCGGCACCTGGTAGTTATAGACCGAGTTGTCGAGAAGGTTCGGCAGTGGATAAAGGCTGATCAGTGCCTGGGCTTGCGGGGTGATGGGTATGACGGAGCCGGCCGCGTAGTTCGTGTTGTTGGCTGAATCGTAGATGGCGAAGGGGAGGACGCCTGCGCGCTCGGCGAGCGTGGGCACGAGGCCAGGCGTAGTGACCGAGATGCTGTTGCGTACGCGCTGATAGCTGAGCAGAAGGTTTGGGCCGTTGCGCAGCAGCCCGGGAATTTTCAGCGGGCCGCCTACGGTGATGCCGCCGGTAAACTGGTCGGTCTCAGGCTTGGGTGTGTTGAAGCCGGCGAGCGAGTAAGAGCGTGCGTCGAGCGCCGAGTTATCAATACGCGCGAAGAGCGAAACGTTGTACATCGATTTTCCGCTGGCCGTGTTGCCGAAGCGCGGCGCGAGCGAGAACTGCGAAGTAGCCGCGTTGTTCACGCTGCCATTGATGAGTAGGCCATCGGCGGCTTTCGAAGCGGCTTCTTCCGGCTGCGCGGCGGGAGCGGCAGGAGTGTCTGCGTTGGTTCTGGGTTTCGGAGCTTCGCCGGTTTTGGCTGGCTCGACCCGCGCCTGCAGCACGGTGATCGGTGCGCTGAGGACGGGTTTGAGCTCGCTGCGCATGGCTTCAAGCGTGAGCAGCTTCAGCTCGAATGTGCCGGCGGCCATGTCCGTGGCAAGGACGACGGAGGCTTCGATGGCGCTGAAGCCGGTCATCTGGATCTGGAGGATTGCGGGACCATCTGCCAACGCAGGAAAAGTGTAGAAGCCTTGTGTATCCGTCACGGTTACATATTTTTTTCCTCCCTGGGAGACGGTGACAGTCGCGCCTGGTACGGGTTGTCCATGGAATGTGACGAGGCCGTGGTACTCGGTCGCGCTTGCGGTCAGCGGCAGGGCGAGCAGCTCCATCAGGCAAAGGCTTCGCACGGCTTGCTGCATGCGCCGCATGTTGAAGATCGTTCCAGTCATTCGTTCTCCGAGCGTACTTCAAGACGTAGCGGCGGACATGCAGGAGGTCAGGCGCTGCTAGTTCTCCGTGGGCGGATCGATGTGATCGACGACGATGGTGTCGACCGGCCCCTTTGTGGATTCGAGTTTGAGGCCGAGTTGCTCCTGGAGGGCGGTGTAGATGG
>CAXTQE010000110.1:11097-13084 GCA_964246225.1 uncultured Acidobacteriaceae bacterium | reverse complement strand
CAGACGGCAGCTCCTTTGCATCCAAACATCCATGAGCGAAGTGTTGGGACAGACCAAACAACTTGGAAACTCGGAGATGCGTATCACCTCGATCGGCTTCGGGGCATGGGCGATCGGCGGCGGCGACTGGCAGTATGGGTGGGGTCCGCAAGACGACGCAGACTCGATTGCTGCAATCAGAGCCACCGTCGACGCCGGAATCAACTGGATCGACACCGCCGCCGTGTATGGGCTGGGGCACTCGGAGGAGGTCGTTGGCAAAGCTATTAGAGAGACGAGCGACAAGCCGTACATCTTTACCAAGGCCGGAATGACGTGGGGCGAAGATCGCCAGATCGTCCAGACGCTGAAGAAGATTCGAGCGGAAGTGGAGCAAAGCCTACGGCGCCTGCAGGTGGAGGTGATCGACCTCTACCAGATCCACTGGCCGGTTCCCGATGCCGAGGTCGAGGAGGGCTGGACGGCGATGGCGGAGCTGCAACGGGAAGGCAAGGTCCGTTACATTGGCGTCTCGAACTTCAACGTGAGCCAGATGGAGCGTGCGCTGAAGATCGCCCCGATCACCTCCCTGCAGCCCCCATACTCGATGATCAATCGGAGCGCGGAACCGGAGATTCTACCGTTCTGCCAGAACCACGGGATCGGCGTCATTCATTATGCGCCCATGCATAGCGGCTTGTTGACCGGCGCGATGACCAAAGAACGTGTCATGAAGATGCCGGACAACGATTTTCGCAAGCGTGCCAAGCAGTACCAGGAGCCTTTGCTCTCGCGCAATCTGGATGTGGCCCGGCTGCTAGGTGAGATCGGGACGCGCCACCAGGTTAGTGCTGGTGTAGTGGCCATCGCCTGGACCTTGCACAATCCTGCCGTTACGGCCGCGATCGTGGGAGGACGAAACGCGACCCAGGTACAAGGTGTGCTGCCAGCGGCGGAGTTCAGGCTGAGCGAGAACGAGTTTAGTGAGATCACTGATTTTTTGCGGGCTCGTCCGGAGCCTGTATTCGATCCAGAAGCCCGGTCCTGAAGAGGAGACTATGGAGCATTGCTCGCAAGCAGATCCGGAAGCACAGGAAGAGACCGGAGGGGGAGAGCCGGAAACTCTCTCCCGCCGTACTTTTGTTGGCTCGGCAGCCCTGGCGGGCGCGGGCTTGCTAGCAACTGGTGCAGCGTCGGCGCAGACGCGGCAGGAGCTGACGGGTGGCCGGCAAGGTGCCAACGCCAGTGATCCGGGGCCTGAGAACCAGCCCTTGGTAGCGCAAAACCCCGACCCAAACCGCCCTCCGTTCACGGATAAGGGAAATCCTGGGAGCCTGTGGTACTCCTTCGCGCTGACTCCGCGGCGTCTGCAGGCGGGCGGCTGGACCCACCAGGTGACGGAACGGGAGCTTCCCACCTCGAAGGATCTAGCCGGGGTAAACATGCGGCTGACTGCCGGCTCCTTCCGTGAGCTGCACTGGCACCTGGCCAATGAGTGGGCCATCATGCTCTCCGGCAAGGCGCGCGTCACCCTAATGCAGCCCGAAGGCAAGATGTTTGTCGACGACGTGCAGGAAGGCGACCTTTGGTATTTTCCGGCCGGCATGCCGCATTCCATTCAGGGGCTGGAGGGCGAAGGATGCGAGTTCCTGCTGGTCTTCGACCAGGGCGACTTCTCCGAAGACGACACCTTCCTGCTGTCGGAGTTCCTGGCGCACACGCCTCCCGAAGTGGTGAAGAAGAACATGGGCTGGGACCGCTCCAACTGGGACAAGCTGCCGCCAACTGAACTCTACATCTTCCCTGCCGAGCTTCCCGATTCGCTTGAAGCCGACAAACGGTTCCTGGGACAGCACCTTGAAACCGAGAAGGCCTACACCTTTAAGGGTATGTCCACCATGACGCCGAAGATGCAAAACGCAGGCGGCGCGGCCCGGATCGTGGACTCCACCAACTTCCCGGTTTCGCAGCACATTGCGTCGGCCATGGTGACGCTCAAGCCCGGCGC
>CAXTQE010000110.1:5455-10997 GCA_964246225.1 uncultured Acidobacteriaceae bacterium | reverse complement strand
AGAGAATGTTTGACGTCCCAGCCTAGGCAGCGCTCCTGTTGCGGCGACTGCGGATCGCGCCCGCGGCCCAGACGAGTCCCGTACCGAGCATGACAAAGGTGGAGGGCTCGGGCGTCACGAGTGGCGCACCGTAATTGGTGTCGCCGTAGGCGTCGACTTCAATGTTGATCGGGTCGTTTAGAGCGGTGACGGAGCTGTCGTTGAGAACCAACACCAGGTTCTGACCGACGGGCAGGGTGACGTCGAAAAAGCGGCCGTCGGTAAGACCGAAGTAGTTGCCGCTGGATCCTTCGTCGCCGAGCCAGTTCGTCCCCTGAGAGTTGACGTTGAACGAGCCCGCGTAGGCGGTGACAAAGTCGGACGCACCGCCCAGGGTGTCGAGCACCGAGACTTCGACGTAGGGAGCGCCGGCGAATAGCGACGCGGCAAAGGTGTAGGTGGTGTAGGCAAAGGAGGTCGTGAGATTGTTCATGCCGTCGTAGGGCTCGGCTCCGGTCCAGGTCTGCTGGGTGCCGCTGCGGAAGGGACGGCCAAGCTCGGTAGAACTCGAGGAGGTGAGAACGCCGTTGAAGTTCGAGATGGTCTCGGCTCCGGCCAGGGTGGTACCGGCGAGAAGCAGAGCGGCTGTGAGAAGGTGGCGTGAGTTCACTGAGTCTCCAAAGGTGGATCCGAAAGGATCGATTGTGCCGCTGGTTGGGGGACAGTGATCCGGGATCGCCGCTACGGCAACCCCGGTCCGTTCGGGTTAGTGAGAGAGAAGCGACTGAGCGGCGGCAACGGCGGGAGGAGCCAGGAGAAGGCCATAGCCCGAGTCGCGGTCCACTCCCGGTGCCATGTTGTCCACTGCAGTGTTGGTCAGGATGTTGCG
Organism: uncultured Acidobacteriaceae bacterium; assembly: GCA_964246225.1. Classification (GTDB taxonomy): domain Bacteria; phylum Acidobacteriota; class Terriglobia; order Terriglobales; family Acidobacteriaceae; genus Edaphobacter. The sequence goes on along the minus strand of CAXTQE010000110.1, from coordinate 10,129 downwards.
GATCTGGGTGTTGGTCAGCGCGGGGTTGGCGGATTTAATCAGAGCGGCAATGCCGGCGGCGTGGGGACCCGCAGCCGAAGTGCCAAAGAAGGGCAGAAACCCGGGGGTTGCGGTGCTGACGCCGTCGGTTCCGGTGGCATCGGGTTTCTGCAGCGTCGTGCCACCGTTGGTGGAGAAGAGATAGTTGCCGGGAGTAATAGAAGTGCCGTCCGGGTTGTAAAAGATCTTGCGCGGACCATCGGAGCTGAAGGTCTCGACCGGATCTGCGGCACCTCCGGTAAAGATCTTCGCGCCGGTGTGGGCGACGTTCCAGTAGGTGGCCGCCATGCTGAAGGTCTGCGCGGCGGCATTGTGCCCGAAGGTTGCGCCGCTGGTGCCGACGGCTACCGTCGCGCGCTCAGTATCGATGTGGATGCCGCGGGGCGCACCGGAGGCAAGTGCGACCACGATAAGGTCGCCAGCCGCGGCACTGGTGTAGTTGTCGCCGGGGTAACAGTATTCGAGCGGGTCCTGGGTTCCGTTCTGGACGCCCGTGCTCGCGCACTTGAGCGTGGATCCGGTGGAATTGAAGATGAAGAGGTCGTAGTCGTTGCTGGAGGCCGCGTTGGCATCTGCCCAGTGGAGCCACACACCGGAGCTGGCCGCGCTGGTCAGCTGATCGTAGAACAGCGTGCTGCCTACGGCGCCGAAGTTATTCAGCGAGACAACGCCTTTAGCTGTCGTCAGCGTATAGCCGGAGGGAGTGAAATCACCTTCCCACGTACCGGAGGTGCCGGAGTCCAGGTTGCCGGAGTTGGCCGCGGCAGAGAAGTAGAGCGCGCCATCGGTGGTGACGGCGTTGACCGCCTGGGAGACGTCACCATCCTGAAAGACCGGCTCGTCGAAGTAGCTGACGTCGTCGACGATGATGTCGCAGCCATAAGTGAAGCGCAGCGTCTCGATGTTGGCGGCGAAGGAGGCCTCGCTTGTGTCGGCCGTGGCGAAGAAGAGCTGCGCGCCGGGAGCCATGTCGTGGACGATCTCCATCATGGCCGCGCCCTCGTCTTCTCCGCTAGTGGGACCGGCCTGGCCAGGCAGGACGACGGTGTTGGCGGGAAGATCGCCCGAGGCGATCAGGGCCGCGACGCGTGTGGCGGAGGCGCTGTCGGAAAGAACGCCTACCTTCACTCCGGTGCCGTTGATGCCGGTGGGAACGACCTTGTTGGCGCCCTCGGCGACGTAGCCCTGGGAGGTGACGGAGCCGACGTTGGTACGGTGCGGCGAAGGCTCACGCAGGCTGGTGACGTCGGCAAGCGCGGCCAGGCGGGCTAGATCGCCTGGCTTCACCTGGGCGCGCAGATGTGCGTGCTGGAAATTCGCGGACGGCCTCTGGCCTGCGACGGCATCGAAGGTTGCGGCGTCCGTCTGGAGCAAAGAGGCAGAGGCAAAGCCCAGCACGTCGACAGAGATCATCCCTCGCGCGTCCTTGGCGGGTGCGGTGTAGAACCTGGACATGCTGCCGAGAGGCCGGCCGGCGGCGGCGCGGGAGGCGAGCACCAGGGTGGTCGACATCTTCTGCTCGGCGGGAGTGAACGTAGCCTTGAAGGCGTAAACGTCCTGCACTTCCTTGAGCGCGGACGGGGCAAGCTGCGTCGGAGCCTGGGCGAGCAGTGATCCGGCGGCGGCGAAGAGCAGCCCGCAACCAAGCAGAGGAGCGAGGATCGCCGGACGATGCCGGGTGGACAGGGCGAGGATAGAGCGCATGCGAAACCTCTCTGGGCCAATCAGAATAGGCAAGCTTCAGACTTGAGAGCCAGGTCGCAGTCGTAGAGAGGGTGCGGCCCGGAACAGGTCAGGAAGCAAAGTCCATAGCAGGAACGTGGTATGCGGCGAGTTTAGACCAGAGTTGCGCAAATGCAAACGAAAAAGTTACTTCCCTTAATTACCAGAGTGACTCGATAGTTACTCTCGGCTAGCCGGGGCTCGTTCCTCGCGGGTCACTCCAAGGCTCAGCCCAGCCTCGGTGGCGAGCCCCCAGGCCATGCGCGGCGTGTTGTGGGCCAGGCCAACCGATCCGTCCGGGCCGAGCAGGATGATGCCGCCATGGCCGCCCAGCCGGCGATGCAGATAGGCAATGGCGTCGGTGGCAGCCTGCTGCGGGGAAGCGCCGGCTTCGAGGCGATCCACGGCCCATTTACCCAGCACAAGCTTCATGATGGGCTCGCCCCAGCCTGTAAGCGAGACGGCGGCGGACTGGTTATCGGCGTAGCAGCCGCAGCCGATCAGCGAGGAGTCGCCGACGCGGCCGGGAGCCTTGTTGAGGGTGCCTCCGGTGCTGGTACCCGCGGCCAGGTTACCTTCGCTGTCGAGAGCCACTGCGCCGACGGTGTCGTGCGAGCCGAGCGCGCCTGAAAAAGTGGTATCGCCGAGACCTTTCAGCTCAGCCTCCTGCGCGGCGTAGAGGCGGCGTTGCTCGCGCGGCAGGACAAGGTCCATGTTGTCGCAGGGCCGCATGCCGTGCTGGAGAGCGAAGCGTTCGGCCCCGATGCCGGTGAAGTAGACATGCGGGCTGTGTTCGAGCACCAGGCGCGCGGCCTGGATGGGATGGCGCAGGTGCTCCACGCAGGCCACGCCTCCGGCACGCAGGTCGGCACCGCTCATCAGCAGCGCGTCCAACTGTACGCGGCCATCGCGGGTGAGGAAGGAGCCTCGGCCGGCGTCGAAGGCCTCGTCCTCTTCCATCACCACGATGGCAGCTTCCACCGCGTCGAGTGCCGAGCCATTGCGCGCGAGGACGGCGTATCCAGCTTCAAGCGCGTTCCGGATGCCTTGCCGGTGAGAGGAAACCTCGCTGTCCGGCATGGCCCAGGCGCCGCCATGGATAAGAAGAGTGGGATTGGGCATCGCCCTTTGATTGTATGGAGCCGGAGACGAAAAGGTGTCAAAGTGATTGCAGCGGCATCAAATAGGGGCACCGAAGGGAAAGAAGAACGCCATGGGACTCCTCGACCTCGTCGCACAGCACGGATACGTGGCGGTGTGCCTGGTGATGTTTGTGACCTCGGCCGGGCTTCCGGTGCCGAGCTCTATTATTCTGCTGCTGGCCGGCTCGCAGGCGCACCATACGCTGCTGCTCCCGTGGCTTGTGCTGCTGGCCTGGGTTTCGGCGGTCTCGGGCGATAGCCTCCTTTATCTGGGAGGCCGATATACGGGCTGGTGGCTGCTAGCGGGCATGTGCCGGCTCTCGATGAATCCGGAGGGATGCATTTTTTCTTCGTCCGCCTACTTTTATCGGCGTGGCGCGAAGACCCTTCTGTTTTCCAAGTGGATTCCCGGCCTGAGCAGCATGGCAGCCCCGCTGGCCGGGAGCCTGAACATGCGCTTCTTCCGGTTTCTGCGGCTGGACGTGCTGGGTGTGGCCATGTACGTGACGACATGGCTGATGGTGGGCTATCTGTTCAGCACGTTCCTGAACGACATCCTGCGCTGGGTCCATAGCCTGGGGCATGCATTCCTCATGCTGGCGCTACTGCTGGTTGCCGGGTATGCGGTGTCGGTGGTCGTGTTTGCGATTCGCGCGCGCAAGTACAACCGCATCCAGAAGATCTCCGCCGACGAGCTTTACGAGCGCATCCAGGCGAGCACACCCGACCGCCTGGTGATCATCGCCGACGTGCGCAGCCATAATTACTACGACCCTGGCATGCAGCGGATCAAGAACTCCATTCGCGTCGAGCCCACGCGACTCAAAGAAGAACTTGAAGCCCTGCGCGAGTTCATGGCCCCGGAGTGCGAGATTTATCTCTACTGCTCCTGCATCCGGGATACAACCAGCAAACGCGTCGCCCACATGCTGGAGCAGCAGAACTGCAAGACCAAGGTGATTGAAGGCGGACTGAAAGCATGGGTGCGAGCCGGTGGAGAGTTGGAAAGCGTTCCGGCGTCAGATATTCAACGCCTGCCCAGCTTTGAGTAACGACGGTCTTGAAATTTTGATTGCAGCAAAACTACGCGGATCGCAACCAGAACGACGTCGTCACCCCGGCAACAGGGCGTCCGCGCGCTTCATCTTAGCCTGCGAGCGCAACGCACAAGACGATCCAAGTCGATCGCAGGACGAGAGGCGAAGCGCAATCAAGGGTATGGCAATGAAGATCCAGAATATTCAAGAGTTGATGGTTACCGGGATGACGTACACGCTGAACTTTGAAGAGCAGGTAGCCCAGGCCGCGCCCAAGATGGCCGAAGCCTCGAGCAACTCGGAGCTCAAAGAGATGTTTAGCAAGACGCAGACCAAGAGCAAGGAGTACGGCCAACGCATCGAGCAGGTGTTCGAGAAGCTTGGGCGTCCGGTACAGAAGAATGAGAACAACATCGCAAAGGCGATGGTTCATGAAGTGGAAGAGATGATCAAGAACACGGATGCGGGCCCGGTTCGGGATGCGGCGCTGATCGTCGCGGCCAACCAGCAGCAGGCGTATCGGGTGGCTTCCTATGGCTCGCTGTCGTCGTATGCGAAGCTGATCGGCAAAGAGGAGGCCGTGAAGGCTCTCGAGGAGACCGTGAAGGACAGCAAGCAGGGCGACGAGAAGTTCACCTCGCTTGCCGAGAAGAGCGTCAACCAGCAGGCCAAAGCAGCGTAAGAACGCTGGGCTTCTTTCAAAGTAACGCCCTTTTCATTCAGGCCTAAGCACA
>CAXTQE010000110.1:0-5355 GCA_964246225.1 uncultured Acidobacteriaceae bacterium | reverse complement strand
AGACACCGAAGCGACACGAGTAAAATCGTCCTGTGAGTTTTGTGGAGCAATACGACGTCGTCGTGGTGGGCGCGGGTCATGCCGGGTGTGAGGCGGCGCTGGCTGCGGCGCGCATGGGGCAGCGCACGGCGTTGTTTACGCTCAACCTCGACCTGGTGGCGCAGATGTCCTGCAACCCGGCTGTGGGAGGCATCGCCAAGGGTCATCTGGTGCGGGAGATCGACGCGATTGGCGGCGTCATGGGCCTGGTGGCGGACTCGGTCGGGATCCAGTTTCGGCTCTTAAACACCAGCCGCGGTCCCGCCGTTTGGAGCCCCCGCGCGCAGTGCGACAAGGCCCTCTATCGAGTGCGGATGAAGGAACGGTTGGAGGCGCAGCCGGGACTTTTTCTGAAGCAGGCCGAGGTCGTGGACCTTCTTATCGAGGACCGAACCGTCACCGGACTCAAGCTGCGGGATGGCCGTACCGTTCTGGCAAAAGCAACCATCGTCACCACGGGAACCTTTCTGAACGGGCTGATTCACTGCGGCGAGCAGCAGTATGCGGCCGGGCGCAGCGGCGAGCCGGCCAGCGTACTGCTGGGCGAGGCACTCAAGCGGCTCGGCCTGCGCGGGACGCGGCTGAAGACGGGGACGCCGCCGCGGCTGGATGGGAGGACGATCGATTGGACGCAGTTCGAGGAGCAGCCCGGCGATGCGGAGCCGACCGCCTTCAGCCTGCGCACGCGCGATCTTCCGCTACGCCAGGTCGTCTGCCACATCGCGCGCACGACGCCCGAGACCATGCGGCTGATCCGCGAAAACGCGCACCGCTCGCCCATGTACACCGGGCAGATTGAAGCCGTTGGGCCGCGCTACTGCCCGTCGATCGAGGACAAGATTGTGCGCTTTCCGGACAAGGCCGGGCACCAGTTTTTCCTTGAGCCCGAAGGCCTGACCACCCATGAGATCTACGTCAACGGCATGTCCACTTCCCTGCCGATGGACGTGCAGGCGGCCATGGTTCGGAGCATCCCGGGGCTCGAGAACGCGGAGATGCTGCGGCCCGGGTATGCCATTGAGTACGACGCGATCGACCCGACCGAGCTTGACCGGACGCTAAAGGTAAAGAGCTTCGAGGGGCTGTTTCTGGCCGGGCAGATTAACGGAACGTCAGGCTATGAGGAGGCGGCGGCACAGGGGCTGATGGCCGGCATCAACGCGGCGCTGGCGGTGCGCGGCGAGGCGGGCTTCACGCTCGACCGGACTGAGGCATACATCGGCATCCTGATCGACGACCTGATCTCAAAGGGCACCGACGAGCCGTACCGCATGTTTACCTCGCGGGCGGAGTTTCGGCTGCATTTGCGGATCGACAACGCCGACCGCCGGCTGATGCCGCATGGGCGCAGGTTGGGCCTGGTCGACGACCAGACCTGGGCTGAGTACGAGGCGCGGCTGGCGCGTGCGGCTGCCCTGAAGCTGGCGCTCGAGACGACGCGGCTGGAGGCACGGCGGCTGCCGCCGGAGGTCCTCGCAAAGCTCGATGGCGCCCCCGGCAACCTGAGCGGGCAGACGCTGGCGGAGCTGCTGAAGCGGCCAGAGGTGGAGGTTGCCGACGTGTGGCCGCTGCTGCCGGCCGGGCAGGAGATCTTCGTACCGTGGCGGACAGACCAGCTGAACCCGGCGCAAAGGGCGGCGGTGCGCAACGAGATGCGGGCGGTCGAGACGGAGATCAAGTATGCCGGCTATCTGGCGCAGCAGATGCGCTCCATCGGAAAGATGAAGCGGGCCGAAGAGATGCGGATTCCGAGCTGGTTCGACTACCGCGCCGTGAGCGGCCTCTCGCGCGAGATGCAGGGCACCTTTGAGCGAGTACGGCCGATGACGCTCGGGCAAGCAAGCCGACTTCCCGGAGTAACGCCGGCAGCCATCTCTTTGCTGCATGTGTACGTCGAAATTCAGGGCAGAAAGCGGGCAGAAGCCGCACGGCTTTCGGCGTAAACTTCTCTGGCAAAAGAAGTGGGAGCAGCTCGACGGGAATTTTGACTCGTGGTCTTGAGATTGGAGGCTTTATTGGAGCGGGCACACGATTCGCTCAAAACCTGAGCAGTGCAGGAATAGCGGGAAGTGTCCTATCCACAGGGATAGATGTTTCTTCTGCAATCGCAGCATTCAAGCTGCGGGAGCGCAATACAATGACTTTCGATCGTGTTTATTTCGACAAGCTCAACTATGCACAACGGGGCCTGGTGTTCGCGGTGCTTCCATTTCCATTATTTCTTCCGTTCGCGATTGCTGGCGATTTGCCTCGCGGAGTTTTAGTGTGGGCGTTCTGTACCGCATTCCTTCATGCTTTACACGCGTGCGGGGAAGAGCGGATATACCGGAAGATAGGGGCATCCATAGCAACACTAGCAGTGCTGCACATCATAATCGTGGTAGAAAGTCCTCTGCGGCGCTTCCACCTATTAGGGGGGCTAGCTCTTCCCATTACTATTGTTGATTACTGTGTTGACTATGCCTTTCTCAAGCTAATGATAAAATTGTCGTAATCGTTTCATATGTAAATTGCGTTAACCAGGCTGAATATGCTGAGTCGCATTGTGGACGACGGGCTAGTCTTCTTTGGCTCTGTTGCGTTACTTCGTTAGGTGCAGTTCACTCTTCATTACTTGTTCAAGCCGATGAGACTGCGTTGGGCATTTCCGGCGTTCTTGGTCTTGGTAGGCATAAGTCGCGCCCAGGAGCCGGTGACGACGCTTCGGCTGGGCACGCGCGTGGTGAGTGTCTCGGCGGTGGTGCTCGATAGCCACGGGCTCCCGGTGCGCGATCTGCCCAAAGAGGACTTTGCGCTGAAGCAGGACGGCAAGCCGCAGGAGATCCGCTACTTTTCAGAAGACAGCGATCTGCCGCTGACCTTGTCCTTGCTTGTGGACACCAGCGGAAGCGAGAAGGCGTACCTACAGGAAGAGGTGCTGGACAGTGAAGTTTTCTTCAAGGCAATGATGCGCCGGCCCACGGATCGCGCGGCGCTCTACCAGTTCGACATCGAGGCGCGCAAGGTGCAGGGGCTCACCGACTCCGTGCAGACGCTGATCAACTCGCTCAACTTCCTGACGATTCCCCGCGGCGCGACCATGGATGCGACCCGTGGCGGCACCAAGTTATATGACGCGGTGGTCGCGGCGGCCCAGGCCTCCGAGGGCCGGGAGCGCGGACGCCGGGCGCTGGTGCTGCTGACGGACGGCGAGGATGTGGGCAGCCGGGCAACGCTCGAAGGAGCCATCGCCGCGGCGCAGCGTGCGGATGTAGTCGTGTACGCGGTGCTTATCGGCGCTCCGGAGCCCTCACGCTTACACGCACCGGCAGCGGCTCTCTCGCGGGGAAGCGATGTGCTGCGGAACCTCTCCTCCACGACCGGTGGCCGGCTGTTCTCGCTCGACAAGGAGATGAACCTGAAGGACGCCTACGAGCTGATTGAGGAGGATCTGCGCCTGCAATACCAGATTGGCTACACGCCGCCCGAGACCAAGGCCGGCAGCTACCACAGGATCGAGCTCAAGGTACAAGGCACGCCGGCAAAGGTGACCGTGCAGGCGAGGCGAGGCTTCTACACACCGGAGTAAGAAAAGTCTTCGGGCAGGTCCGCTGCGTCTAATCGAAGACGGAGGATGCGATGACACGAAGTCAACTGGCAGTGACGGGATTGGTGCTGCTGTGCATTCTCTTCCTGGGGTATCGACGAATGGCAATGGCAGGCGATGTACGCAAGGCTCCGATTCCGGCGCCGACGATGGACGAGCCGATGCAGCATGGCGGGCGTGAGACGGCAGTGTTTGCCGGAGGATGTTTCTGGGGCACGCAGTCGGTGTTTCAGCGCGTGAAGGGCGTGACGCACACCGAGGCAGGCTATGCGGGAGGCAAGGCCGAGACTGCGACTTACGATCAGGTGACGAGCGAGACGACTGGACATGCGGAGTCGGTGCAGGTTGAGTTCGATCCAGCGAAGGTAAGCTACGGCACGCTGCTGCGCATCTTCTTCTCGGTCGCGCATGACCCGACGCAGATGAACCGGCAGGGTCCGGACGTAGGCACAAGCTATCGCTCGGCAATCTTCTACAACTCGGACGAGCAGCACAAAGTCGCCGAGGCGTACATTCACCAGCTGGACGCAGCGCATGTATTCAACGGCAAAATCGTGACAGACTTGACGCAGCTAAAGGGTTTCTACAAGGCTGAGGATTACCACCAGGATTACGCTACTAAAAACCCCAACAATCCTTACATCCAGATCTGCGACGTGCCCAAAACCAAGGCGCTGCAGGCACAATTTCCGGAGCTCTTCGTACCGTACGGCGGGCACTGAGACTACCTGCCGGCTGTGGTCAGCTTTCGCCTCACTGTTTCAACATAGGTGTAGCGGATGCGATGGATTACGGTGATGGTTGAGAACAGTGCAAGCACCCACAGCGCTGGAGCCATGACGCCCCAACGATTGAAGAGTGCGCCCAGGATGACGCAGACGATGCGCTCCGGGCGCTCCATAAAGCCCACCTTGCAGCTACCGATGAGTGCCTCTGCGCGCGCGCGTGTGTAGCTGACCATAACCGAGGCAGTCATGACGAAGGCAACCAGGCCGACGTAGAATAGGCGATTTCCGCGTGCGTAGAAGACCAGCAAGCCGAAAAAGATAGCCACATCCGAGTAGCGGTCCATCACGGAGTCAAAGAAGGCGCCGAAGACAGACACCTGGCCGGTCTGGCGCGCCACGCGACCGTCGACCATATCGAAGATGCCGGCACCAATGATGGTGAGCCCGGCATAAAGGAAGTAGCGGACCGCGTGATCGCCCCGCGCAAACCCGAAAAAAAGCGCCGCGACGATGTTGATCAGCAGGCCAATGAAGGTCAGGACATTGGGCGAGATCTTGCTGATAGCAAGGCCGTTGACAATCTTTTGCAGGAGCCAGCCACTGCCTTTACCGAACGCGGCCGTCCAGGTCACAGCTCACCCGCCTTTACTGCGTCTTGGCCAAACGAGAGCACGCTGGCTATCCCTTGGCCTTGGCGGCTTGTGCGTCTTCAAGCGCCACGTCGTGAATGGTCGCCAGCTTCAGGACCTCAAGCTCGCGTTTGCCGCTGGGCGTAATCACCGTGGCCGTGTCACCCACCTGCTTGCCCAGCAGCGACCTCCCGATCGGCGAAGTGGTCGAGATCAGGCCCTGGGCGACGTCTGATTCCTCACTGGTGACGAGCTTGTAGATGAGTTCCTCGTCCTTGCTCGAGTCGAACACGGTGATGCGAGAGCCGAAGCCGACCTTATCGTGCGGAATGTTTTCGAGGTTGACCATGGCGAGCTGGCCCATGCGTTCCTT
>CAXTQE010000109.1:12924-13193 GCA_964246225.1 uncultured Acidobacteriaceae bacterium | reverse complement strand
AAGCCTGCGTGAGTGTCCGTGGAGTTTAAGGCGTAGCTGGCGTTGGTGCCGCGACAGCTGCCGGCATGTTCGCAAAGTTATACAACTCATCCACGATGGATTTCTCCGCGCCCGCCATCCCGTACACCTTGCCCGCGCCTTCGATCACCCAGTACTCATTGGCCGCGTGCGCCCGCCCGCCATAGCCCGCGCTGCCTCCAGCAATCTGCAAGCCCAGCGGCACCGTTCCCGGATCGCCCTGCTTGCCATTGGTGAACAGATACCCTGGC
>CAXTQE010000109.1:0-12914 GCA_964246225.1 uncultured Acidobacteriaceae bacterium | reverse complement strand
CCCGCTGGTCTCCATCGCATCCATCGTGCTCGTCTTGCTCAGCGGTGGATTCCACGGGATGCCGAACTTGTCGAACATCTGTTCCACCGACCGCGCCACGTTGGTGTCGAAATCCATCGTCGACCACGGCTGGTCCCCGATCAGCTTCACCTCCACATCCTTGTAGCCATGCGTGTCCAGGTGCGTTCGAATCTTCTTTAGCAGATCCCCGCTGGTCATGTCAGGGATGTAGCGGATGCTGTGCTTGGACGTGATCTTGTTCGGCAAAATTGCTCCCGAGCCGCCCGCATACATGTTGCCGCCCCAGATGCCGTCGATGTTGAAGGCGGTCCCAAAGCTCGACATCTTCAACACGGTATACGGGTCATCTGAGATGAAGCGCGCCACGCCCACGCTGTCCGCCATCTTCTTCAGGTCCGTCTTCGCCGCGGCCTGCCGCATGCGCGCCTCCGCATCGGGCGAGATCGGCTTGATATGCTCGTTGAATCCCGCGATGTTTGGCGTGTTGCCATCCGGCTTCACCAGGGTCGCCAGCATCTGGATGTGCCGCCACGCCGGGCTATCGACCGACCGCTTGAAGATGCCATGGATGTCCGACACCGTCGGCCCGCGTCCCCACGCTTTGCCGCTGGTCGTCAGCTCGATATACATCAAGCCCTCCGACGCACCCGTCACCGACGCCGGCCGCGCCCCATTCTGCCCGCCGAACATCAGCATCGCATCTGCTTTCTTCAGCAGCTCCGGATGCGTGGTGACAAATTTGTTCAACCCCATCGACATCCGCTCTTCATCGCCCTCGGCCACGATGATCAGGTTGACCGGCAGCTTCCCATTCGCCGCCTTGATTGCGGAAAACGCATTCAGCTCCGTCATCTCCGGACCTTTGGAGTTGGTCGCGCCGCGCCCGATCAGCACCTTCTTGTACGCCGGATCGATGCCCGCCGTCGCCCCATCCACCAGCCGCCCCTCAAAGGGCGGAGCCACCCAAAGCTCCGGCTGCGTCACCGGCATCGTGTCGTACATCCAGTAAATCAAGAGCGTCTTCGGCGCGCCCTCGTTGCAGCTCGCATACACTACCGGGTTGCCGTTCTGACCCCACTTGGTCACGCCCACGTCGAAGATGCGTGTCTCCTGACAGCCCAGCTTGTCGAAGAAGCCCTTCACCATCTCGGCCGATTCCGGAATCCCTTCGCCGCTATTCGAGATACTCGGCTGCTGAATCCACTTCTGCAGGTTCTCGACATGCTCATCGATGTGCTCGTCGATATAGGCGAACGCCTTCTTCTCCGGCTCCGGGACCTTCGTCATGTCGATCTTGACCGTCTCATCGCCAGAGGGACGAATCCCCAGCTTCGGAGCCGTGTTGGTCGTGGCTGCATGCTTGGTCTCCGCGTTCTTGCATCCGTTCAGCCCTGCCACCGCCAGCAAGCCAGCTACTGCCAACAAATGTCGCATGTCCGTCCTCCGAGAACGCCATCTCCAAATCGGTGCGGACAGCACGCAAGAAGGCTCGGCTTTCCTGCATGGGGTGCATCTCGATTGGCTCTATGTCGTCGAAGTGTATCTGCTTTCTCGAGAGCGGATTTCCCCAAACAGCTTGGCATGGGAAACAGCTATCGGACGGATCAACTCATGCGAGGACAGGCGTATGTTTCTTCCGTGTTCCAGACCCAGACACGCTCGGCAACTTTCCTGCTTTCGGTTTTGTGAGCTTGACCTGAGCCCCAAGGTTCAGCTTTCCGGCAAACTTGATCAACTTCCCCACGCTAAACTTCGACACTCTTCCCGTCAGCAGATTGCTCACGTCTGGCTGATGGATGCCCAGCGACGTACCAAGCTCTGCCTGCGTAAACTCCCTTTCTTGGATGTACTGCAGCAAATCGCGATAAATCTCTGCCTTCACCTTGATCTCGAGCGCCTGGGACGAGTCAAAGCCAAGATCATCCAGCACGCTCCCTCGTGTAACGTGTGGCGCTAACTCATTACTCCCTAATTTGCTTTTCATGCTTGTGCTCCTCTCGCAGCCGTTGCTGCACCCGTTTCCAGCGCTGTTCCGCTGTAATCACATCCCGCTTCTCTGTCTTGGCCGTGTTCTTTGTGAAGCAATGCAAGACGTAGATCGTGTCCTTGACCCGTGCAAGATAAATGAGCCGATACCACTTGCTCTCGTCGGAGTCCTTTAGTTCAAAGACGCCTGCAGCAATCGACGGCATGGGCCTAACCTGAAGCGCGGGTGTTCTTCCCTCCTGCATCTCTGCAAGCGCAACTCCAAAGTCCTCTCGAACTGCTCTTGGCCATCCACGTAGCACATCGATGGAGGTGCCCTCCCAGGAGAGTACCGCCCGACGAGTTTTGACTGGCATGACCACACCATGATTATAGCAAAATAACTATAAGCAAGGGTAGGCTGGTGTGGGGGTAGCCCAACCAACTTCCGCCCGCTGCTAGAATAAGTTCACTCCATGAAGTGTCCCTTCTGCGGTTTCGGTCAGGATCGTGTCGTCGACTCGCGCGAAAGCAAGGAAGCCGATTCCATCCGCCGGCGACGCGAGTGCGAGCGCTGCGGCAAGCGCTTTACCACCTACGAGCGCATCGACGAAATACCCTACATGGTCGTCAAGAAGGACGGCCGGCGCGAGCGTTTCGACCGTCAAAAGGTCCTCAACGGTCTTCTTCAGGCCTGCCAGAAACGCAATATCTCCGCTGCGCAGATGCAGGGCATTGTCGACGAAACGGAAGCCTTCATCGTCGACTCCCCCGAACGCGAACGCCAGACCAGCGAGGTCGGCGAGTTGATCATGACCCGTCTCAAGGACCTCGACACCGTTGCCTACATCCGCTTCGCCAGCGTGTATCGCGACTTCAAGGATGTTCGCGAGTTCAAGGCGGAACTTGAGCAGCTGCTCACCGGCAACCGAACCCAGCCCAGGCACGAACCCAGAAAGCGCACCCCGAAAGGTTAACCCCGCTTGCCTTCTCACCACGATCAAACCCGCAGCCATCGCATCACCCTCATTCCCGGCGATGGCATCGGCCCCGAAGTCACAGACGCCGTCGTCGCCATCCTCGAGGCTGCCGGCAAATCCGAATCCTGCACCTTCGATTGGCAGCTCCACAATGCGGGCGCAGATGCCTTTGCCAAGACCGGCGAATACATTCCCAAAGCTCTTTACGCCTCGCTTGAAGACACTCGAGTCGGCCTCAAAGGCCCAGTCACCACCCCGATCGGCGGCGGTTTCAGCTCCATCAATGTCACCCTGCGCAAACAGTTCGAGCTCTTCGCCAACTTCCGCCCCATCAAGAACCTGCCCGGCCTTCCTACTCGTTACCCCGATATCAACCTCGTCATCGTGCGCGAAAACACTGAAGACCTCTACGCCGGCCACGAGATGATGGTCGTTCCCGGCGTCGCGCAAAGCTTCAAGATCATCACCGAAAAAGGTTCCACCCGCATCGCCAAATTCGCCTTCGACTACGCCCAGAAGCACGGTCGGAAACGCATCCACGCCATCCACAAAGCCAACATCATGAAGCTTACCGATGGGCTGTTTCTGGACTGTGCCCGAAAGATCGCACAGTCGTTTCCCGGGATCGAATACAAAGAGCACATCGTCGACAACACCTGCATGCAGCTCGTGCTGAACCCGTACCAGTACGACATCATCCTCACCGAGAACCTCTACGGCGACATCCTCTCCGACCTCTGCTCGGCCTTTGTCGGCGGCCTTGGACTGGTTCCTGGAGCCAACCTCGGCGAGCACTGCGCCGTCTTTGAGGCCGTCCATGGCTCCGCTCCGGACATCGCCGGCAAGGACCTAGCCAATCCCACCGCGCTGCTGCAAAGCGCCATCCTCATGCTCCACCACATCGATGAACCCGCCACCGCAGCCCGTGTGCAGACCGCGCTCGAACACGTCTACACCGAAGGCAAGACCCTTACCCGCGACGTCGGCGGCAGCAGCGGAACCCGCGCCTTCACGGAAGCCGTTCTGGCCAGTCTTTAATCTCATCCAAGCGCAAGAGGTTTTCATGAAGTTTGCTCCCGCATTTGCACTCACCTTTCTGCTCTGCTGCGTCGGCTGCAAACCGGACGCAGCCATCCGCAAAGGCGAAGTCGGCACCGATTCCGCCCAGTCCGCGGAGAGCGCCTCCACTCGCATCGCGGTCAGCGGCCCTACCGGCTCCATTGCCGGAACCGTCACCTACAGCGGCCCGGCCCCGACCAACTCCATCGATACCTCCATGGACCCCGCCTGTGCCATGGGCGGAGGATCGGACCGGCTTCCGGTCGAGCAGATCGCCGTCAAGAATGGCAAGCTGGCCAACGTCTTCGTCTACGTCAAAAGCGGCCCCGCGCAGGCGATGAACGCAGCGCCCGCTTCTACCCAGCCCGTCGTGATGGATCAGCAGCACTGCCGCTATGTTCCGCACGTCGTCGGCGTGCTTGCCGGCGGCACGGTCGAGTTTCGCAACTCCGACCCGACCATGCACAACATCCACACCACCAGCGTCAACAATCAAGCCATCGACATCTCGCAAAGCCCGCGCGGCGCGCCCGTCCGCAAACAGTTCGCGCATCCCGAGATTCTTCTTCCCGTCCGCTGCAACAACCACCCCTGGATGAACGCGTTCATCAATGTCTCGGCGACGCCGTTTTTTGCCGTCACGGATGCGAGCGGCCACTTCGACATCACCGGCCTGCCCCCCGGCGACTACGTTCTTGGCCTCGCCCAGGAAAAACTCGGAGAGAAGACCCTCCCCATCACAGTCAAGCCCGGCCAGGTCGCCAAAGCCGACCTGAGCTACGCAAAATAGGACACGTGCCAATACCCCGTGAATCTTAACGAATCGACGCGCTATGCTTAACCCATGGAGCACCGAAGCGAGATGGAACGACGAAGAGTAGGCATCCTGGGGGCGACCGGTATGGTCGGCCAGCGCTTCATTCAGCTGCTAAGTCAGCATCCCTGGTTTGAGATCTCCTGGATTGCCGCCAGCGACCGCAGCGCCGGCAAACGCTACGACCAAGCCTGCCGCTGGAAGCTCGACACTCCGCTCCCCCCGCGCATTGCCTCCATGACGCTCAGCCCGAACGTACCGGAGGGCACACCCGCACCCGAGCTGCCCCGAATCGTCTTTGCCGCGCTCGACTCGGCCATCGCTCACGAGCTTGAGCCCAAATTCGCTGCTGCAGGATGCGCCGTCATCTCCAACTCGAGCGCCTTCCGCATGACCTCCGACGTCCCGCTCGTCGTGCCCGAGGTTAACGCCGGCCATCTCGCCCTGATCGAGCAGCAGGCCTGGCGCAAGGACTCCGGCGGCTACCTGGTCACCAATCCCAACTGCTGCGCCATCGGCCTGGTCCTCGCGCTTGCACCGCTTGAAGCCGCCTTCGGCATCGACAAGCTGTTCGTCAGCACGCTCCAGGCAGTCAGCGGCGCAGGCTACCCCGGTGTGGCCTCACTCGACATCCTCGGCAACGTCATCCCCTTCATCCAGAACGAGGAAGAGAAGCTGCAGGAAGAAGTCGGCAAGCTGCTCGGGACACTCGCAGGTTCAGCAAGCATCACGCCTGCCGGCCTCACCCTCAGCGCCCATTGCAACCGCGTCGCGGTGGTCGACGGCCACACCGAGTGCGTGTCGATCAAGCTCCGGCAGCCTGCTACTTATGAGCAGATGCTGGAAGCCTGGGCCGGCTTCCATCCCCTGCGTGGCCTCCATGAGGGCCAGCCGCTGCCCTCCGCGCCTGACCAGCCTGTTGAGTACATCGACGCGATCGACCGTCCTCAGCCCCGGCTCGACCTCATGCGCGGCGGGGGCATGACGACCACCGTCGGCCGTCTCCGCCCCTGCACTCTCTTCGACTGGAAGTTCACCCTGCTTTCCCACAACACCATCCGCGGTGCCGCAGGAGCCGCGCTGCTCAACGCCGAGATGCTCGCCCTGCTCGGCAAGCTTGACTGGAAGACCTCTTCCTCCATCTCCTAACCCAGGACTCTATGAGTACCCCTCACCCCAACATCGTCGTCATGAAATTTGGTGGAACCTCGGTCGAGGACGCCACCGCCATCCAGCGCACTCTTTCCATTGTCAAGACGCGCCGCGACCAGGGCCTTCAGCCGGTGGTCGTCGTCTCTGCCATGGCTAAGGTCACGGACACGCTGCTGGCCGCGGCTGCGGCTGCCAGCCATAACGACAGCGAAAAAGCGCTTTCGCTCTCCTTCGAGCTGCGCCGCCGCCACCTCGACGCGGCTGAGGAGTTAGTCGGTCGCCGCGCTATCGGCGCTCTCGCCCACGAACTTCACCAGAAGTTCGACGCCCTCGACGATCTACTGCGGGGCGTCTCCGCTGTCGGCGAGCTCACCCCGCGCACCAATGATCTGGTCGTCAGCTTTGGCGAGCGCATGTCCAGCATTCTCGTCGCCCACGCCTTTGAGCACCGCGGCCTCTCTGCCGCCCATGTCGACGCCCGCACCTGCATCATCACCGACTCCCACTTTGGAAAGGCCGCGCCTCAGGAAGCCCTCATCGAGGCCCGCCTCACCGAACATGTTCTTCCACTCGTCACTGCTGGAGCCATCCCCGTGCTCGGAGGCTTCATCGGCAGCAACGCCGAAGGCATCACCACCACGCTCGGCCGTGGAGGCTCCGACTACACCGCTGCCCTCGTCGGAGGCGGACTTCATGCTGGAGCCATCGAGATCTGGACCGACGTCAACGGCATCATGACCACCGACCCGCGCATCGTGCCGGAAGCCCTGCGCGTCAAGACGATCAGCTTTGAAGAGGCCGCCGAGCTCGCGTACTTCGGAGCCAAGGTGCTGCATCCGGCTACCATTTTGCCCGCCGTGCAGAAGAGCATCCCGGTCTGGGTGCTCAACTCCCGCAATGCCGCCAATGAAGGCACCAGAATCACTGCCGTAGCGCCGCACTGCAAGTCGCCTTTCAAGAGCATCGCCGCAAAAAAACGCCTCACGATCATCGACATCGTCGCCAGCCGCATGCTCATGTCGCACGGCTATCTGAAGAGCGTTTTCGAGGTCTTCGACCGCTACAAATGTCCGATCGACATGGTCTCAACATCAGAGGTCTCGATCTCGGTCACCGTTGACTCGAACGAGCAGCTGCCCGCGATCTGCGCCGAGCTCGGCAAGATTGCCGACGTCAAATATGAAGGCCGCAAAGCTCTTATCTGCCTGGTCGGCGAGGACATCCGCGGGCAGAACGGCATCTCCGGCCGCGTCTTCTCCGCCATCAGCCATATCAACGTCCGCATGATCTCGCAGGGTGCAAGCGAGATCAATATGAGTTTTATGATTGAGGAGGACGATGTCGACGAGGCCATCCGGTCGCTCCACCGGGCTTTCTTCCAGTCGCCGGACGAGTCCATCTTCGACGTCGCCGCCCTGGTCCAGACCACAACCTAGGGAGCTGCGAGCCGGAATTGGCTTGTGCCGTCATCCTGGCGAGAGCCGGAAGGCCCGCATTGTTTTGCTCTGCCAGTCGCATCTGCGCCACGGCTTGCTCTAAACTGAAGGAACAAACATGCGCGTCCTTATCCTGGGTCACGGAAAAACCGGCAAACTTGTCGCTGATGTCGCCTCTGAGCACGGTCACGGTGTCCACGTTCTCGACGCTAAAGAGAACCCCGCGGCCGCCGCGCTCACCCCGCCCTTTGTCGCCGGGTTCGATGTCGTGATCGACTTCACCACTCCCGAAGCCGCCGTCCAAAACATGCGCGCCTGCCTCGCCACCGGAGCCCGCATGGTCGTCGGCACGACTGGCTGGTATGACAAGCTCGCCGACATGCGCGGCCTCACCGAGCGCAAACAGGCAGGCCTGCTCTACGGCACCAACTTTTCGGTCGGTGTCCAGGTGATGATGCAGCTTGCTGGAAAGATGGGCGCAGCCCTCAAGGACGCGGGCTACACGTTTTCGATCGAAGAGACCCATCACACCTCGAAGCTCGACCAACCCTCCGGCACCGCCCTCACCCTGGCCGACGCGCTCGCCACCGGAACCCGCGCCAATGCCGCATCCGGCATACAGGCCGGCAACATTCCCATCGCCTCGTTCCGTGAAGGCGACGAGACCGGTCTCCATCTTCTCATCGCGACCAGCGACGCCGACCGACTCACCCTCAGGCACGAGAGCTTTTCCCGGCGCAGCTTCGCCGAGGGAGCCGTCCGCGCCGCCGAGTGGCTCAGCACCCGCACCGGATGTTTTGATTTCCGCGACGTCTTCGATCACCTCTAGCCGCGAGTCTTCCGCTATAACCTTGACCACAATGCGAACCGTCTCCCAGTACGAAGCCGGGGCTTCTCTTCCGTCCCTCCTTCAGGGAGTGGAGAAGGGTGCTGTAGCTATCGAGCAGGACGGGCGGGAGATTGCCTATTTGATCTCGCCGGAGGAGTTTGCAATCACGCGTGAGGCAAGAAGGCAGCGCTTGCTCGATGCTGGAAAAGCCGCGAGCAATGAGATCGCCCGGAAGGTTGTGTTGAAAGGCCTTCATTTAGAAGGCCTGATGAGGAGCCTTGACCGAAAGGCTTCGTAGGCTTGTGCTTGATACAAATGTTTTCATCAGTGCTATCCTCTGGCCGGCCTCTACCCCGGGGAGAGCGTCTGAAAAGGCTCTGTTTGGAGCAGATTTCTACTCTCGCAGGATGTGCAACATGAATCTTCTGTAGTCGTACAGCGAGCAAAGTTCGATTCCTTTCTCCAGCGAGAGGCGCTCGGCCCTTCCGCAGTCGTTTATTCGAAATGCCCTACCCATCACGGTTGGCGAACGTGTCCGCGATTGTCGTGACCCACGCAATAACATCTTCCTGGAACTCGCTTTAAGCGGTTATCCTGACCGAAGACGCGGACCTCCTCTCGCTTCATCCTTGGCGAGGAATCTCAATCCTCAGACCCCGCGACTTCCTTATGCTCCCCGATCAAAGCTGGTTCTAGTCGACTTAAACCGAGCCGGGATGGGCGATCAATCTTGCCGCGGTAACGTTACGGAAGGGTGTCGATGATCAGCCTTCGGTAAAAGCCACCCTTGCACCCCACCCGCACACCCTCTACCCTAGACGGATGTCCTCCGCCGCTGTCGTCGCTTCCGCCTCCGACTTCGCCTCGCTCTCCTTTGAAGAAAAGCTCGACCGCTTCGCCAAACTTGCCGTGCACGTCGGCTTGAATCTCCAGCCCGGTCAGGAACTCCTCATCTCCGCCACGCTGGACATGGTGCCGCTCGTCCGCCGCATCACCGAGCACGCCTACAAGGCCGGAGCCCTGCTCGTCTCCACCGTCTACTCCGACGACGAGGCCGTCCTCGCCCGCTACCAGTATGCTCAGGACGCCTCCTTCGACCACGCCGCCCAGTGGATGGCCGACGGCGTCGCCGCCGCCTTCAAAAGCGGAGCCGCCCGCCTTGCGCTCGCCGGAGCCAACCCCGCCCTGCTCGCCGGCCAGGACCCCGCCAAGGTCTCTCGCGCCAACATCGCCGCCTCTAAAGCCAACAAGCCCGCGATGGAGCTCATCACTCGCCACGCCATCAACTGGTCCATCCTCGCCAGCGCCACCCCCGCCTGGGCGAAACTTGTCTTCCCCGGCCTTCCCGAAGAGCAAGCCATGAGCAAGCTGTGGGAAGCGATCTTTACCGCCTCCCGCGCTACCTCCGATGACCCCGTCGCCGCCTGGAAGGCTCACTCCAAGTCCCTGCATGAGCGCGTTGCCTACCTCAACGAGAAGCGCTTCCACTCTCTCCGCTTCCACTCCCACGATGGATCCACCGACCTCACCGTAGGGCTTGCCGACGACCACCTTTGGGCTGGCGGCGGCGGTACAGGCGGCAACGGCATCTTCTGCAACGCCAACATCCCCACCGAAGAGTGCTTCACCACCCCGCACAAGGACCGCGTGAACGGCTTCGTCCAGGCCTCCAAACCCCTCTCTCACCAGGGAACCCTGATCGAAAACATCCGCTGCCGCTTTGAGGCTGGCCGCATCGTCGAGGCAACCGCCTCCTGCGGCGAAGACGTCCTCAACCGCCTCATCTCCACCGATGAAGGAGCTCGCCGGCTTGGCGAGGTCGCCCTCGTCCCCCACTCCTCGCCCATCGCTCAGAGCGGCATCCTCTTCTGGAACACGCTCTTTGACGAGAACGCCGCCAGCCACATCGCGCTCGGCCAGGCCTACGCGACTTGCCTCCGCGGAGGCGAACACATGGACGAAGCCGCCCTTACCGGCAAGGGCGCCAACTCCTCGCTCATCCACGTCGACTGGATGATCGGCTCCGGCCAGATGAACGTCGACGGCCTTGCCCCCGACGGCTCCAGCCAGCCCTTGATGCGTGCCGGCGAATGGGTCTAACCTCCAATTTCACTCTCCCCGAGGTGGCTCCCATGCGTCGTCTGCTCCTGCGTCTGCGAGACCTCGCCCTCCACCTCCTGCTGTCGGCCGTGGTTGCCGCTGCCATCCTCGCCCTCGCCTGCTCCGGCATGTTCGTCGCCATGGCTCCGCGCCTTATCAGCGAGTCCGTCGAGCCGCTCAGCCTGCTCCTTCTCCCGGGCCTGCTGTTCGCCATCGCCTCTGTAGGCCCGCACGACTTCCAGCCCGAAACCGTGCTCCAGACCTCTGCACTCTTCTGGTTCCTCATCGCCTTCCTCTTCTTCACCTGGCGGGCTCGTAACCGCCGGTAAACCCTTTATCTGTCGTTCCGCAGGGAAGCGGAGAAGCTGCTTTTTGCCCGGGAACTCCACCCACACTTACCCGCGATAAACTAACTCTGCATATGGATCTCTTCGGCTGCGGCACCGCCCTCGTTACTCCCTTTCGCCCTGACGGTAGCCTCGACGAGCCCACCCTCCAGGCCCAGGTCAACGCCCAGATCGATGGCGGCATCGAACTCCTCGTCCCTTGCGGCACGACCGGCGAAGCCGCCACCCTTTCCGATCCCGAGTACCTCCGCGTCATCGAACTCACCTGCGCCACCTCCGCCGGCCGCGTCCCCGTCTTCGCGGGCTGCACTCACAACGCCACCGCCCTCGCCGTGCGCCGTGCCGAGCGCCTCGCCCAGGTTCCCGGGCTTACCGGCATCCTCACCGCCAACCCCTACTACAACCGGCCCAGCCAGGAGGGCCAGTACCAGCACTTCCGCGCCATCGCCGAAGCCACACCTCTGCCCATCCTGCTCTATAACATCCCGGGCCGCACCGGTGCCAACCTCGAGCCCGCTACCGTCCTGCGCCTCACCGAGCTCGAAAACATCGTCGGCATTAAGGAGTCTTCGGGCAACATCGTCCAGATCACCGAGCTGCTTTACCTCGTCCCCAGCAGCTTCCGCGTCTTTGCCGGCGACGACGCGCTCGCCCTCCCCATCCTCGCGCTTGGCGGAGCCGGCCTCATCTCGGTCGCCTCGAACGTCATCCCCGCCCAGATAACCGAGATGGTCCGCGCCGCCCTCTGCAACGACTGGGTGGCTGCCCGCCGCCTGAACCGTTACTTCTTTCCCCTGATCCAGGCCCTCTTCTCAGAGCCCTCGCCGGCCCCCGTCAAAGCCGTCCTGGCCCTTCTCGGCCGGGGCCCGGACACGCTCCGCCTGCCCATGACCCCCGTCATCCCTGCGACGCGTAGCAAGCTAGAGAAACTCCTTGGTGAGTTGGGCCTGCTCGCCCACGCCCCCGCCGGAAGTGATTAGAGGACCAGCGACGACGGTGTGCGCTAAAGCTGGACCAGCATCTTCCCCACATTTCCCCCCTGAAACAGCTTCAGCAACGCCCCCACTGCGTGCTCGATCCCCTGGTCCACCGTCTGCGCCGGCTTCACCTTTCCTGATACGACCCACGGCACCATCTCCCCCAGGAAGCGTTGCATCTGGTCGAAGTGGTCGCTCGCAATAAAGCCCTCCAGCCGCAGCCGCTTTCGTACCACCTGGATCAACCCGCGGACCGGCGTCCCTCCGTCGTTCGCTCCCTCGATCATCCCGCACATGGCAAATCGCGCAGAAGGCCTGGCCACGGCAAGCGCCGCCTCCAGATGCGCTCCCCCTACGTTGTCGAAGTACGCGCTGATCCCCTGTGGAGCCGCACGTTCAAGCGCTGCTCGCAGATCCTTCTCCGCCTTATAGTCGATCACCGCATCCACCCCCAGCGAGCGCACAAACTCACGCTTCTCCGCGCCGCCCGCCGACCCAATCACCGTCGCGCCCTGGATCTTCGCAAGCTGACACGCCACCGACCCCACTGCGCCGGCTGCCGCCGAGACGAACACCACGTCTGCCGCTTTCACCTGCGCCACGTCCAGCATGCCCAGATACGCCGTCAACCCAGTCAGTCCGGCCACGCCCAGATACATCTCCGGTGCCAGCTTCCCCGTATCGACCTTCATCATCCCGGGGGCATCGGCCGGCGCGTTGAAGGCCTCGCGCCAGCCAAACATCGAAAAAACGGTATCCCCCTCCTTCAGGCTCGCCGCGTTCGACTTCAGCACCACTCCTACCGCCCCGCCCTGCATTGCTTCGCCCAGCCGGAACGGCGGCACGTAGCTTGCTGCGTCCCGCATCCTCCCGCGCATATAAGGGTCCACGCTCATCCACAGATTGCGCACCTGCACTGCCCCTGGCTCCGGCTCTGGCAAGGTTACGCTCGCCAGCTCGAAATCTTCCTGCGACGGCACGCCGTCCGGTCGCCTCACCAAACGTACTTCCCTGGATTCCATGTCGTCTCCCACCGCCCATCCTACCTTCTTTCAACCGGCTTCTTCGGGGCTGACCAGCTAAGCTAAGACCAATGACCTCTGCGGACCTGACCACTCTCGAATCCTCCATCGAACGCCACTTCGCCCAGGGCTCCGCCGCCATCGGCGATACCGAAGCTCTCGCCGCCTTCCACACCCTTCGCGCCGCCCTCGAAGCCGGAACCCTCCGCGCT
>CAXTQE010000108.1:1377-13264 GCA_964246225.1 uncultured Acidobacteriaceae bacterium | reverse complement strand
GCGTGGACGTGGCAAGTGGGGTAGAGCGGGACCCGGGGCGGAAGGATTTCGGGAAGCTATCCGACTTCCTGCAAAACGCCCGGAGAGCGTAGGCTCGACCCGGGCTTTTGGCTCTTAGTTAAAAGTTGAAGCGAGAAGCGCACTTGATGGTTGCGGAAGAACTTTAGTGATGGGCAACCGGCGTGTGGTCGTGCACCCTGAGACTGCGGTCGTGGAAGAGGTTGGGGCGAACCCGGTAACCGGTGCTTTGGACGGGATGGGCAAGAGCCAGGGCGGGACTGAAAGCGAGTACCAGAGCCGCGAGAGTCATCGGTTTCTGCTTCATGATGTATCTCCGTTTCGTGGAGATGAGACGCGGCGAGGGATTGCACGGATTCAGAAACTAGTTGATGTGCAAGGGCGACCCGGGTTGACGCCTTGAGGTAAGGTGCGGGGCGTCGATCTCCGCGCGTGAAAGGGACGGCTTCGGAGCCTCGCCGGCGGGAGTACGTTACCTTTGGTGGACTTCTTTTCTCGATGACAGCAATAACTGCGTTTCACACTGCTAGTCTGTGGTCGTGGATGCAGCGTAGTATGTCGACTTGTTTAGAATTTGCAACAGATGCAGGGCGAGGGTGCCATGCGTTTGGTTTGGTAGGCGAACGGTTGGCAAGTAACGAAGAGAAACGGAAGCACTTCAGGTTCGACTGCAAGGGCACGGCGCAGGTGTATTTCACGCCTTTGGCGGCACCATGTTCGGCGGAAGTTCTCAATTTAAGTGTGAGTGGGGGATTGATCGTTCTGCAGCAGTCACGAGACACCAGTTCTGGCGAGAAGATTGAGCTGGCGTTTACGGTGAATCAGATCCCTTTTCGGGTTCGCGCTCAGGTTCGGGCTGTTCGGTCGGATCTAGTTTTCGGTGTTCTTTTCGAACTAAGCGAGAGGGTAAAGGGGCATCTTGAAGACCTGATTGAGGAGTTAGCGGCGAAAAATCGGAGCGGTAAGGCCCAAAAGCTGTAAAGGCAACGGATGAAATGCGCGTTTGCGGAGAAGCTGGCCGATCTCCGAGTGAGCTAGGTTCAGGGTTTGTTCCCTGTACGTCACTCGTCCGAACGGAGGCCGGCTCCCTTCTTCGAGCGGGTGGTGTTCTGTTCCAGGCATTTGTCTGAGACCAGGACGGGGTTTGCCATCTCCTTGGCGGCGGCGCGGGTGAAGGCACGGTAAAGCCTGGGGACGTCGACGCGTCCGTTGCGCATTTCGGCCTGGATGGCGGCGTGCATGGCTGAAAGCAGCTCATCGCGAAGCTCGTTGAGGACACGGTCGATGTAGAGATAGGGCAACGCGGGCTCCGGTGATCTGTTTCAGACTAGCGCGTTCGCGCCCCCGTACGGGCGAAAGGCATCTGACTTCAAAATAGGAGTGTTCATGGAATACAGACAGCTGGGCAGGTCGGGGTTGAAGGTTCCGGAGCTTTGCTTCGGGGCGGGGACGCTGGGGACGCAGGGCGAGTTCTTCGAGGCGTGGGGCAAGACGACCGAGGAGGAGGCCGACCGGATTGTCGGTATCTGCATGGATGCGGGGTTGAACTTTTTCGATACGGCGGATATCTACTCGTACGGCTCAAGCGAGACGGCGCTAGGCAAGGCTCTGGCGAAGTACAAGCGCGAGGATGTGCTGATCTCGACCAAGGCGACGTTTCGTTTTGGCGAGGGGCCGAATGACGTGGGCTCGAGCCGGTATCACCTGATCCAGTCGCTCGAGCGCAGCCTGAAGCGGCTGGGCACGGACTACGTGGATGTGTACCACCTGCATGCGTTTGACGCGACCACGCCGGTGGAAGAGACGCTGCAGGCGCTGAACCACATGGTGCTGGCGGGCAGGGTGCGGTATATCGCGTGCTCGAATTTTTCCGGCTGGCACCTGATGAAGTCGCTAAGCGTGAGCGAGCGTTATGGGTGGGCGCGGTATGTGGGGCAGCAGGCGTATTATTCGCTTGTCGGGCGGGACTTTGAGTGGGAGCTGATGCCGCTGGGGCTGGACCAGGGCGTGGGGACGCTGGTGTGGTCGCCGCTGGGTTGGGGCCGGCTGACGGGCAAGATCCGGCGAGGCGCGGAGATGCCGAAGGAGTCCAGGCTGCAAAGCAAGATGGTGAACGATGCCGGGCCGCAGGTGCCGCTTGAGCACGTGTACAAGGTGGTGGATGCGATCGACGAGGTGGCCAAGGAGACGGGCAAAACGGTGCCGCAGATTGCGCTGAACTGGCTGCTGCGGAGGCCGACGGTGTCGACGCTGATTGTCGGGGCGCGCAACGAGGAGCAGCTTCGGGCGAACCTTGGTGCGGTGGGCTGGAAGCTGACGCCGGAGCAGGTGGCCAAGCTGGATGCGGCAAGCGAGCTTCCGAAGGCGTATCCGTACTGGCACCAGACGCAGTTTGGGGAGCGAAATCCGAGCCCGGTGTAACCCGGAAATGGCTGGGCAGTTGCGAACAACCTCTTGTCTGCTCTTGGGTTTTGAAGGACTGAAGCAGAATGATCCGCCGGCGAAGGAGCTTTCCCTCCCTAGCCGGCACAAGAGAGGAACGTATGACAAAGACAGGAAAACAGCGGTTCATGGGTTCGCTTCTGGCACTTGGCTTGCTTGCAGCGACGGGCGCGACCGGGACAATGCGGGCGCAGTATGGTCCTCCTCCACCTCCTCCAGGATATGCGCAGGGCCCGGGCGGCTGGGAGGCTCCTCCTCCGGAGTTTGCCGCGGCGCAGCAGCGTGGGTATCACGACGGGATAGAGGGGGCGAAGAAAGACTATGAGAATCGTCGTCCACCGAACGTCAACAATCGCGACGAGTACCGGCATCCGAACTTCATTCCCGGGCCGGATCGGCGGAGCTACCGGATCGGTTTTCAACGTGGCTACCAGACAGCGGTGCAGCATATCTATGGGGGACCGGGTGGGTACGGTCCGCGGTAAGTAGAAACATTTGGCAAAAAGGGAACCCGGTCGAGGAGGCCGGGTTCTTCTGTTTTGGATCGTTGGTTAATGCACGGCGGGGCCGTCGGCGGCTGGCTTGATTTTGCCGATGAGGAGAACCAGGGGAATCATGCAGGCGCAGAAGACGCCCAGGATCGCAATGATGTCCAGGTAGGCGAGCATGGCGGACTGGCGATGCAGCTGGTTATAGATGAAGGCTTGCGCGGTCTGGACGCCGCCGAGGTTTTGGCCTCCGCCGAGAATGGATCCCATGCTGTGGGCGCCGCCGTGGAAGAGCGGTTTGAGGCGGTTGACCTGTTCGTCGAAGGCGCGATTGCCGGGCAGGAGATTGCGGATCATGTAAGCCTCATGCTGTTGCGAGCCGCGGCTGAGCATGGTCGCGATGTAGGCGGTTCCAACCGATCCACCGATGTTACGCGCGAGATTGGTGAGGCCGGAGACGTCGTTGTTTTCGGCGCGGGCGACGCCGGTATAGCTGATGGTGTTGATCGGGATGAAGAGGAAGGCGAGGCCGGAGGACTGGAAGACGCGGACCCACAGGATGTATTTGAAGCTGGAGTCGAGCGAGAACTGGTGCATGAGGACCATGGAGACGGCCTGGATGGTGAAGCCGAAACCGATCATCCAGCGGGGGTCGAGCTTGCCGATGAGGATGCCGACGATGGGCATGCAGAAGACGATGCACAGGCCGCCGGGGGAGATGACGAGGCCGGCGAGTTCGGCGGTGTAGCCGAGTAACGTCTGGACAAACTGCGGGATGAGCACGGTTGTGCCATAGAGCGTGAAGCCCAGGACGAACATGAGGACGAAAGAGATGGAGAAGGTTTTGCGGCGAAACAGGGTGAGATTGAGGATGGGCCGGTTTTTGATGCGGAGCTGGTAGAGCTCCCAGAAGACGAGGGTGACGAGCGAGGCGACGCAGAGCACGATGAAGAAGGTGATGATGCGCGAGCCGAACCAGTCGTCTTCCTGGCCTTTGTCGAGGATGAACTCGAGGGAGCCGAAGCCGGAGGCGAGCAGGCCGAAGCCGAAGAGGTCGAGCTTGAGGCCGCCGAGCTTGGACTCCTTGACTTCGCGTACGATGTGCGGCGGGTCCTCGACCAGGCGGCTGGTGAGGAAGAGCGAGAGGCAGGCGATGGGGACGTTGATGAAGAAGATCCAGCGCCAGTTGTAATTGTCGGTAATCCAGCCGCCGAGGGTGGGGCCGATGGCGGGGGCGACGACGACGGCGAGGCCGTAGAGCGCGAAGGCTTTGCCGCGGTCTCTAGGCTCGAAGGTATCGGCGAGGATGGCCTGTTCGGAGGGCGCGAGGCCTCCTCCTCCGGCGCCTTGCAGGATGCGGAAGAAGACCAGCAGGCTGAGCGAGGGCGCGAGGCCACACAGGGCGGAAGAGATGCCAAAGAGTACGACGCAGATCATGTAAAACTTTTTTCTGCCGATGAAGGTTGTAAGGTACGCGGAGGCGGGGAGGATGATGGCATTGGCAACCAGATAACTGGTCAGCACCCAGGTGGCTTCATCCTGTGAGGCGCCGAGCGAGCCGGCAATGTGCGGCAGGGAGACGTTGGCGATGGAGGAGTCGAGCACCTCCATAAAGGTGGCCAGGGTGACGGTGAGGGCGACGGCCCACTTGTTGGCGCGGGGCTTCCAGGCGGCGTCGGCACGGTTCTGTGCGGCTAGCTGGTCGGGGGAGAGCTCATGGCCTTCGGCTTTTCTGGATTTCTGGTCGGGAAGGGTTGCGGCTGCGGCTGCCATTCGTTCTCTCGATAAGGAAAGTACCGCCGGAGTGTGGGCCGGAGAAAGCGGAGTTTAGAGGAGTGACGCTTCTAGAGGGTATCCGTTGCGAGCGATTTCTACTAGCATCGGGTTTGCGGGAGATACAGATGCATTTGGATAGTGGAAAGCTGATGGAGCTGCAGCGCTATGATCTCGAAGCCAAACGGCTGCGGGACGAGGTGGACGCGCTGCCGAAGCTGGTGGCGCAGCTGGAGGCGAAGGCGCAGGCGACTGTCGGGCAACGCGCGGTGGTTCTCGATCTGCTGGGCAAAGAGGAGACGCTGCGGCGCAGGCAGGAGTCGGATGTAAAGGACCACCAGGTCAAGATCGTGAAGATCCGCAAGCAGCTGGATCTGGCGACCTCGACCCAGCAGGTGCAGGCGTTCGAGCGGGAGATCGAATTTGCCCGGACGGCGATTGCGAAGCTGGAGGATGAGGAGCTCGAAAGCATGCAGCGCAGTGAGGATTTTGAGGCGCAGAAGAAGGTGGCCGATGCGGCGGTCGCGGCGGGGCAGGCGAGGTTTGAGAGCGAACGGACGCGGGCGGGGGCGACGGTTGCAGCAGACAAGACGGCGCTGGTCGAGCTTGAGGGGAAGCGCAAGGCGCAGCGATCGACGATTGGGGAAGACGCGCTTTCGATGTATGACCGGATTGCGCGGGCGAAGGGCACGGGCATCGCCGAGGTGCTGATGCAGAAGTGCATGGCGTGCCAGATGATGCAACGTCCGCAGCGCTGGAATGATTTGCGCGACCGCGACAACCAGGAGTTGATGACGTGCGAGAGCTGCGGACGGCTGCTTTGGTATAACGCAGAGACTGACTCGCCGGGACGCAAGCCGGTGGAGCGGGAGAGCATTGCAGCGCAGATTGTGAGGGGACGTTGAAGCGGATCTGCGTGGACATGGATGAGGTGATGGCGGATGCGGTGGCCGAACACCTGTTGCGGTACAACCGGCAATTTGGGGAAGCGGTGACGCTGGCGGATTTACACGGCAAGTGGATCTGGGATGTGGTGGGGGAGGAGCGGCATCGGGCGCTCGAGCAGTATCTGCGCTCGGAGGACTTCTTTGCCGTGCTGGAGGTGATGCAGGACTCGCAACGGGTGATGCGCGCGCTGCAGGGGCGGTACGAGGTGTTTATTGCGACCGCCGCGATGGAGGTGCCGACGTCGTTTACCGCGAAGTATGAGTGGCTGGGGCGGAACTTTCCGTTTATTCCGGCTTCGCACATTGTGTTTTGCGGAGATAAGAGCATTCTGCAGGCGGATTACCTGATCGACGACAATCCGCGGCAGCTGAGGCGGTTCAGCGGGGAAGGCATTCTGTATGACGCGCACCACAATGTGCATGCGACGGGCTTTCGCCGGGTGAAGAACTGGCTGGAGGTGGAGGAGTTATTTTTGGGGTAGGTCCAGGCTCTGCCTTAAGGCTCGAGCGAGTTGCAATGTTTCACCAGACATTGGTGAGTGGTCCCGCAGCCGCGTGGCTCTCACAGAAGTTTGATCTTACGACGAACCGTTTTACTGAAGCTGTTAGCGACGGGCGATGGACCTTACCTTTGCGGTAACGCGACGGCCATGGATATAGGTTTTACGCATGGACCAGTAGAAGGCCTCGGGTAGCTTCTGCCGCGCTTGCATTCTCGCGCACTGATCAACGATGTAATTGAAGTAATTCGTTTCTGCAAACGACTGCTGCCAATATTGTCTTGCCAGCGCTCCCATGAGGACGTGATCTTTCTCTTGAGAAGCAACGATCTGTTCGAGTCGGTGAAGATCTGCTTCTTGCACCCGAATAGAACATTGCTGCCACGGGATGCCCGCTGGCTGGATCCAATCGTCAGAGATGATCACGGGGGCGACGCCCGCTCGCATTGCTTCAAAGAGCCGGATGCTTCCCGTACCGACTCCACGGGGACAAAGACAGAACTTTGAGCGCGCAAGCACCTTCGCGAAGTGCCGCTCCCTCTGCGTACGAAGGTCGAGCGGGCTTTCCCAATAATTGAACTCCGACGTGTCTTCGAGAACAATATCTGGTCTTTGAAACTTCGTGGCCATGATTGTGCGGCGCGACGAATGAGACATGCGGCCGATAAAGCTGAAAAGCAGATCCTTCTCGCAGCCGGTCTCGGTTCCAACGACAGCATTGCAGTGGCCGGAAAGCTCGTAGGAACCTGTGAGGCAGCGTCCGCGATTCCACGCGTTTGCCAACCCTGACTCGTACACGCCGCGATTAAAGACCACCGGATGATCACGATAAGAAAAGGTGAAAGCCTTTTCTGGAAAGTGGTCGATCAGGGGATTGCAAGCCGATTGCTGCAGGTAAGCCCGCTGATCCATCTCGTTGCCAATGCCGCCAATCAGGAGCAGGTCGGCTTGTTCGGGTGCGTCCACGAGGTCGTGCCGCTGATCTGAAAGCTGGTGCACGCGCCGAAGGTTTGCCGCGACCTTGTTGGCCTCTTCATTTGGGTAAGCGGATAGGAAGATCTTTCGCGAAACGAACTGCAACATTTTGCACCACACGTCTTGTGTTCAGGGTATCCGGCGCGCCGAAAAAGTTGGTCAGAGCTAAGCCTAGCGCAGGCCAGAGCGGATGACCTACAAATTCCATTCACAAATGGCCGGTAGTCTCCGCAGGACGGCCCATCCATGGCCAACCTTGCAGAAGCGGAAGTGATTGTGTCGATACGCCCTAGTCTTCGCCTGCGAAGGCGAGCATGGCTCCTCCGCGGCGTTTGGCGGAGTACATGGCTTCGTCCGCGGCTCGCCGGAGGCTGTCGATGTCGTCGGCGTGGTCGGGCGAGAGGGCGATGCCGATGCTGATGCGGACGTCGACGGAGTGGCCCTCAATGGCGATGGGGACGCTGCCGGCGGACATCATGGCGCTGGCGATGAAGCGCAGATGATGCTCGTCGTTGACTCCGGCGAGGAGCGCGGTGAACTCGTCGCCTCCGGTGCGTGCGAGCATGTCGCGGGGGCTCATGTGCCAGGAGAGCCGGACGGCCAGGGCGCGCAGGAGCTGGTCTCCGGCGGAGTGGCCGAGGGTGTCGTTGATGCCTTTGAAGTTGTCGACGTCGATGACCAGGCAGGCGATGGTGGTGCAGTTTTCGCGTGCCTCGTCGAGGGTGGCGATGAGGCGTTCCTCGAAGAGGCGGCGGTTGGGCAGGTCGGTGAGGGGATCGTGCATGGCCATGCGCTCGGTGCGCTGCACGTGTTCCTGCAAGAGGGTGAGCACGATGCCGGCGACGATGAGGTACTGCGGCAGCTCGATGACGGCGCGGTTGAGGTGGATCGTGGGCGCGATTCTGCGCAGCAGCTCGACCATGGGAAAGGTGAGGCCCCAGCCGAAGAGGCCCGTAACGGCGGCGATGACGCCGCGGGTGTAGCGCTCGGCGGAGTTGAGATAGAAGTAGCCTGAGCCGAGAAAGAGCAGCGAGATGGCGCCGTGGGCGGTGAGCTCCGGATGCCGCCACGCGTGGAGCAGCACAAGGAGGCCAAAGGCGGCGAAGACGGAACTGAACAGAACTACGGGCCGGGTGCGGGCGCGTTTGCGGAGAGTAAGGTGAGCCGCGGGAGCGAGGAAGAGCAGAGCCGCGCCGTAGTCGATCCAGTGCGCGTGCCGGGGGAAGACGACCAGGGCCCCCGCGACCAGGGTCGGGAGGAGGAACTCCACCGCAAGCCTGGTATGAATTCTGCGTTTGGGGACGTTGGCGGTTCCGAGCAGGAAGGCCATGCCGCAGAGGCCGGACGACCAGATGGCTACGAGCTGTGCGATCAGGGCTCCAGGTCCGTGCGTTGGGGCGACCAGCAGAGCGAGCTGGTGCACGAGCACAAAGCTCCAGCCGAAAAACCAGAGATCGACGTGCGGGCCTACGCGGCGCACCAACGGACGAAAGCAAACGATGAAGATCGTGAGCGCGAAGATGTCCGGTAGAGAGCTGGTGTCCACGACGCGTTTCCTTGACCGTAGCGCTTGCGAGGGAGGACTGCTCGGATCCGGGGAGCGCTAATAGGAATTTACTTGCTATACGGGCAATTGTGGTAGGGAAATCGTGGTCAAACGATTGATTTCCCTTCCCATTTCGACTTTCGCCGGCCTACGTGTGCGCCGTTCAGGCGCTGGATCAGGGCCGGGTGAAAGCCGTGGCTTGCTTTTCGGCGTGGCGTTCCCGTGCCAGCTCCAGCAGGCGATCGATCAGGGCTTTGTAGCCAAGCCCGGAGGCCTGCCAGAGCTTGGGGTACATGGAGATGCTCGTGAAGCCGGGCATGGTGTTGATTTCGTTGAGGAAGATGCGTGGCGCAGGGTTCTTTTTGCCGGAGGGGAGGGTTGCTGGCTCCATGAGGAAGTCGACCCGGGCCAGGCCGGCGCAGTCGCAGGCGCGGAAGGCGGCCAGGGCCATGGTGCGAATCTGCCTGGCCTGGGCGGCGGTCAGCTTTGCGGGAAGGATGGAGACGCTCTCGTCGGGGCCGCTGAGTTGGTATTTGGCTTCGTAGTCGTAGAACTCCTTGGCGGGGACGATCTCGCCTACGACGGAGGCCTCCGGGGCGTCGTTGCCGAGGATGGCCACTTCGAGCTCGCGGGGCTTGGCTCCGGGGCCTCCGACGCCCTGCTCGATGACGATTTTGCGGTCGAAGCCGGCGGCGAGATCCATGGCTGCCGCGAGCCCGGACGCGCGGTGCACCTTGGAGATGCCGACGGAGGAGCCGAGATTGGCGGGTTTGATGAAGAGCGGGTAGACGAGGGATTTCTCGAGGGTGCGTCGGCAGCGCTTTGGGTCGGCTCGCCACTCGGAGCGCAAGAGGGTCAGGGACGGGGTTTGCGGCAGGCCGGCGGCGGCGAACAGGCGCTTCATCGCATCCTTGTCCATGCCGGCCGCGGAGCCGAGGACACCGGAGCCGACGTAGGCGAGGTCGGCGAGCTCGAGCAGACCCTGGATGGTACCGTCCTCGCCAAAGGTTCCGTGCAGCACGGGGAAGATGACGTCGAGCGAGCGCGGCAGGGAAGCGGACTGGGCGACCAGCGCGGGTGCAGAAGCGGAGCTGGCCTCGAGTGCCGGGGCGTCCGGGTAGCTGCCGGAGAGCAGGGCCTGTGCGTCTGCTTCGCCGAGCCAGCAGCCCTGCCGGGTGATGCCGATGGGAACAATGTCGTACTTCTTGCGGTCGATTGCCTTCAGGATCGACGCGGCCGATAGTAGCGAGACCTCATGCTCCCCGGACCGGCCGCCGAACAGGACGCCGACGCGCAGTTTTTTCCTGGCCATAGTGGTTCTAGCGTACGGGATTGGACCCGCTTCGAGGAGAGCGGGAATCTGCGCGGGCACCTGCTTTGGCGGACGCTTGTGCCCCAGCGTCCACGGCGGAGGGACGCTCCGATAGATGACTGGTCACGACTACGCCGGCAGTTTCAAAGTGAGCGACGCGATGTCCACTGGCGTGGCCGAGATGAATGGCTTTTTGCAGCATCAGAAGCAGGCGATGGGAGTCCTGCTCGAAGAAGCGGCTGACCGACGCGGAGTAATCCACGACAAGATTGTAGGTAGCGCTGCATTTGGGGCAGGCCAGCTGGCGATCGAGCGTGGTGTGAAAGGCGCCTTCGGGAAGCTTGCCAACCGGGTCATGGCCGGTGCGAATGGCGGCGATGGTCAGAGGCATTGTCTGAGGATATCGCGGCGGGCGAGTTGGCCGGCTTTGCGCGTGGACGACGTCTAAAAAAGGTGGCGGCACTTCGCTCAGGAGTGCCGCCCTAAATAGTTTTCCGACTACGACGTGGGGGTCGGAGCAACCGGGATGTTCCTCTTGCCTGCCATCTGATCGGCGCTTCGCACATCAGACGTTGTGTGAGCGACGAGTCGGAGTGCGTGAGCTTTGATTGGACGAAAGACCGGCTTCTGGAGGGAGAACGAGGACGGGCCGAAGCGTCGTGGGTGCAGCGTGCGACGTCGATCTTAGGCTGGGCTGGGGTCAGTGCCTGGGCCTGGCTGCTGATCTCGCGTGGTGGCTTTTGGCGTTCGGGGCCGGAACTGCCGGGAGCTGTGCGCACGCGCCGGGTACGCGTCACTGCGGTGCTGCCCGCGCGGGATGAGGAGGAACACATTGTTGCGGCGTTGCGTTCGCTGTTGGCGCAGCGTTTCGAGGGCGAACTGCACGTCGTGCTGGTGGATGACGGCAGCCAGGATGGCACTGGGGAACTGGCCCGGGCACTGAGCAGAGAGGACGAGCGCCTGCAGGTGGTGGAGGGAAGGCCGCTTGCGAATGGGTGGACGGGCAAGATGTGGGCGGTGTCGCAGGGTCTCGAGCAGGCGAGCGCGCGTGTGGCGGACTACGTGCTGCTGACCGATGCCGACATTGTGCATGGAACGGGGCACGTTGCGGCGCTGGTCGCCAAGGCGGAGAGGGAGGGGCTTGATCTTGTGTCCGAGATGGTGCGCCTGCGATGCGAGAGCTTTGCGGAACGAGCGACGATTCCGGCGTTCGTGTTCTTCTTCGGCATGCTGTATCCGTTCCGTTGGGTGGGAGACCGGAGGCGCAAGACAGCGGCGGCGGCAGGCGGAACGATGCTGGTGGCGCAGAGGGCGCTGGATCGGACGGACGGGGTCAGCAGGATTCGGGGGGCGCTGATCGATGATGTGGCGCTGGCGCAGCAGGTGAAGCGCGGCGGTCATGCGATCTGGCTTGGCCATGCGACGGAGGCGGTGAGCGCACGGCGATACCCGGCGCTGGCGGATGTGTGGGAGATGGTGGCGCGGACGGCGTATGTGCAGTTGGATAACTCGCCGTGGAAGCTGGTGGGGACGGCGGCGGGGATGCTGGTGGTGTATGCCGGCCCGGTGCTGGCGGCTTGCTCCCGGCGGGGGAGGACTCGCTGGCTTGGTCTTGCGGCGTGGGGGATGATGGCCGCGGCTTTTCAGCCGACGCTGCGACGGTACCGGAGATCGCCTGCGTGGGGCGTGGCGCTGCCTGCCGTTGCCTGTTTCTACCTGGCGGCGACGGCAGGCTCAGCGGTGCGGTTTTATCGCGGAACGGGTGGACGGTGGAAGCGGCGGAGCTATCGCGCTACAAACGGCGGCGCTACAAACGACGGGGCTGAAACCGCCGGCGCTGCGAGCGAAGGATAAGAGCGGTGCCTACTCGGCTGCTTTGGCTGGGG
>CAXTQE010000108.1:0-1367 GCA_964246225.1 uncultured Acidobacteriaceae bacterium | reverse complement strand
TGGCTCAGGGGTGGGGTTTTAGCGCGCACGGGGTGCCGGGGGCACGGGGCGTCGCTAGCGCGCTAAAACCGGCGGCGCTAAAAACGAGGGCGCTGCAAACGACGGCACGGCAAACGACGGCGCTGCAAACGACGGCGCGGCGAACGAGGGGTGAGAGCGGTGCCTACTCGGCTGCTTTGCCGGGGGAAGCCTCCGGCTTGACGTAGGTGTCGAGCCAGCGATTCATCTCCCACAACATGTGCTGCAGGCTTTCATGGGCGACGTAGTGATGGGCTTCGAGGGGCAGGAAGACGAGCCGCACGGTTGCGCCCTGGCCCTTCAACGCAGCGTAGAAGCGTTCGCTCTGGATGGGGTAGGTGCCGGTGTTGTCGTCCGCCTCGCCATGGATGAGCAGGATGGGGACCTTGATCTTGTCGGCGTAGCTGAAGGGCGACATCTTGAAGTAGACTTCGGGGTCCTGCCAGTAGGTGCGCTCCTCGTTCTGGAAGCCGTACGGGGTGAGCGTACGGTTGTAGGCGCCGCTGCGTGCGATGCCGGCGCGGAAGAGCGTGGTGTGGGCGAGCAGATTGGCGGTCATGAAGGCGCCGTAGCTGTGGCCCATGACGGCAACGCGTTTGGGATCGACGACGCCCATGGAGACGCCACAGTCGACCGAGGCCTTGGCACCGGAGACCAGTTGATCGACGTAGCTGTCGTTGGGCTGGGCGTCGCCTTCGCCAATGATGGGGATGGTGGCGTTTTCAAGCACGGCATAGCCGACCTGCGCGAAGTAGACGGGTGACCCCCAGCCGATGCGCGGGAAGCGGTTGGGCGAGCCGCTGACCTGGCTGGCGGCGGAGCGGGTCTTGAACTCTGCCGGATAGGCTTCCATCAAGGTGGGCAGCGGACCCTGGCTCTTGCTGTAGCCGTGCGGCAGCCACAGGGTTGCGGTGAGGTCGACGCCGTCGTCCCGCTTGTATTTGAGGAGCTGCTTGGTGGGCATGGCGATGCCGGCGTAGGGCGAGGCGAAGTGGGTGACGGGCGTGGGTTCGCCGCCGGGCTGGTCGCTGGTCAGGGAGGCCGCGAAGAAGTTTGGCGCGAGGGTCTGGCTTTCGCGGCGGATGAGGACTTTGTCGTCGGAGAGCAGCGCGACGGGGTCATCGTAGTAAGGGTCTGCAGAGCGGAAGAGGATCTTTTCCGCGCCGCCAGCGACGACCGGCATGACGGCAACGAAGGGACGGTCTCCGGTGGGGGAGGCTCCGGGCGAGACGAAGAAGATGCCGGCGTTGTCAGGGGTGAGCTTCAGGACGGGTTCGCCGCTCTGGTTGACGACGGTGAGCGGGCGGCCGGGATTGTGGTAGCGATCCTGCGAGGAGCCGGTGTAGAGG
>CAXTQE010000107.1:0-13298 GCA_964246225.1 uncultured Acidobacteriaceae bacterium | reverse complement strand
AGGCGATGTTTGAGTTCCAGACCATGATCTGCGAGCTGACGGGCATGGAGATTGCAAACGCCAGCATGTATGAGGGTTCTACGGGCGCGGCCGAGGCGATCATGATGGCGGTACGCGTGACGGGGCGCAACGCGGCGGTGATTGCCCGCACGGTTCATCCCGAGTATCGCGAGGTCATTCGGACGTACGCAACGCACCAGGAAATCCCGCTCAGCGAGGTTGCCTATGCCTCGAATGGGCGTGTGGACATGGCTGCGCTTGCGGCTGCAATCACGGACGACACAGCGTGCGTGCTCATTCAGTCACCCAACTTCTTTGGGACGATCGAAGATGTAGCCGCAGTGGCGGAGTTGGCGCACAGCAAGGGCGCGCTGCTGATTGTGTCCATTGCCGAGGCAATCTCGCTCGGCATCGTGAAGCCTCCCAGGGAAGCGGACATTGTGTCGCTCGAAGCGCAGAGTTTTGGCGTCGCGTTGAGCTTCGGCGGCCCGTACTGCGGCGTCATTGCATGCAAGGAAAAGTTCCTCCGCCAGATGCCGGGACGGCTGATTGGCGAGACCAAGGACGTCAACGGAAAACGCGGATTTGTCCTGACGCTCTCGACCCGCGAGCAGCACATCCGTCGCGAAAAGGCGACCAGCAACATCTGCACCAACCAGGCGCTGGTTGCGCTGATGACGACCATCTTTCTCACCGTCTATGGCAAGCAAGGCATGCGGGAGCTGGCAGAGCATAACCTGGCCAAGGCGGATTATCTGCGGTCCGTCCTGGCCGCAAACGCAAAGGTACTGTTCGACGGCGCACCGCGCTTCCATGAGTTTGTGCTCGATCTGCCGGAAGGTGCGGCGGCCATGAATGAGCAGCTTCTTGAGAAGAAAATCATCGGCGGCCTGGCGCTGAGCGAATGGTACCCGGAGCTCGGGCCGGGCGCGAGTTTATGGTGCGCGACCGAGGTGACCAGGCGCAAGGATATGGATGCCGCGGCAGCAGTTCTCGCGGAGTTGGGTCAGGCAGAGCTGGTAGCTCGGTAAAGCAACAACTGGTTCGCGAACGACGCGAAGAGAAGCACGCCTAGGGCGCAAAAGGAGAAGCGGCAGATGGATGTTACCGGGCTGATCGGTGAGGAACTCAAATCAGTCTGCTTTGTGGAGGACTACCTGGAGCTTTGCTTCGGAGACGCCAGGATCACGCTGTACGCCTGGCCGCACCTGCTGCTGACTGAGTTTTCAGTCGCCTATGGCGAGCCGGAGTATCGCAATGCGCTGTGTGCGCAGCTCGGCGAAGAGGTGACCGAAGCTTCGCTCGAAGAAGGCAATGCGTTGACGATCGAGCTGGCCAACGCGGTGGTGTTTGGATTGAGTTTGCGGGAAGAAGATATCGATGCCCCGGTAAGCGGAAGTTACTCCGCAACCGGGCAGGCGGAAGAGGCAGAGGAGTTCTAATGGCAGAGGGAATCGGTACGGAATTCGAGAAGTTGGGCATGGTCGCCATGATCGCGGCGCTGCTACTGCCGGGCATGGTCTGGGTCATGAAGGCGAAATCGACTCCTGCGATGTTAGGCCGGGCTGCGCTGGTCAGTGGATTGATCCTCGGCGCGGTGAGGGTGGAGGCGCAGATGGATGAGTCGGCGTCCGAGTTGGCAAAGTAACAAAGTTTGGAAGGCTTGAGGTGCTCTAGATGGCTACGATGACCGCAGTTCCGGAAGTCGAGGCGACCACGAAGTTTGTCGGTACGCCGAAGAAAGTTTCCACGCACGTAAACCAGAACGAAGGGTTGATCTTTGAGAAGAGCTCGCCGGGCAAGAAGGCCTACCGGCTGGCGGAGCTCGACGTGCCGGCGGTAGACGCGAAGAAGCTGCTGGGCCCGGCGCTGCGGACCGACCTGGGAGTGATGCCGGAGCTGAGCGAGATCGAGATCGTTCGTCACTTCACGCGGCTTTCGACATGGAACTACGCCATCGACCTGGGCATGTATCCATTGGGCAGCTGCACCATGAAGTACAACGGGCGCGTGAATGAAGCGGTGTCGCGCCTTGAAGGCATTGCGGAGGCGCATCCGTATCAGCCGCAGTCGCTGGCGCAGGGTTGTCTGCGCATCATGAAGACGCTCGAAGACGCGCTGATCGAGATCACCGGCATGGATGCCATCACGCTGCAGCCGGCCGCGGGAGCGCATGGCGAGTTCACCGGAATCCTGATGGTCAGGGCGTATCACGAGTCCAGGGGCAACGCCCGCAGGAAGATCATCGTGCCGGATTCGGCGCACGGGACCAATCCCGCAACTGCCGCCGTCGTTGGGTATGAAGTCGCAAACCTCAAATCCAATGCGCAGGGCATGGTCGACTTGGCCGAGCTCGAGCGTATGGTCGATGAAGATACCGCGGCCCTGATGCTGACCAATCCTTCAACCATCGGTGTCTTCGAGTCCGACATTCATAAGATCGCGGACATCCTGCATGCAAAGGGCGCGCTGCTCTATATGGATGGCGCAAACATGAATGCGCTGGTGGGCAAGACGCGGCCGGGAGACTTCGGCGTGGACGTCATGCACCTGAACCTGCACAAGACATTCTCCACGCCGCACGGAGGCGGAGGTCCGGGGTCGGGCCCGGTAGCCTGCAAGGCGATCCTCGAGCCGTTTTTGCCCAAGCCGGTCGTCGTGACGCAGGACGATGGATCGCTTGCGTTGAACTTCGATCGCCCTCAGTCCGTCGGGAGGGTGCGCATGTTTTACGGCAACTTCGGCATGTTTGTACGGGCTCTCGCATACATCCTGGCAAATGGTCCGGATGGGCTGCGGCAGACCACCGAAGACGCCGTGCTAAACGCGAACTACCTGCGCGCAAAGCTGCAGGATACCTTTGAGCTTCCGTTCCAGCGGCCGTCGCTGCACGAAGTCGTGTTCTCAGACAAGTTGCAGGCGAAAAACGGCGTAAAAACGGGCGACATGGGCAAGCGGCTGATCGACTACGGCTTCCACGCCTACACCGTAAGCTTCCCGCTTGTGGTCAGTGGCGCGATGATGATCGAGCCGACGGAGAGTGAAAGCCGCGAAGAGCTGGACCTGCTCGTAGACGCGCTGAAGCAGATTGCGCGCGAGGCGGCGGAGAACCCCGAGCTGGTGAAGACGGCTCCACATACAACGCGGCTGCAGCGGCTGG
The DNA here is from genome assembly GCA_964246225.1 of uncultured Acidobacteriaceae bacterium. GTDB lineage: Bacteria > Acidobacteriota > Terriglobia > Terriglobales > Acidobacteriaceae > Edaphobacter. Next base: position 10,138 of record CAXTQE010000107.1, on the reverse strand, counting down.
ATGAAACGGCGGCGGCGCGCAAGCCGGTACTGCGCTGGAGAGGGCCCGCGGAGGCGGGCTTGGAAACCGGGACTCCTGCCAAGGAGTGGTGATAGCACCGGACGTCCCCAAAAGCACGAAAATACCCGCAAAGTACGCTGAAATCTTCGCGTCCTTTGCGGGTATTTCCTATCCTTGCAGACCAGCTTATTTGTTCTTACGGCGTCGATACCTTCACCGACTCATCCTGAGTGTCCCAGCGAATGTGCAGTTCTGCGGAGTCCTTCTTGATGTCATCGAAGGAGATGCTCATCACCTCCTGCGGGCTGGACAAGGTATGGGCCTTCATCTCGACGCGCCCAAGGTCCTGCTCCTGGTGGTACTCGGTGCCCCACTGGCCAGTCTGCTTGTTGATGATCAACATCCACTTGGACGCAGAGGGCAGCGTATAAATCGTGTACGTTCCGGCGGGCACCAGAACGTTCCCGATATGCAGCGGGATCGGCGTGACGAGAGTCGTGGCCGGGTTTGCGCCGGTCCGCCAAATCTGGTTGTAAGGAACAATTTCCGGTCCGCCAACGTGGCGTCCGCGCAGGCTCGGCGTGTTGTACTTGATGGTCAGGTTCTGGCCACTCAGCGATACGGTTGCCGTTGCAGGCGGGCTGGGCAGGGTCTTGCCGTTGCCTTGCGGCATCGCCATGCCGTCCATCTGCGCCAGCGCGGCGGGAGTAAGCGAGACGGAGGCCAGAACAGCGGTACAGGCAGCAAAACACAGGGTGCGAAGAAACATGGAACGTCCTTTCCTTGGAGCGTAAAACGTAAATGAGAACAGCGGTGGACTGCCTTCGATGCTGGACTGGCGGCGCATCCTTGTCAACCAGCGCACGGCTGACTTCCGCCAGCCGTGATGCTAGGATAAACGTGCGCGCCCGTAGCTCAGCTGGATAGAGCGGCAGCCTCCGAAGCTGTAGGTCAGAAGTTCGAATCTTCTCGGGCGCACCATCCTTCCCTCCCCATTTCGGACTCGCTTCGCTTTGCGCAAAATCGCAGAGGAACGTTTCTCACCAGCTAACCTTGAATCCTGACGCGCATCCAAAACAGAACGAACACAGGAGATGATCCATGGCACTGACGAACAACACCGAGTTTGAAGACGATTTCCGCAAGGTTGGTCCCGATGCAACCGCAGACTTCACACCCGGTGCGTCCTCTAGCCCCACCGAGTTTGCCAGCAGCGAAAACCTCGCAGTCGCTCCGGCAGACGACCTGGACGAAGAGGATGAGGACGAAGAGGACGATCTCGAAGACGACGCGTATGAGTTCGCCTCCTACGATCTCGTAGATGACGACGAGGAAGTCGACGTTGAGGAAGACGAGGATGTCGAGGATGACGATCTCGAAGATGACGACGATGAGGACGAGGATGATGAAGACGAAGCTGAGGTCGTCTAACCTCCAATAATTAACTGAAAAAAGGAAGGGCTTCGCTGTTTCCTGCCAGCGAAGCCCTTCACTCGTCTGGCGAGAGTCGTTCACGGCGTTCGGCGCAAACGGCAAAGCGGCATCATGTTAGCTGGGTAGAGTACAGTGAAAGTTTCTAATCACTGTATGTGGCCCGGCATAAACGCTCTCACTGTTTGGTGCGCATGACCTCCTCGATTACAGCAACGGGTGAGATGGCAGACCTGATCCGGGCTCACGCCTGGGCTTCGACTCCTCTCGGTCCTCTGAAGACGTGGTCTGAAACAGCCCTGGCTCTGGTAAACCTGATGCTGTGTTCGCCATCGCCCTGCGCGCTGTTTTGGGGAGGCGAGCTGACGATGCTGTACAACGATGCCTACCGGCAGTTCCCCGGACATCCGGGCTCGCTGGGCAGGCCCGTGCCGGAGGTCTACCGGGAGGCGTGGCCGGTCCTCGGTCCGCACTTTGACGCAGCCCTTCAAGGCAACTCGACCCACCAGGAAAACTTCGCCATTCCCATCTATCAGGATGGAACCCTGCAGGACTGCTTCTGGAACTACTCGCTCAGTCCGGTCTATGAACGAGGCCGCATCGCGGGCGTATACAACGTGTGTCAGGACCGGACGGAGGCGATGGGAGCGGCCACCAGGCTGCGCGAACGGGAGGCCGCGATCCGCAGCGAGCGCGCCCGCCTGCTGCAGATCCTCGAACAGGCGCCGCTCTGTTTCGCGCTGCTTTCGGCGCCTTACCACGTGATTTCGCTGGCCAATCCCGCTTTTTTCGAGCTGCTCGGAAACCGGGATCTGCTCGGCAAAACGGTCCGCGAGGCGGTGCCGGAGGCCGAAGAGCAAGGCTTCGTCGCTATCCTCGACCGCGTGCTCCTCACGGGCGCATCCCTGCGTCGCGATGGTGTCCGCCTGGCCGTGGCGCGAGAGCCCGGGCAGCCCCCGACGGAGCGCTTCCTGGACTTCGTACTACAGCCCTTGAAGGCAGCCGATGACACCTTGTCCGGCATCGTCTGCTTTGGGCTGGACGTCACGGAGCGGCGACAATCAGAGCTGGCTCTGCGGCAAAGCGAGGAGACGCAACGGCAGAGCGAGGAACGGCTGCAGCTGGCGATGGAAGGCGCGGACCTCGGCATGTGGTTCTACGACTTTGCCGATCGCGTGGTAGTCGCCGACCAGGCCATGCACCGCATCTTCGGCTCTCCGGAGCGCGGCGGCGAAATGCATGAATGGCTTGGCCGGCTGCATCCGGAAGATAACGACCGCGTGCGCGCGCATGCCGTCGGAGCACTCGCCGGGGAGCACCCGTACAACCTCGAGTACCGCATCCAGCGGCCGGACGGCGTGCGCTGGGTACGCTCCAAGGGCCGCGTGGTGGCCCGCGAGCACGCGGCCAAACGCATGTTCGCGGTGGTCGAAGACATCACCGACCGCAAGCTGATTGAAGCGGACCTCGAGCGCAGCCGTGAAGCTCTGCACATGGCGCTCGACGCCGGGCGCGCCGGAACCTTCGACTGGGACATGCGCGAGGACGTCCTGCAGTGGAGCCCGGAGCTGGAGCTGCTGTACGGAGTCAAGGCTGGCACCTTTGAAGGAACCATAGCCGCGTGGCAAAGACGGATCGTGCCCGAAGATGAAGAGCGCATTGCGGCCGAAATCGCGCAGGTGTTTACCCGCCGGCAGGAGCACTATGGGTACGAGTTCCGCGCGATCCTTCCCGACGGCTCGCCGCGTTGGCTGCGGGGCCAGGCGCGTTTCGTCTACGGCGCGGACGGCACGCCGCAGCGCATGGTCGGCATCAACATCGACATTCATGAGCGCAAGTCGGCGGAGGAAACACTGATCCGCACCGAAAAGCTGGCGGCGGTGGGTAGGCTCGCGTCGAGCATCGCGCACGAGATCAACAATCCGCTCGAGTCGGTGACCAACCTGCTCTACCTGGCGCGTACCAGCGACGCGCTTCCGGACGATGTGCGTCTCTACCTGATCACCGCCGAGGCGGAGCTGCGCCGGGCCTCCGCCATCACCACCCAGACGCTGCGTTTTCACAAGCAGGCGACCAGACCGGTAGAAATGACATGCGACGACCTGATCGGAAACGTTTTGACCATCTATCAGAGCCGCCTCGTCAACTCCAGGATCAAGGTGGAAAAGCGCAAGCGCGCCCATCGGCCCGTGCTCTGCATGGATGGAGAGATCCGGCAGGTCATGAGCAACCTGATCGGCAATGCAATCGATGCAATGCATCCGCAGGGCGGACGTCTGCTGCTGCGAAGCCGCGTGGGCCACGACTGGAGAAGCGGGAGGGAGGGACTGGTGGTCACCGTCGCGGACACCGGACCCGGGATCAGCGCCGAGGCCATGGCCAGGATCTTTGAAGCGTTCTTCACCACCAAGGGCATTGGCGGCACCGGCCTTGGCCTGTGGATCAGCAAGGAGATCATCGACCGGCATCAGGGTCGGTTGACGCTGCGCACCAGCCAGGCCCGCGGCAACAGCGGAACCGTGTTTGCGCTCTTTCTTCCATTCACGATTGCAAGTGAAGCCGCGAGCACCCCCTAAATCATCCCTGCACACCCGGTTGGCCACAACGGTCCTAGCAATTCAGCAGGTCCGGCGTCCAAATGCTATAGTTGCCCGGCATCGTCTTTGGAGGAAGTTCCATGGCTCCCTGCTTTTCCCGCAACCGTGCGGGCCGGTTCGCTTCACACTCCGCATTGGCAATGTTTGGCCTCGGTCTGGCGTTGGACCTCGGCTCCCTTACTGCCGCGTCGGCGCAGCGCCCGGTGGTGGAGGCCGCCACCAAAGCACACCCGGCAGCCGCGTTTGCCTTCCCTGCGTCGCCCGATCCGTGGTGGAAGCACGCCGTCGTTTACGAGATCTACCCGCGCTCCTTCCAGGACTCGAACGGTGACGGCATCGGCGACCTGAACGGCATCACCTCGCGGCTCGATTACCTCAAAACCCTCGGCATCGATGCCATGTGGATCTCGCCGATGTATCCATCGCCGCAGGTCGACTTCGGCTACGACATCTCGAACTACGAGTCGGTCGACCCGCAGTACGGCACCCTCGCCGACATGGACAGGCTCATCGCGGAATCGAAGAAGCGCGACCTCCGCGTATGCCTCGACATGGTGCTCAATCACACGTCCGATAAGCACCAGTGGTTCCTCGATGCGGCCGGCTCGCGCACCAGTCCGAAGCATGACTGGTACGTCTGGAACGATGGCACGCCGGCCGATGCGCCGGGTGTAACCGCGTACCAGAAACGTTTTGAGCACGAGGGACGCGTGCCGCCCAACAACTGGGTCTCGCTCTTTGGCGGCTCGGCGTGGGAGTGGGTCCCGGCCGTGCACCAGTTCTACTATCACAAGTTTTACAAGCAGCAGCCGGACCTGAACTGGGACAACCCTGCGGTTGAAAAAGCCATGTTCGACGCCATGCGCTTCTGGCTCGACCGCGGCGTAGCCGGTTTTCGCCTTGATGCCATCCCGACCCTCTTTGAAGATCCGCAGCTGCGCAATGAGCGCGAGCTGGGAGGCGTCAACGCCCAGGGCGACCCAAATCTCGCCGAAGACTTCACCAGCAACCTGCCCAAGGTGCATGACGTCATCCGCCGCATGCGGGCCATGGTCGAGTCCTACCCGGGAGACCGCGTGCTGATCGGCGAAACCTATCTGCCCAACACCGCGGCGCTCGACAAATGGTACGGCGGCGAGGCCCACGACGAGCTGCAGCTGCCGATGGACATGCTGGTCGGCTTCCACGGCGATCACGACAAGCTGACCGCGGACAGCTTCCGCCAGCACATCACGGAGGTTGAAACCGAGGTCCACGGCTCGCAGCCGCTCATCGTCTTCGACAACCACGACAACGTGCGCGCCATCGACCGCTATGGCGACGGCACGCACAACGACCAGATCAACAAGCTGCTGGCCACCGTGCTCTTCACGACCAAGGCCACCGCGCTGATGTACTACGGCGAAGAGCTCGGAATGACAACCACCACGCCCACCCGCAAGGAAGACGTCAAGGACCCCATCGGCATCACCGGCTGGCCCAAAGAAAAGGGACGCGACGGCGAGCGCACGCCCATGCAGTGGACCGCCGGTCCGCAAGCCGGCTTCAGCACCGACCCGAACACCTGGCTGCCCATCGCGCCCGACTACAAAACCCTAAACGTACAAGTGGAGTCGCAGCAAAAAGCCTCGGAGCTCGCCTGGTTCAAGCAGATGATGGCGCTGCGCCGCAGCAACACCGCGTTGCGCTCAGGCACTATGACCATGCTCGATACGAGCAATCCCGATGTGCTCTCCTACGTGCGCTCGACCGGCACCGGCTCGGCAGTAGTCATCGCGATGAACTTTACCGCCGAGCCGAAGACCATCTCGCTCGACCTGAGCGGCGCAGGCGTCACCGGCACCACCATAAAAACGCTGGCCGCCGATGATGCCTCGCTGACGTCCACAAGCACAGTCAAAAACATCCTCTTACCTCCATTCGCAAGCTGGGTGGCAAGCGTACAGTAGCGAGCGTCCTAACGCGCAGCAACGCCAGGCCACCCCTCGCCGGTGCTATCTGCTTGCGTGCCGGCGAACCCGCTGGCACGCAAGCGCCTTCAGCTACCAACGCAGCGTAACCACCTGCGTCACATAGCCCGAACCCTCCGCAAATCGCACCCGCATCTCCCCGCCCTCCAGCTCTGCGCCCTCCGCCCGGGAGGTCGCAGCCCCGTTGCGCCGCACCTGCAGCGTAGCCAGGCTTCCGGCCATCCCTTCCAGTTCCAGCCGCATTGTGTGCGCGTCCGTCGTCTCACTCAGGACCTTCAGCTGTGCCGTCCTCGCTCCGCGCAAGGGTAGTCCGTGCGCGAGGCTGACCTCGATCGCGGGCAGAGGCACACGCAAAATCGAACCATCCCCAAAAGCTCCACCAAGCCGAACCCGGGAGCCGCTGCCAGCCGAAAGCGACACCACCAGGCTTCGTCCTTCGCGCCGAAAACGAACGTCCACAACCGATGCGCCCACGTGCAGTCCGTCGACCTCCGCAGAATCCCAATCCGCAGGCAAGTGCGGAGCCACCCGAATCTCCTGCTTCAGGCTATCGACCTCGATCCCGAACAGCCCTCGCAGCACGGGCGTGATAACCATTGCCGACGACCATAGCTGATGACTGGTACTGCGCCCAAACGGCTCGAAGAAGTCGCCCGAAAGCAGCTCCGTCACCGCCCCAGGATCCTGCGCATAAGTCAGGTCCACATTCTGCATCGCTGCCTGGTAGCCGGCCAGGGCATTTCCGGCGCGATACTGCGCGATCGCCGCCCAGCCCGTAAACAAAGGCCAAACCGAGCCCTGGTGGTAGCTCATGCCGTCATACAGCGGATCGTCCGCAGACACATCGCGCAGCCCCCAGTCCGTGGCAAACCCATGCGACGCCCACGCGCGCAGACTTGCCTGCGGATGCTCCAATCCCTTACCTTCGCCCCACCAAGCCAGCGCCGGGTAAATCGTCGCCGTCCTGTCCAGCCGCCCGTCGTTCCAGCTGAATCCATACAGGCCCGTGCCCGCCTGGTAGTACTCGCGCTCGATCGTCGCATGCACCGTAGCCGCGCGCGCCTTCGCCGCAGCCGCAAGCCCCTTGTCTCCCAGCAGCCCGCCAAGCTCCACCATCGCCTCGCACGCCTGCGCATCGAGCAGCGCCAGGTAGATCTCCTGCCTGGGCATGCCCGGCGGCCAGCTCTCCACCCACCCCGTACCTTGCGCATTGTCGTAGATGCCGTCCCCATCTGCATCATGCGTCGTCTCAAACTGCCACGTACGCAGCACCTCCGCGCGATGCGCCTGCAGAAACCCAACATCGCCGCTGGCACGCACATAGTCCATGACAGCCAGTAGAAACAGCGGCGTAGCATCGGCCGCCGCATACTCATACGGCAGCGCCTTCCAGTCCACCTCGTCCGCGGTCTGCGAGTACTCGTGCATGATCTTGCCATCCGCGCGCTGACGCTTCAATAAAAATTCCAGCTCGCTCCGGGCCAGCGAAAAGTCACCATAGCTATCCACCGCGAACAGCGTATACAGCGCATCGCGCCCGAAGAACCATCCAAACCCCGGACGCGCCGAATCCCCCGAAGCATAGTACCCCGCAACCAGACCAACCTCGCCCTCCGCGGTACGCGCGCGCAGCTGGCCGATCGATGTCTCCGCCCAGCCAAACGCAGCATTCAGCCCCGCATCCGGAGTAACGATCCGCGTCCGGCTCTGCTCCTGTGCGGCAAGGCGTCGGCTATGCTCCGCGTACAAGGCCGGCAACCGTTCCTCTAGCGCCACAAGCTTCGCCGTCAGCGCCTCCCGCGAGGCCGTCTCGCGCGTAGACCCCACAGCCATCAGCAAAGGAAACATCTTGCCTCGATCCGTCTTCGGGTCCACACGCAGATGAAACTCGAGCGGATGCGTCTGCGGACGCTCCTGGTACGGAGCCATAATCCCGTAGGTCGCCCCCGGAAGCGCGACCGCCCCCGCAAAATCCGGAAAGTCACTGTGCAGCACATACAGCCCACTCGCCCCCCTGGGCACCCACTCCGCCGAGGGCTGCCCGCTGCTCAAGGCCGGCCACATCCTGCGCAGCTCCGCCGTGAAGCGGAACGTCAGCTCCACCGGATGCAGCGCATCCACCGTGAACAAAACAACCGCGCCAGTGCCCGCATCCATCGCGTCCGCGGCAAACATCGTCTGTCGCAGCGTGAGCGCGATGTGCGAGTACGTGATCGTCGTGCGATCGGGCCGTACCTCGATCTCCCGCGCCATCGCGTTCAGGTCGATCGGCACCGGATAGCCCTCGACCCTCGCCTCGATCGTCATGTGGCTCAAAAGCTTGACCGGCAGGATCCAGGCCTCGAACTCCCCCTGTTGCTGGCCCACCAGCACTCCGCCCGGTCCGGCCACGGTAAACGGCTCGCCCGTCTCCACCGGTTGCCGCAGCACAGGCCCATCCAGGCGCAACGGGAACGCAGCCAGCGGAGCAAGCGCAGGAGCCTGTTGGCCGGACACGCGCAGCAAGGTCGTCATCATCAGCGCGAGCGCGCCCAATCGTCGGGATAGCATCCAGGCACTCCTCCGTGAGCGGTCTCATTCTACCTTCGCATCGAACCGAAGCATGCACGACCGTCCAGCGCAAAGCGGCCCACTTCAACGCGCTCCACTTCAACGCGGTCAAGACCCGCTCACGGTTCTAAGCATCGCGTACCCCTTCGCCGGCGTCGGACCCGCATCGGTCGGAGGAGCCGAACAGATCCTCGCCACGGTGGAAGCCGGCCTGGTAGCAGCGGGTCTGCGCTCGGTCGTCGTAGCGCAGGCCGGCTCCCAGGTGGCAGGCACACTGCTCGCCACTCCGAACCCCGAAGGAGTATTCACGGACGCAGCCCGCGCCGAAACTGAAGCCGCTCACCAGGCCAACATCGACCGCGCCCTCCACCGTTTCCCCGTCCACCTGGTCCACATGCACGGAATCGACTTCCACCGTTATCGCCTTCCCGCGCACATCCCCGTCCTCGTCACGCTGCACCTGCCGCCCTCCTGGTACCCGGAGTCGATCTGGTCTCTGCCTCCGCACATCCACCTGCAGTGCGTCTCCCAGTTCCAACGCCAGAGCTGCCCGGAAGCCCTCCGCGACCGTCTGCCCGTAATCCGCAACGGCGTCCCGATGCCCCCTGCCGGCGACACCCGCAAGCGAAGCTTCGCCCTGTTGCTCTCCCGCATCTGCCCGGAGAAGAATCTCCACGTCGCACTCGACGCCGCACGCCTCGCCCGCGTTCCGGTCCTGCTCGCCGGCCAGGTCTTCCCCTACCCCGACCATCTACGCTACTTCGAAGAACAGATCCGCCCGCGCCTCGGCCCCCACGCCCGCGCCTCAGATCTAGCCGCCCGCGGCTCAGGACCAGCCGCCCGCTGGCTCGGCCCCGTCGGCGGCCCCGCCAAGCAGCGCCTGCTCGCCTCCGCCCGCTGCCTGCTCCTGCCCACCCTAGCACCCGAGACCAGCTCGCTGGTCGCCATCGAAGCCCTCGCCGCCGGCACCCCCGTCGTCGCCTTCCCCTCTGGAGCCATCCCCGAGATCCTCGAAGACGGCCGCACCGGCTTGCTCGTTCACGATGTCCCCACCATGGCCGCCGCCATCCTCCGCGCCTCCCCCCTCGCCCCCAAAGCCTGCCGCACCTCCGCCCGTGAGCGCTTCTCCGCCACCCGCATGCTCCACGAATACCTCGCCCTCTACGCGAGTCTCACGAATCGCACTCTGCCCGGAGTTCAACCCCTCCCCGCCGTCATCTCATAGACATCATGCCCTCTACCTTCGCGCTGCTGAGCCTCATCGTCACGGCCGGGGCCATCTTCAGCTTCCTCAGCTACCGCGTCCTGCGCCTGCCCAGCACCATCGGCACCATCATCCTGTCGCTCGCCGCAGCCGTGCTGCTCGTCGCCGCCGGCCACGTGGTTCCCGGCCTCCACTACGACTCCGAGCGCCTCGTCGCCTCGCTCGACTTCAATAAAATCGTCCTCCACGGCATGCTCGCCTTCCTGCTCTTCGCCGGCGCGCTCCAGCTTGACCTCCCCCAGCTCGCCCAGGAAAAAGTCCCGGTCCTCGCCCTTTCCATCGCCTCCACCGCGCTCTCCACCGTCTTCGTCGCGGCGCTTCTTTAC
>CAXTQE010000106.1:10292-13353 GCA_964246225.1 uncultured Acidobacteriaceae bacterium | reverse complement strand
CGGTGATCGAACTAAGGCTGTACTGCTCGTTGCCGATCGTCCTGCCGAAGCTCTGGTAGAGGAAGTGACCCTCGCCCTGAGCGCCGTCGCACGAGGCCGTGGCGTCATAGGTCCAGGTGGCCAGGTTTGATCCTCCGCCATTCCAGTTGTATCCGACGGTGCACAAATAACCGTTCGGGCCGCCCGGAATCCCCAGGGAGCCGGGGTTGGGATTTGCCGCCGTCGCGTTGGTGGACTTGAAGCAGGTAAAGAAAGCCGGGGCATACTGGGTTCCCTGTGGGAGCGGTCCCGCGCCGTAGCCCAGGCTGGAAGCGAGAGTAGGCGTACAAAGCGAAATGCCCTGGATCAGGCCATACACCTCCCCGATCGGGGTATAGCCCAGGCGTCCAAGATGAACGTCGAAGCCGGAGGTACCAGGCCCGGCGAGCAGATCGCCATTGACAAGGACCGAGGACCTTGCCGAACTCTCTCCCTTCACCTGGCCCTTCATCAGTCCATCCGTGGGTTGCCCGAAGCCGTACCCGCTGAAGCCGTGCGCCTGCAGGAGCCCGTTGTCCCAACCGCTGATTCCATGCGGAGTCGAGTAGTCGGCGACATAGGATGAGTTGCAGATAGAACCGGAGTTGTCCTGATCGTACCCATCCCCGATAATCTTCATCTTCTGCGTCGAAACAAACGGACAGCTGGCACCGGTCGAAGGGTCCGCAGGAACGCTTACCAGTGGGTCGATCACCTTCGTATTGGTCGCCATGTTCAACATGAAGTGAGCAAACCCCCTCGCATCGCCCGTGCCCAGTCCATTGATCGGTCGCACGAGATACAAATCGTTGGCAGAAGGGTCCGCGATAATTTGGTAGCCGCTCGAAGGCCGCAACAAAGCGCCCGTCGCATCGATGCCTTCGTTCTCGATATTCTGGAAGGAAATAATGTTCTGGCTGCTATTCGCTGAGGACGTGCCGCCAAACGGGAGATAGCTCGCCAGAGTAGACACATGGGGAGTAATGGACGGCGGCGTCGAGCACCCCAAAGTCGCCGAAGTGGGAACAGCAGCCATAACACCTCTGCTCACTCTGCCGCCATTGGTGGAATAGGCCTGCAATATATGACCCCTGGCGTCGGTCGTGAGAACTCCTTCAGGGAGCAGCACGCCGCCAGGATCCAAGAACCTGAGAGGAATCGTAGCGGATGGAGTGCAGACCGCAGTCGAACCTCCGGAGACGGCGAGCGTATCTATATACAAGAAGTCGCCGGCGCCAAGCAGGATACCGGTGACAGAACCAAAGCTCGCACTCCCCGCCCCGAACGTGCTGGTTGTGCAGCCGTTGCACCACAGGTTCACCTTGTTCAGCCGATACGTATTGTTCAAAAAATTGTTGTTGATGGAAGGTGTTCCATTCGCAGAGAACACCGAGGCGGTAACCCCGTCATTGGCGAAGGTCGCGGACAGCGCCATAATGCCGAAGCTGTTATGGGCGAAGTTGTTGCCCTGCACGTCGAAGTACTCCCCTCCGCCTATGGCGACTCCCCCGCGAAAGCCAAAAAGGTCGTTGTCGCGGATCTTGTTGAACGCACCACCCAGCATGGTAATGCCATCGCCCATGCTCTGACCCACAGGCCCTGCATACACCAGACGGAAACCGCGCGCGGTGTTGTTGCTTGTTCCCTTTCCGATCAAAGCGTCCCAATACGGCCCATGTCCGGTGGCAGAGGTAATGTACCCCGAAGACTGATTGCCTTCGAGCAGCGTGGCCTCCGGGACCGCGTTTGGCCACGAAGATAAGGCATAAGAGCAGCCCGCCGGAAGAATGCCTCTGAGCTGGTGGATCTGTGCGTCGTTCGCTTCTCCGCTCACGCCGAGCGGTGCCCTCCCGTTCGCCACGCCCAGAGCATTGACAAAGGCAGCGATCGCCGCCGTGTTGTCCGTCCCGGTAACGGTGCTGTACTTATGCTCTCCGTTGATCGTCACGGAGTGCTCCACGGCGTCGCAAACCAAACCAAACTCCGCTGCTGAGATCGAAGCGGCTCGGTTCAGCGCGAGTACAGCCGTACCATTCGCTTGCGACGCTGCTGCTTCGGCTGCAGTCGCGCTGGCCAAGGCGCTCGAGGCTGCGGTCTGGGCAGTCGTCTGTGCGGTAGCAGAAGTCGTCTGCGCACAGGCGGCAGAGAGGGTAGCCATCCAGAGAATCCGCTTCTTACTCATCTTTGCGCCGCCACTGAGAGTGCACCGGTTATGCTGATAGCCGCCAGTATAGTGGACCGTGCATCGCTGACCGTCCAAGGGAACGCGTTCCGTCCCTGATACCTAACTGCATCGCGTCTGCTCGGGGGATCACGCCGAGCCGTCTCTTCTTGTCAAGTGCCTGAAGCCCTCAACCTGTTTAGAATGAACCGCTTACCGGTGGCATACCTCCCCTTCCCACACGCTATACTAGAAATAGGGAAATCTGCAGATCTCCTTGCCACAAGCAGGTCCTTTCAACCCGAGCGGACAGCTTCCCCGGCATGTATCTTTGCTCAAGGCGTTGGTACTTTGGACCTTGGAAGTCCGGACCTAAGTTGTTTGCCTTGAAGACTTTGGGTACTTTAGAGGGAGGGTTGGGGAGGCACCCTAAGCGACCGGCAACACCGCCTGCCTCCCCCGCGTCGCCCACAGGCTGATCGGAATCGCAACCACCAGCAGCGCCGCCGCCGTAAAGAACGGCAGCCCAGGCAGATGCACAATCGCATGGTCTCCCACCGCACGCGCAAAGATGTAGGTGAACAGCCCCGGCCCTGCAATTCCGGCCGCGCCCCGAATGCCGTTGATAGCCCCCTGCAGCTGGCCCTGCTCACTCGGCAGGGTGCCGCGGCTCATAATCGCCTGGGCCGAAGGCCAGGTAAGCGACATAAGATTCAGAAAGGGAATCGCAAACCAGAACAGAACCCCAGTCTTCGAAAGTCCGAAGCAGGTGTAGCCGATCGTTCCACCCAGCAGCCCGCAGTAGATGCACACCCGCTCGCCAAACCGCTTCGCCGCCCAGCGAACCAGGAAGGCGCCGTACAGGATCGTAAACACGCCCAC
>CAXTQE010000106.1:0-10192 GCA_964246225.1 uncultured Acidobacteriaceae bacterium | reverse complement strand
ACGAACAAGCCATACAGGCCATTCGAGAGCGATAGTCCTGCCGCAACCAGGAACGGCAGCCGCGGGTTAACGGAGCCGAGAACGCCTCCCAGCGCCGGCCCAAGCACAAATCCAACGCCAAACGCCGCATTCAACATGCCGAAGGCGGCAGCGCGACGCTCGGAAGGCGTCACATCCGCCATGTAAGCCATCGCTGTAGGAATCGACGAAGCCGTCAGCCCGGAGACGATGCGCCCCACCAGCAGCCAATGCAGCGCCGGAGCCCAGGCCATCACCAGGTAGTCCGCTCCTAGGCCGAAGTTTGAAAGCAGCACCACCGGGCGGCGGCCAAACCGATCGGAAATCGAGCCCAGGATCGGAGAACAGAAGAACTGGACTCCGGCAAAGGTGGTGCCGAAGATGCCCAGCATCTTGGCTGCCGCCGACGTGTCTCCATGCAAAAACGATTCGATCAGCCTGGGCAAGACAGGCGCAATCATGCCTAGCGCAAGCATGTCCAGCATGACCGTGAAGAAGATAAACGTAGCGGCGGGTGCACGCGCACCTTTCCCTGCAGCTTGCCCAGCAAGTGCTGCCGCAAAGGCGCGTTCGGCTGCCGGTTCCAGCGTCTCAGGCTGCGTGAGTTGTGGGTTGGGCTCGTCGCGTGCGGACGGCGGTTCGGACTCGCTCATGAAAGCAGTCTAGCCCGCCGCGCCGCTTGCCCCGTCGGCAAAAGCGAAACTACCGTTCCAGCGCCTTGCGCAGCACGCCGTTTGCCCGTTTCAGCCGTGCGGCAGCCGCGGCATAGGTCAGGCCAAGCTGCTGCATCACGATCGCCCCTTTGACGCTTCCGGCCTCGGTCAGCAGCTGCGCAGCCCGCGCCTCGTCGCAGCCCGTCGCCGCCGCAATAATGCGTCGCGCCCGATCCACCAGCTTCGCATTGCTGGTCTGCACATTGACCATCAGGTTGCCAAAGACCGCACCCTGCCGGACCATCACGCCGGTCGAGATCATGTTGAGCACCATCTTGGTCCCGGTCCCGGCCTTCATCCGGGTAGAGCCCGTCAGAACCTCCGCCCCGGTGGCGAGTTCAATGGCCAACTGGGCCATCTCTGCCATCCGGGAACGCTCCGGAGCGCCGCCGGCACAAGTCAATGCAACACTGAGCCCGCCGACTTTGTTGGTAGCGGCGAGCGCTCCCAGAACATAGGGAGTTCGTCCTGAGGCGGCGATTCCGAGGACCGTATCGTTTGGCGTCAAAGCATGTGCCTCAAGATCCGCGGCTCCCTGTGCTTCGGAGTCTTCGCTCTTCTCGGACGACCTTCGTAGCGCAGTATCTCCGCCGGCAATCAGTCCGACGAACAATCCCGGATCAACCGAGAACGTCGGCGGACATTCACTCGCGTCAAGCACGCCGAGACGCCCGCTGGTACCAGCGCCGACATAGAACAGTCGGCCACCAAGCAGGAAGCGCTCCGCAACAGCATCGACCACCTGAGCGATGGATGCAATTGCCTCGCGCACGGCGGTCGCGACGGTGGCATCCTCGTTGTTGATCACGGAGAGGAGCTCAGCCGTTGCAAGTTCATCAAGATGTGTCGACCGGGAGTTCCGCTCCTCAGTCGGCAGCAGGCCCAGCTGTTCAGGATTGCTCATCCGGGATATCGGTTCAGATCTGTTCCAGCTTCGGGACAGTGTTGTGATCGCCTCCCAGAAAGTCGAGGAGGTCGCTGTTGAGTCGATCGGTGGCAGTCATGAACAGGCCATGAGGCTCGCCGTCGTACTCGATCAGGGTAGAGTTGGTCAGGATTTTGGCAGCGGCGCGACCTGCGGCGTCGATGGGAACGGTTGTATCGCCGGTGCCATGGATGATGAGAGTAGGAGTGCGAATGGAGCGCATCTCCTCACGGAAATCGGTGGTGGAAAAGGCGGTGAGATCGTCGAGCGTAGCTTTGGGCGAGGCCATGGCGGCAAGGGCAAATGTCCAGTTCAATACCGGCTCAGACACCGTATGGTGCAAGGTCGAGCGCCCGTAAAACTTGGGGCCGAACTCGTTCAGGAACGCGAAGCGGTCTTTGAGGATGTTCTGCCGGAACTCGTCGAAGGTGCTTTCAGGTGTGCCATCCGGATTATCGTCGGTCTTCAGCATGAAAGGTGCGACGGATGAGACGAGAACGGCTTTCGAGACGCGACTGGCTGCGTGCCTGCTCAGGTAGCGAACAACTTCTCCTCCACCCATCGAGAAGCCGACGAGCGCGACGTTCTGGAGATCGAGCGCAGTCATCAGTTCGGCAAGGTCGTCGGCAAGTCGGTCGTAGTTGTGGCCGCTATACGGATGGGAGGATTTGCCGAATCCACGGCGGTCATAGGCGATCACACGATAGCCGTTGTTGGCGAGAAAGATCGCCTGATGCTCCCACATGGCGGAGCTGAGCGGCCAGCCGTGAATGAGAACCACAGGCATGCCGGTGCCCCAGTCGTTGAAGTAAAGCTCGGTTCCATCCTTGATTTCGAGGTAAGACATGTTTGATCCTCAGTTTCAATTAGGACGCGGATCTAGAGTGGGAGGTTGGAGCTGCGATCACCAGCTGGGCAGAACAGTCAGCTAAGGAAAGAGGCTTAGTTTTCCCGGCATGTCCAGGCCGAAGTGCTGGTAGGCGAGCCGGGTGGCGACGCGGCCGCGAGGGGTGCGGTCGAGAAAGCCAATCTGGATGAGAAAGGGTTCGTAGACCTCTTCAAGCGCTTCCTGTTCCTCGGCCAGCGCGGCTGCCAGGGTGCTGAGGCCGACCGGGCCGCCGTCGTACTTCTCAATAATCGTGCGGAGAAGACGGCGGTCGAGCTCGTCGAAGCCGTGGGAGTCTACTTCGAGGAGTTCAAGGGCCGCGTGGGCGGTAGCGCGATCGATGCGTCCATCGCCACGAACCTGGGCGTAGTCTCGGACGCGGCGGAGGAGACGGTTGGCGATGCGGGGTGTCCCGCGGGAGCGCATGGCGAGCTCGGCGGCACCATCGCGGTCGATCGGTACGCCGAGGACGTCGGCCGAGCGCTCGACGATGAAACGGAGCTCGTCGTCGGTGTAAAACTCAAGCCGCAGAAGAATGCCGAAGCGCGCGCGCATGGGAGAGCTGAGCAGGCTGGGACGTGTGGTGGCGGCGACAAAGGTGAAGGGCTTGACGTCCAGGATGAAGGTGCGCGCGGCGGGTCCCTGGCCGATCATGATGTCGAGTTTGAGGTCTTCAAGCGCGGTATAAAGCTTCTCTTGTAACACGGGCTGGAGCCTATGGGCTTCATCCAGAAAGAGCACCTGCTTGTCTTTGAGGTTGGAGAGGATGGCGGTGAGGTCGCCCTGAATCTGCAGCGCGGGGCCGCTGGTCTGCTGGAAGGCGACGCCCATCTCATTGGCAATGATGGTGGCAAGCGTGGTTTTGCCGAGGCCCGGCGGCCCGAAGAGCAGGACGTGGTCTAGGGCTTCGCCGCGCGACTTGGCGGCTTCGAGGGCGATGGCCAGCTGCTGCTTGGCTTTGGACTGGCCGATGAACTCGGAAAGACGGTGGGGGCGGAGTTTGAGCTCGAAGGCGGAGTCGTCCTCGACCGGGATGGCGGAGACGAGGCGCTCGGAGTTGGAATCGCGTGCTAAGGTCATACCGACTGCGCCTTCAAGAGAATTTCGACTTCCTCCCTGAGAGCAGGAAGGCTGGTCCTTGTTGCGGACCAGAGAATGCGATCATCAACCGAGAAGTAGCCGTGCATGACCCGATTGCGGAAGTCGACGATATCACGTGCGCGATCGATCCCGCCTCGGAGGGTCGGATCTATCTGCAAGGCTTGGTTCAGAGCCTCCCCGATGATTGAGAACTTGCGCTCTACGGCTGCTCGGACCAGGTCCGACGCCTGGTATTGCTCAAATGTCATATCCTTCGTGAAGGCCTGAATGGCCTGTCCCGCCTCCAATATGTCTTGAAGGTAGGCGGTTCGATCACGCTGCATACAGTCCCACCCTGTCCTGCTCGATGGACTTTCGCAGGTGAGGGTTGCGGACCGAATTATCGGTCAGAAGATCAACCTGCCTTCCAAACACTGTGTCGAAGCTGCGGAGGAGTGAAAAGAAGTTTGGAGCGTACTCCGTTTCGGTCATTGAATTGAACTCGACCAGCAGATCTACATCGCTGCGTTCGGGGTCGAAGTCGTCCCGCACGGCGGAGCCGAAGACGGAGAGCCGGCGGACATGGTGGGTGCGGCAGAGTTCGGCGATCTTTTCGCGGTTCTCGTGGATGATGGCCTGCATACGCGCCTTCCGTCTCGTTCTTCCAGCAAGTATAAAGCCCTGCCGCGAGGGCAGGGCCTGAGTTGAAACAACGGAGACGCTTACGCGGAAACAGCCTCGGGCTGGCTGGCAACGATGGAGACAAAACGCCCTTGCTGGCCCCGGTCCTGGAACTTGACGATACCGGAGACTTTGGCGAAGAGCGTGTCGTCTTTGCTGCGGCCGACGTTCAGGCCGGGCTTGAGCGGAGTGCCGCGCTGGCGGACGAGGATGGAGCCGCCGGTGACGGTTTCACCGCCGAAGCGCTTGACGCCGAGTCGTTGTGCGTTTGAGTCGCGTCCGTTCTTAGAAGAGCCTAGACCTTTTTTATGTGCCACTTGTTACTCCTGAAAGCGTCGGTCACGCGGACCGTATGCGCCCGTTCGCTTAGGCGTTGAAGGTTTTGCCATTGACGGAGATTTCACCGATCTTGATTTCGGTAAAGGCCTGGCGGTGTCCCTGCATGCGCTTGTATTGCTTTTTGCGCTTAAATTTGAAAACGAGAATCTTGTCTCCACGGCCCTGGCCGAGAACAGTTCCGGTTACCTTGGCTCCCTCGAGCGAAGGTTCGAAACTTCCGGCCTCGCCGGAGATAGCGAGGATGTCGGAGAACTCTACGGCACCGTCCTGATGCTCGAGTTTCTCAACTTTCAGCACGTCGCCGGGGGCAACGCGATATTGCTTTCCGCCTGTGCGGATGACTGCATACATGATGTTTCCCTCATACGCGGTGGCGGTTGCAGTGTTGTGCTGCGGAGTCGCTTCCCGGCGCGTTCTTCGGTGCGGATGCGTGCGGCGGACAGCCGAACTTTACGAGTGTATCGCGAAGACGGCGTAAGAACAAGATTATCAGGCAGGGATCGATGGAATCCTCCGCTAATCTAGTTCTCTGAAGGCTTCTCCACGTGATCGATCACCAAGGTTTCTACAGGTCCCTTTTGCGGCACGAGCTTCAGGCCAAGTCGTTCCTCCAAAGCCTGGAAGAGAGTGGGCAGATTTTGAGTTTCCGAAGAGACTCCATCCGCTGATGCGTCTGGGGAAGCTGTGGCTGAAACGCGAGGGTAAAGTCGTACGTCCCCGTGAGACCCGTCCTATCGATGACTGGTCGCTGGTCGTTCTGCAGGTTCTGCCCGAGCCAAAAGCAAAAGTAATTCATAGGCACCCTGCTTCCGGTTACCTCGTAGTTTGGGCCACTTGTAATGGGATTGTGGCGGTCTATTCCAGAATCGACGGGAACCATCTTTAATCCGGAGGATGCCACCGTAAGAATATAGACAGGGCCGAGTTTGGTCTGTCTGTGGAGCTTCAAGTTGAAGCGGTCCGCGAGCAGGTTCTGAAACATGGTGTGGAGTTCGTCAATGCTGTAAGAATGGTCCGTTCTGGCCAGGACATCGAACTTCTCAGTGCCCAGCCACTCGGGACCTCCAATGATTTGGCGATGCGGAATCCGGTACATCACGCTGAGCATGTCCTTCACGGATACTCTCACGGCGTTGTAGCCTGTTCCTCCAGCAAGGGGATCGACCTCTCCGTCCGGTGCGCCCGGTTCGGATCGCTTCACTGACGCCACATCGTAGACAAGACGAACCGGCGTACCTTGCCCGAGCGCGAAGGGAAACGAAATCAGGCTCGATCCCACGAGCAAAAGAAAGTGTCTTTGCCAGGTCATTCTGAATTCCCCATGGAACTGGTCTACCACTCGGCCAGCGTATCAGCGGCGCTCATTGCGAGATGGAAGGGTACTGGGCAGGTTCCGGGAACCCTGGCCAGTTCAGAGTCGCTGCCTTGTGGGAGCACACGGCTATGCAACGAAGGAAGCGATGCGGAGGCAAAGGAGGCAACTGGCAGCGAGCATCATGGCTGTGCGAAGAGCGCTGATGCGGATCAGGAGAACCAGGCCGGGGCTGTCTAGGTGGCCGGTGCGGCCAAAGCGCGAGTGAATCGGGCCTGCGGCGAAGGCGCTCACCACGACCACACCGGCGTCCAGAACGAAGAGGAGTACCGCGTCCCGTAGACCGAAGGAGATGGGGCGCCAGCGCAGCAGCAGAGCGCTCGAGAAGAACATGACGATGTGCGGGAGGGTGATGACTGGGGTGAGGCGGCGGAGGTACTCGCGATGCAGGGCGGTAAAGGCTTCGGGCGGGACGACGCGCCAGAGGGGGTAAGCAAGTCGCAAGGTGTAGGCGTTAATGGCGGTGCAGAAGAAGGTCGAGAAGGTGGCAAGGGAGAAAAGCGCGCCGGTGAGTGTCATAACATCAAGCCTCCGACGCGCTTCGGCTGGGCGGATCGGAAGAGAAAAACAGCGAACAAGGTGATGAGCGGCTCAAGCGGATGGCGAAAGCGGGCATGCACGGTAACGAAGTAATAGGGCAGGGGCAGCAGCAGGAAGGCGCAGGCGAGCAGCCCGGCTCCCGGGACATGACGACGCAAGGCAAGCGCAAGTCCCAGCAGCCCGGCGAGTGAGAGGAAGGAAAAATCCAGGACGCGGAAGAAGTCGGTGTACCAGACCTTGTCGGTAGGGTGCGGGACGCTGGCCCAAAAGAAATAGACCCGCTTCAGGGTGTTGCGCAGGAAGAGGGTGGGATGGTCACCGATAGTGGCGGCAGCAAGCTGGCCACGCGTGTGCACGTACGCAACTTCGCCGAGCGAGGCGTACTGACGGAACTGCTCGGCGGCCTGGAAGGGATGGTTGTACTCCATCAGCAAACCGTTCGCTCCGGGGCCGTTGCCCATGGCCATCTCGGCGCCAAGATTTCCACGGAGAGGGATAAAGGTGTGGAAGACGCGATGATTGCGTAGTGTCCAGGGAGCGACCGCGGCAAGGAAGAGGAGAGCTCCAAGGCCCGCGCCCAGGAAGGCTTTGGGTGTGCGCTGGCCAAGGAGGATCCAGAGGCCGCAAACGGGAAGAAAGAGGAGAAGGGTGGAGTTCGAAAGGGCGATGAGACCCCAGGCTGTGCCGAAGAGGGCCCAGCGGTGGAGGCTGCGGGGGCCGGCTCGAAGCCGGAAGGCAAGCACAAGGGAGAAGGTGAAGAGCGCAGTGGTCAGCGACATCTCCCACGGCCAGCGGACGGCATACTGCAGAGCGGCTGGATAAAGCGCCCACAGCCATCCGGACCAGAGCGCGATTTCGCGGCCTTGTTGGGCAATGCCGAAAAGGTGAAGCCCAAGCTCGAAGACCAGCGGCGCGGTCGCGGCGGAGAAGAGACTGTTGAGCGCAAGCAGCACCCAGGCGGAGCGAAGGCTGTAGACGCCAAAGCACTTGAAGACGGCGGCCATAAGCAGGGGGTAAAGCGGCGGAACCCAGGCGGTGGGGCCGGTGTGGCCTCGGAAGGGGTCGGCGTAGCCGTAGCCGGTGACGAGTGCGCGGGCGATGCGACCCATCTCCCAGCCGAACTGGAAATGGTCCTCGCCGGGACGGAGACGGTAGGTGTGGGCGAGGGTGAGATAAAGCAGGCGGGCGAGAAACGCGACAAGGAAAAGACGGAGTGTGGGATCTTGCCCGGGGGCGCGGAAAAAGCGTTTTACCTCGGCGAGCACTGTCCCAATTGTAGACAGGGCTGATGCATTCGGGAGATTTTGCCGATGATCTGGGTGGGAGAGGTTTCGAGAGGGGTGAATGCGAGATCGGGTGGAAGCTGGGACAGGAGTATGCGGTCGAGGAGGAGAAGGCGGGGTTGAGTTTCGACGGCCTGCTCGAGCGGCATCGCCTGAAAGACGTAGCGATCGGTTGGGAGGTTTAGGGCGAGAGGTTGGAGCTGGACTTGTTGGACCGTGCGGCCGGAGTAGAAGACGTCGTTGGCAATGGAGATTAGGCGGCCGTTGCGCAAAAGGAGCAGTGGGCCAGGAGTTGGGTTGTGAAGTATGGAATGAAGGAGCGGTAGTGATTCCTTGTTGTCGAGGAGAGTTGGGCCGGGCAGGAGCTGAGCGCTGTGAAGCGCTTTCCGGGCAGGGTTAGTGGCCCAGATCATGGCTCCGCTGAGGGAGATGGCTGCAGTTGCGGTGAGCGCGCGGGCGCTAGGAGCGGGCAGTCGGAAGGCGAGGGTGCGGAGCAGACCGGCAAGGTAGACGGCGGCGACGATGCTGAGAGCCGGGTAAGCCGGGGCAATGTAGTGCGGAAGCCGGGTCTGGGCGACGGTGAACAGGAGGAGCACGACCAAAGCAAAAACGGCCCATGGCTGGAGGTCACGGCGGCGGAGTGCATAGATCAGAGCGAACGGATAAAGCAGGACAAAAGGAGGCGCAGAGACGAGCAGGACCTTGAGGTAGAACCAGGCGGGGGTGACGTGGCCTTCAATCTGCTGCGTGGAGCGGGTCAGAACGCTGAGGCCGAGGTACTGATGGAGGAACTCTGTCCGGTCAAGATGCAGCATGGCGAGATGCCAAGGGAGGGTGAGAAGTAGGAAGAGAAGAAGCCCGAACAGGAACGGCCGGCCGAACTGGTTGAGGCGCCAGCGTTGCAGAAATGCGAGTGCGCAGGCGGTTACGGGAAGTACGGCACTGGCGGCGCCCTTCGTCATCAGAGCGAGGCCAAAACCGGTCCAAAATAGAAGCCAGCCGCAGCGCCTGCATTCAGCAATCTGAACCAGGCCAACAAGCGAAACGCAACAGCCAAGCGAAAGGAGAACGTCCATCTCTCCGACATGGCAAACGTGGAGAAAGCCAAAGGTGCCGAGCAGCAGGAGTGTTGCGAGCCAGGCAGTGAGCAGGCCTTTGCGGCGGCCAAGCCAGCCGTGTAAAAGGGCGACGATTGCAACGCCGGAAAGGGCAGAGCCGGCGCGCGCCCAGAACTCGTTGATATCAAAAAGGCGGAAGAAGGCCGCCGTGATCCAAAGCATGAGTGGTGGCTTCTCGAGCCAGATCTGGTGATTCCAATGTGGAACGAGCCAGCCAGTCTGGAGCATCTCGCGCGAGACACCGGCGTAAATGGCTTCGTCCCACTCGGCGAGTCTGCGGTGACCAAGAGCTGGCAGCAGGGCTAGCGCGGCGAAGACCGTGGCGGCAAGGGTGGAGACAGTCGCTCTTCGCCAGGAAGTTGCGGAAAAAGGCATGCTTCCGGTCAGGATACCGGAGGGAGTGAAAGGCTGTTGCTTTGTAAGACTCGCTCTTTCCCTGAGTGAGACGCACGACGGAGATCTTGGCTATGTGACTGTATTAGCGGCTGACTTCGAGAAATTTGTCTGCGGAGCGGAGGGCGAGTGCCATGATCGTGAGAGCAGGGTTGGCGGCGAGTGCAGCGGGAAAAGTGGAATTATCGCTGATCCATAGGTTCGGCAGATCATGACTGCGACCCCAGGGGTCGACGACGCTGTCGGCCGGATTTGTTCCCATGCGACAGGTTCCGATAGTGTGCGCGGACCGCTCGAAGGTCCAGATGTCGGAGGCACCGGCGGCTCGCCAGGCAGCAGTCATCAGGTTGGCAGCGTGCGCGCTCATGCGCTGCTCGTTTTCACCGTAGGAAAACTGGATGCGTGGTTTAGGGATGCCGAGGGTATCTTTCTCGTCCGAGAGCTCAAGGAAGTTGCCCGAGTAGGGCAGGCAGTCGCCGTTGGCACCGACGCCGGCCAGGTGGTTGTAACGATCGAGGTAATCGACTAACTCCTGACCCCAAAGACCTCGGCCGCGCGCGACCTGCCGGGCAAAGGTGACGGGAACGACGCCGAGGGACTGGGTAAGATAGCCTGCGGCGAAATCTGCATCCTTCGGGCGAAGAGTGTCTTCAGAGATGAGCGAGGCGGGAAAACCCTTGTTCATGCGCATCTCCTCGGGGAAGGTTCCCCAGACCTGGGTCGCGACGTGGGCCATGAAGTTACGGCCAACCTGGCCGGAAGAGTTGGCAATCCCGGTGTTCAAGAGCAGACGCGGCGTCTCGATCGCGCCAGCGCAGAGAAAGACCGCTTTGCAGCGCTGGCC
>CAXTQE010000105.1:0-13403 GCA_964246225.1 uncultured Acidobacteriaceae bacterium | reverse complement strand
ACTGCTCGAGCGAAGGAGGCGCGGGGATTGCGGCCGGTCGCGGCGTCGCTCGCGCAGCACTTCCCTGGGGTGAGCTCGTCTCGGGTTCTTGATCGTCTGTCATGTGCGGTAACCTTCCTGCCCGGGTGCCGAATGGAACGGCACCGATGAGCTCCCTTCGCCTGAAGGGGAGAGTTTCTGATGTCAAAGTGTCGAGAGAGCCGATCGGCCTTCCGCACGCCTGTGCTGCGGAAAGCGAGTCTGCCCTTCAGATGCGCTGAAACGCTCGTTCAATCTCTTTATGAGAATACCTGAGTGCGATCGGCCGCCCGTGTGGACAGCTGGTCGGATGCTCGGTCTTGCCCAGCTCCGTCAGCAGCCACTCGATTTTCTCGCGTTCTAGCGGCATGTTGATCTTGACCGCGGCGTGGCAGGCCATGCTGGCGGCGATTCTGCGCCTCCGCGCCTCCGCGTTCTCGGTCTGCTGCAGACGGTCGTCCATGCCGAGCACCTCCTCAAGCATGCCCTCAAGTTCCTTGCCTTCAAGCCCCACCGGTGCCGCCTTCACCGCCAGCGTGCGCGGCCCAAACGGCTCGGCCTCGAAGCCATTGCGTTCGAGCTCCTCGGCGATCTTTGCAAAGGCCACCATCTGTGCCGGCAGCAGGTCGATCAGCAAAGGCATCAGCAGGCGCTGCCGCTGGACCTGCTCGGTATCGCGCTCGCGCAGGATCCGCTCAAACAGCACGCGCTCATGCGCCACATGCTGGTCGACGATCCACAACCCCTCGTCATTGACCGCCAGGATGAACGAGTCACGTAGCTGGCCGAGCGGCTTCAGCGTGGCCAGCGAGTGGAGCGACGGCTCCTCGACCACACGCCCGCCATCCCGCGTTCGCTCGACCGGCAAGTCATAGCCGACTGCAAGCGAGCTCTCTCCAAAGGCCAGCCGCCCAGGCGAGGGCGCAACCGCTACCGGCTTCAGCCCGAACGGGGCACTGTCATCGCTGCCTGCAAACGGCTCCGACTCGGGAGGCAGCGCCGACTCGGGCATCTTTGGATCGAAAAACGGCTGCGAAGGCCCACCCGGCAGCGGACTGACATCCAGCAGCAGACTCGCGCTCGCACTGGCATACGGCGCGCCCGTCAGCGCCGAGGCAAAACTCGCCGCCGGCCGCGTCTTCATCAAGGCCGTTCGGACCGTGTCGCGCAGGAAATCATGCACAAAGGTGGGCTGGCGAAAGCGCACCTCGGTCTTGGCCGGATGCACGTTGACGTCGACCTCGCCGGGCGGCATCTCGAGAAACAGCAACACCACCGGAAAGCTGGTGGGCGGGATCACGTTGCGATAGCCTTCCGCCAGCGCATGCAACACCAGCTTGTCGCGCACAAGGCGATGGTTGACAAACACATAGATCGAGTTCCGGTTGAGCCGCTGCAGCTCGGGCTTGGAGACAAAGCCACTGACCCGGAGAAATCCTGGTTCGGGCGTCTCGTAATCCTCCTCCCGCCGCCACGGCGGAGGTTCCGGCAGCCCGGCGCGCGTGAAGTCCATCTCGGCCGCGGTCGGGATCATCAGCCCTGCCGTTTCCGCGCCGAAGATCTGAAACAGCCGCTCGCCGGCGTTGGCTACCGCGGGAGCCACCAGCAAGGCCTGCGTGGCCGTGTGCAGCTCAAAGTGGCGCGTCGGGTGCGCCAGCGCATAGTGCGTCACCAGGGCCGCGATATGGCTCAACTCGGTCGACTCCGATTTCAGGAATTTGCGCCGTGCGGGTGTGTTGAAGAACAGGTCACGCACGGCAATCGTCGTTCCTTCGGGAAGTCCGGCCTCTTCGACCCGCAGCATTTTCCCGCCGGCCATCTCGACGACCGTGCCGGTGGCGTCCTCTGCCGAACGCGTCTCCAGTTCCACCCGCGCGACACTTGCGATCGAGGGCAGCGCCTCGCCGCGAAAGCCGAGTGTGGCAATCGATAGCAGATCATCTGAGCTACGTAGCTTCGAGGTCGCATGCCGCTCAAAAGCCAGCAGCGCATCGTCGCGCACCATACCGCAGCCGTTATCTACAAGCCGCATCAGCTTGCGGCCACCGCCCTCGATTTCAATGCGGATGCGGGTTGAGCCGGCGTCAAGCGCATTTTCGAGCAGCTCTTTAACGACCGATGCCGGCCGCTCCACCACCTCGCCCGCGGCAATCTGGTTGGCTACCTGGTCGGAGAGTACGCGAATCCTGCCCATCCGGAAATTGTACGTTTGCCCGCGATCCGGCGAGTCGCGCTAGCTGCTCTTGCGCGCACTTCCTGCGGAGTCCCTTCCAGCCCCCGGCTTGCCTTTCTTGCTGTTCCGCAAGACACCAAAGAGCACGGCTCCCACTAGCAGCGAGGCCATCACGATCAAGATTAGTACTGCCATCAGAGAATCCCTCCAAACGGTGTGAAGCTTGGTGAGTCACAGGCGTTGTGCCCGGAAACAAAATTTCGCGGTCTGTTTCGTGCCGCTCAAAAAACGGCAGACGCGTGCCGGCATACCTCTGAAGCGCGGCGGTCAGTTCTTCGGGGGAGGAGGCGGAGCGGCTTCCTGCGGCTGCGGCGCATCCGGATCAACTTTGGTGTAGTTCGGCAGCAGCGTTGAGGTTGCGCGGAACTTGCGATAGTTGCTGATCTGCACGCGGCCCTCGCCGTTCAGCGAGAAGAACAGGAGATAGCGCATCTGTCCGCGAGCGTGAAAGCCTTGCGGGAGCCAGACTTCGTTGTTGATTTTGGTGAACGTGCCTTCAAAGGAGGTGCCTTTCTTGACGCTTGCTACCAGCCCTCCGGCGATCTTGAAGTCGTTCGCGAAGTGTCCCTCCGCATGCTGAACGACCTTATCCTGTTCGTCGACCCATACGGTGCCGGCCAGCTCGTGAAAGACGCTTTCAGCCGCGTTGTGGGTCTTGGCCTTGGGATTGCCGGTATAGTCGACGACGATCGTGTCCCTCCCGTTCACCTGTTCCCGGCGGGGATTGGAGAACGTTCCAAGCTCCAGGATGCGGGATGCGGTGACCAGATCGTGGCCGCGGGGATCGGTCTCCTTGCCCTCTGCGTCCGCCTTCTCACGCCGCTGCCTGGCCTTCGCCGCCTCTTTGTCCACCCGTTCGGACTCCTTATTCTGCTCGTCCGCGGTCAGTGGCTTGCCGTCCAGCGTGACCGTTCGCTCGATCGGAACGCCGTCGATCCAGAACACGTCCGCCTCGCGCTGCTTGATCTTCTTCAATCCCTGGTGGCCGTCGAACTCCTGCAGATCCTCCCTTTCGCGGTAGGTATAGTTCTGGGCGAGCACCTCGAATTGGCGTTGATGGCTCTCCACCTGCTGCATCAGCGAGGCGATGTCGGGCAGCGGCTGCGAGTCGGTCGCCGACGGCAGAGACGCCTGCGCGGGGGTTCGTACGAGCGGCAGAAGCAGGAACAGACCGGCAAAGGCACGTACTTTTGAGGACATAGTGAACCGTGTGCTCCTCGTTTTGGATGGCGGCCCAGGAGCAATCGTTCCAGGGACGTTCCGTCCCTGGTCCATAACGCCTCCAGGTGGGCGATTACCGACAAAGTGGGATGCCGATCGGCAGCACTTAGGACTAGCATACTCAGGTGGCGCGGAGGCAGTCCCGCGGCGTTAGATGATAAGCCCGCTGCGTGTCCCGAAAACCGCGCGGGTGGGAATGAGGCGGAGATGGCAGTGAAGGGAAAGAAGACGGCGGCAGGCGTGCAGGAGCAGAATGGGCTCGAGACGATCGGCAACGGCGCGGGTCCGGGCGTCCCAGGGGAACGGCGCGAGGAGGTCTTCGACGTTTTCCGGCGCTGGGGCTATCTGCAGACGACGCTCGATCCGCTCGGCCAGTACCTTCCTCCCGAGCCGTTCCCGGTGCCGGTTCCGGAGGGCGAAGAAGATGCCGCCGCCGAGGCTCGCAGCTTCTACTGCGGCACGATCGGACTCGAATACATGCACATGGCCAATGCTGAAAAGCGTGAGTGGCTGCAGACCCAGATGGAGCGCGAGGCGCCCGCGGTCGACCAGGGCAAGGTTCTCACCGGGCTGCTCAAGGCTGATCTGTTTGAGCAGGTGATCCAGTCGCGGTACCTCGGCACGAAGCGCTTTTCGCTCGAGGGTCTGACGGTTCTGATCCCGTACCTCGACCGCACGCTCGAGGTCAGCGCGGGTGTCGGCGTCACCAAAGCGGTGATCGCCATGAGTCATCGTGGACGCCTGAACGTGATGGTCAATACCATTGGTCGCGATGCGTCCGAGATCTTTACCAAGTTCGAGGATGTCGACCCGCGCAGCACCATGGGCGGCGGCGACGTAAAGTACCACCAGGGCGCGACCGGAGAGTATGTCTCGCCCGACGGCAAAACGATCGCCCTGCACCTGGCCTCGAATCCGAGCCATCTGGAAGCCGTCGATCCGGTAGCTCTGGGCCGAGCGCGCGCCAAGCAGACCCGGGTCGACGACGACCTGCACACCGATGATTTCGGTCTCTCCGGTCAGCTGCAGGTGCTTCCCGTCATCATTCACGGCGACGCGGCTTTCGCCGGTCAGGGCGTCCTGGCCGAACTGCTGAACATGACTACCCTCAAGGGCTATAACGTCGGCGGAACCATCCACGTGGTGGTGAATAACCTGCTCGGCTTCACGGCCACGCCGGAGGAGTCGAACTCCTCACGGTTTCAGACCGACATCGCCAAACGCCTGCCCATCCCCATCTTTCACGTCAACGCGGAAGATCCCGACGCTGTGGTTCGCGTCGCGTCGATCGCGGCCGAGTACCGCCATAAGTTTGGTTCAGACGTCGTTGTCGACCTGATCGGCTACCGGCGTCACGGGCACAGTGAAGTCGACGACCCGACCGTCACCTCGCCCAAACGCTACGCGATCATCAAGGATTTGCCGGAACTCTATAAGACCTATGCCAAGCGTATTGCGGTCGATCCTGCCGCCGAAGTCACCCGGATTCAGGACGTGTTCCTGGCCGACCAAAAGGAAGCCACGCACGCGGAGAAGACTTCCAAGCTGATCGAGCTGCCTGGTTATTGGTCGAAGTACTGCGGCGGCGCTCTGAGCGCGGAAGACGCGGCGCTCAAGACCGGCATGGATGCAGCCGTAATCAAGCAACTGACGGATCGGCTGTGCGCATATCCGGAGCGGTTTGCCATTCACCCCAAGGTCAAGAAGTTGTTTGAGCAACGTGTGGAGATGGCCGAGGGCAAGCGGCCGTTTGACTACGGCATGGCCGAACTGCTGGCCTTTGCCTCGCTCGTCACGGCGGGAACCCCTGTTCGCCTGACCGGCCAGGACTCGCAGCGTGGCACCTTCAACCAGCGCCACTCGGTGCTGACCGACATCGAGACCGAGGTCAAGTACACGCCGCTTGAGCACATGTCGGACGACCAGGCCCGCTTCGAGGTCTATAACACGCTGCTGAGCGAGGCTGCCGTTCTGGGCTTCGAGTATGGCTACTCGCGCGACTATCCGGAGACCCTGGTGCTGTGGGAGGCGCAGTTCGGCGACTTCGCCAACGGCGCTCAGATCATCATCGATCAGTTCATCTCGGCGGGCGAAGCCAAGTGGCATCTGCTCAGCGGCCTGGTCATGCTGCTTCCGCACGGCTATGAGGGGCAGGGCCCGGAGCACTCAAGTGCCCGCCTGGAGCGCTTCCTGCAGCTCGCAGCGCAGGACAACATGGTCATCGCCCAGCCCTCCACCGCCGCGCAGCACTTCCATCTTCTGCGGCGGCAAGCGCTGCGCAGCTGGCGGAAGCCGCTCATCGTGATGAGCCCCAAGAGCATGCTGCGCCACCCGGATGCGTCCTCGACCCTTGCCGACCTGGCCGCGGATCGCTTCCTGGACGTCCTTCCGGATCGCTCAGTCCAGAACCCGCGACGGCTGCTGATCTGCTCGGGCAAAATCGGGCACAATTTGCGCGTTGAACGCGAAAAGCGCAAGGACAGTACCGTCGGCATCGTGTTCCTCGACCAGCTTTATCCGTGGCCGGAACAGGAGATGCAGGCCGCGCTCGACATGCACCCTGGCGCGGAGGTCGTCTGGGTGCAGGAGGAGCCGGCCAACATGGGCGCGCTCTTCTACGTCATGCCGCACCTTCGCCGCATGGCGCGGGATCGCGTCGTGGTCTCGGTCAAGCGTCGCGCCAGCGCCAGCCCCGCAACGGGGTCGGCCAAGGCGCACGAACTCGAGGAGCGCGCGCTGCTGGACATGGCCTTTGGAGCGAAGAACTAGAACGCCTCCTGTGTCGAAGCGAAGAAGCCCACCGGTTCTGCATCTGAGCTGGTGGGCTTCGTTGTCCCTGAGGTGAGTATGAAGATCCTAACGGCGGCCGAGATGGGCGCAACCGACCGACGGACAGCCGAGCTTGGCCTATCGCTCGGCACATTGATGGAAAATGCAGGGGAGGCGGTCGCCTCGTTCGTGCTGCGCCGGTACCCTGAGGCAGCGCACGTCCTAGTGCTTTGCGGCAAGGGCAACAACGGAGGCGATGGGTTCGTGGCGGCACGGCTCCTGGCCGGGGAAGGCGTGGGTGTGCGGGTGCTGCTCGCTGGTCGGCAGGAGGAAGTCAAGGGGGAAGCCGGCGAGGCACTTCGTCAACTCAGGCAGGCCACCTCCGACGATGTGGTCGAAGAGCTTGCCGAACCGGTTGACATGGATGCGCTGGTCGAACTGCTAGGCGAGGCGGACCTGCTGGTTGACGCCGTCGTCGGCACCGGCTTCAAACCGCCTCTGCGCGGGGCAGCCGCCAGCGTCCGAGACGCCCTGCAACGCGTCCGGGTTCCGGTTGTGGCCGTCGATCTGCCCAGCGGCTGGGACGCCGACTCGCAGGCCGAAACGGCGGAGGGAGCCTTCCGCGCCGATGCCGTCGTCACGTTTACCGCGCCGAAGCTGGCGCACGTCTTCGGCCACCTGACCGCGGATGTCTTCGGACCGGTGGTCGTGGCGGAGATCGGCTCGCCCGAGAGCGCCATAGAGACCGCCAGCGGACTTACCTGGACCGGCGCGTCCAGGACGCTTACCGAGAGACCGCGCCCGATCAACTCGAACAAGGGCAAGTTCGGGCATGTGCTGATCGTCGGCGGAAGTTATGGCACGTCTGGCGCGCCGAGCATGGCTTCACTTGCCTGCATGCGGGCCGGGGCCGGCCTGGTGACGGCGGCGGTACCGCGCGGCATCGTCGTACCAGTCGGCGGCATCGCTCCGGAACTGATGGTTCGCGGGCTGGAGGAGAGTCCGGAAGGCAGCGCCAGCCTTGCCAATCTTGGCCGCCTGGAGGAGTTGCTCGCCGGCATCAAGGTCATTGCAGTTGGCCCCGGGCTGTCGACCCGCGGCGAGGCTTCTGCCTTTGCGCGCGGCTTGGTCGCGGAGACAGAGCTGCCGATCGTTCTCGATGCAGATGGCCTCAACGCGTTTGACGCGGAGAAGGCGAGGGAGCTTGCGGGCCGCGGCCGCACGATGGTGCTGACCCCCCATCCCGGCGAGATGGCGCGCCTGCTCGGCAAGACCGTCAAGGAGGTCGAGGCAGATCGCGTCGAGTTGGCGCGCAGCTTTGCCACTGAGCACCAGCTGACCCTTGTTCTCAAGGGTTGGCGCACCCTCGTCGCACACCCGGACGGAAGAATCGCGGTCAACACCACCGGCAACCCGGCGCTGGCCAAAGGAGGCAGTGGCGACATCCTCACCGGCATTGTCGCCGCCATGCTGGCGCAGTTTCCGGACCGCGTCGCCGAGGCAGTCGAGGCCGCCGTCTATCTTCACGGACTCGCCGCCGATCTCCTGGCGCAGAGCATGGACGAGAAAGCCGTGCTCGCGACCGACGTGATCCATTGCCTGAGCGATGCTTTCCGCTACCGGGCGCGCGATGAGGATGGCCTGGTCTGGCTTTGCGGCGTGCGGACCGAGGCTGCGGAGCGATGAGGGAGTTTACCCGCGAGAAGCGCTTCAAGACTCGTTCCGTCGCCGGCACGCTGGCGATCGCGCACACGATCGCCGAGATCCTGTCTGCGCCGCGCGTCGTGGTGCTGCGCGGAGAGCTGGGGGCCGGCAAGACGACGCTCGTAAAGGGCTGGGTAGCCGCGCTCGGCGCCGCTGCCGCAGAAGACGTGACCAGTCCAACCTTCACGCTGGTTCACGAGTACGCCGGCCCACGCGTCAAGGTGTACCACCTCGATTTGTATCGGCTGGAGACGGAACGGGAGCTTGCCACCCTGGGCCTGGAAGAGATGGCCGCCGAACCCGGAGCGCTCGTCCTGGTGGAGTGGGGAGAGAAGTTTCCAGCCGTGCTCGAACGCGCCGATGCTGAAGTCCGGATCACGGCTTTGGAAGCTGACGAGCGCAGCCTGGAGGTCCGCTGGTGAACTGCCTGAACAACCCTGTGGATGCGAGAAAAAAACTGCCGAAGAGGAGTTGCGTGAGGGCAACTTTCCCGCTCACCTTGAACTTCCAGGGGATGCGTCGCTGGACAAAATGGACTAGCTTCTAGAGATGGAAAGCCCAGCACGTGTACTGCTCATTGGAAATATGGAGGCTAACTTGGACTCCCGCGCGGCGGTACTTCGCAACTTCTGGCAGGTCGCCACGGTCTCCGTTGACGCAGGAGAAACGCCTTCGCTCAATACCGACCTGGTGGTCGTCTGCGAAACGCTGCCTGAATTGGAACGTCAGCAGTGGGTCGAGCGCGTACGGCTGGAGTCCTCGGCGATGCTGGTGGTGAAGCTGAACGGCTACGACGCCGGTCCGCATGCCAGCGCGGATGCAACGATCGATGTGGAGCATGGCCCGGGAGCGTTGGTTGCAACCATCTATGAACTGTTAACCGAGCGCGGACTTGAAAGCCGCGGCTGGCCCTTTGCCGAGCCCCATGTTCCTGTGCAATAAGTTCGGCTTCGGCAATCAGTCAGCCGCCTGATTTCCGTTGAAACGATAGATCGTGCAGAACTCATCGCCGGTCGATCCATACTCCTTTTGCTCGGCAATTTCGGCCAAATCGGCCAGGTGATCTTCCGCACTCATCGGGATCATGCCGTTGAACAAGCGGGTAAATGCGGCATTCCGATCGAGCACGGCCGCATGCTCCGCATTGACGTAGAGCAGGTCGAAGCTCCCCGGCCGCTGCGCAAAGTGGCTCTCAACGCGAGCGAGAAACTGACGCAGCACGGGAGCCTCAAACGGGTGAAAGAGGAAGCCAACCGTCGGCGTCGAGGGCAACGGAGCCTCCAGAGCGTCTGCCTGCAGGAGCTTTACCGGAGATAGTGGGCTGCTATCCGGGTGATCTTCGAACAGGCGCAGGTTTGCGCGCGCGATGCCGGCCAGTGTGGGGTTGATCTCGATGCCGACAACCTCCCGAAATGGATGCAGGGAAGCGGTCAGCATGGCACGACCCTTGCCCGCGCCGACATCGAGAAACGTATACGCGTCGATCGGGTAGGGCGGCGACGTCTGCTGCCATAGATCAAGGATGCCATCG
This sequence comes from uncultured Acidobacteriaceae bacterium, assembly GCA_964246225.1. Lineage (GTDB taxonomy): Bacteria > Acidobacteriota > Terriglobia > Terriglobales > Acidobacteriaceae > Edaphobacter. The sequence continues at coordinate 3,927 of CAXTQE010000105.1, read as the reverse complement.
AGAATCGAAGGCGCGATCGCGTAGTACGCCGTGATGTGCGCATCGTTGGGATGCCCGGTCAGCAGGCTCGTCCTCGGGATCAGTCCTCCGGTGTCGGTGCCGTACTGGCGGTCGAACGGGTACACGGGAGGAGCTTTGGGCAGCTTGGTAGGGGACCTCCGTGGCCGGCGCTGGGTGGGTGGCATGAACGATTCTAGCCGAGCAGGCATATCATGGTTGTACGCCCAACTCCGTGAGGAGAAAAGCGTAGTCGAAGGCGATCTCTTTCAGGTAGTCGTAGCGGCCGGAGGCTCCACCGTGGCCGGCTTCCATGTTGATGTGGAGGAGGAGCGACGTGTCGTTCTGCTTCAAGCTGCGGAGTTTGGCGACGTACTTGGCCGGTTCCCAGTACATCACCTGGGAGTCGTTGAGGCTGGTCTTGACGAGCATGGCGGGGACGCTGCCCGGCTGGAGACTGTCGAGATTGTCGTACGGTGAGTAGCTGCGCATATAGGCGAAGTCTTCGGGCTCGTTCGGATTGCCCCATTCCTCGTACTCGCCAACGGTGAGCGGAAGTGAGGCGTCAAGCATCGTGTTCATCACGTCGACAAATGGAACGTGCGAAAGGACGGCGCGGAAGAGCTCAGGACGCAGGTTGACGACGGCTCCCAGGAGCAGACCGCCGGCACTGCCGCCTTCAATGGCGACGCGGTCCGGCGCGCCATAACCCTGGCCGACGAGTGCCTCGACTACGGCGATGAAGTCGGTGAAGGTGTTCTTCTTGAGCCGCATCTTGCCGGCATCGTGCCAGGTGTCACCCAGGTCGCCGCCGCCTCGAATGTGCGCGTAGGCCAGCGTGACGCCGCGGTCGAGCAACGCCAGCCGTGCCGGGCTGAAACCGACCGGGAGCGCGTACCCGTAAGAGCCGTAGCCGTAGACATAAAGCGGGCCGGAGGCGGATTCTGCATGGAAGTCGCGACGATAGACGAGCGAGACAGGGACCTTTGTGCCGTCTTCCGCCGACACCCAGAGCCGCTCGGAGGCGTAGCGGGCTGGGTCAAAGCCGCCCGGAACGGCCTGCTGCTTGAGCAGCGTGGAGCGGCCGGTGCGAGTGTCGAAGTCGTAAACCGACGGCGGCGAGACGAGCGAGGTATAGCTGTAGCGGAAGAGCGGGCTTGCGAACTCGCGATTGTTGTGGGTTCCGGCGGTGTAGGTGGGTTCCGGAAACTCAATGAGGTGGGGCGGGGTGCGGAAGGCGAGTTGGGGCAAGTGGGTGTCGTGCAACCCCACCTCAGACGATGGAGCCGTCTGAGATGGGGCACCCGGGCTTTCGTCGGAGCGGCTGATGTCGAAGCGGTAGACGGCGAGCGTGGGCAGGCCGGCGCGGCGCTCGGAGAGCACGCAGAAGTTCTCAAAGAGGTCGAAGTCCTCGAGCGGGATGTCAGGGCCGCCGACGTAGGCCTCGTGCCAGGAGTCGCGGCCTGGAGTGGCCACGGGTGCGGTGACCAGGCGGAAGTTGCGAGTCGTGTCATTGGTGCGGAGATAGAAGAGGCCGTCGCGGTGGTCGGGGTAGTACTGTTGGTCGTCGATGCGGGGAGCGATCAGCTGAAGCGCCGCGCCGGGGGTGTCGGCAGGCAGAAAGCGGCATTCGGTTGTCGTGTGGCTGCCGGTTTCGATGAGGATGTATTTGCGGTCGCGGGTGCGGCCTACGCCGAGGTTGAAGCGCTCGTCTGGCTCTTGGTGGATCAGCACGGCGGGTTCTAGAGCGCCGAGGGTGTGGCGGAAGAGCTTGTCGTGGCGCTTGGTCTGCTCGTCCTCGGTGGTGTAGAGGAGGGTGATGGAATCGGCGGCCCAGACGAGGGAGCCGACGCGCTCGGCGGTGTCTGGCAGGTCCTGCCCGGTGGCGAGATCGCGCAGGTGAAGCGTGTACTGGCGGAAGCCGGTGTTGTCGGTCGAGTAGGCGAGCAGGCGTCCGTCGGGGCTGACGGCAAGGGCGCCGACGGCCATGTAGGGCTGGCCCTCGGCGAGTCGGTTCACATCGAGAAGGATCTGCTCGGGAAGGCTCGGATCGAAGCTGGCCTCGGGGCCGGCTGTGGGTGCCGGCCGGCGGCAGTGGATGGGGTATTGACTGCCTTCTACGGTGCGCGTCGAGTAAAAGAAGCCGTTGTCGAGGAAGGGAACGGACTCGTCGGTCTCCTGGATGTGTGAGAGCATTTCGGCGTAGAGCTTAGCCTGCAGCTCCACGGTCGGGGCCATCACGGAGGTGGTGTAGGCGTTTTCCGCGTGGAGATGCGCCAGCAGCTCGGGGCTGGTCTTGTCGCGCATCCAGGCGTAATCGTCTTCGAGCGTCTGGCCGTGGAGGACGGTGGGATTGGGCTGGCGGCGAGCGATGGGCGGCTGCGGGGTGTTGTCGCTGTGGCTGATCAAGTGGCTTGTCAAGGCTCCAGACAACAGGATACAGTGCAGCGGTAAGCGGACTGCGATCCGCTCAACTGGCCGTCACCCGTTGCATCCAAGGAGCGTTTCCATGAAGCTAACCTGCGCGACTCCCGCCCTCTTTGCCGCTCTGCTGTGTGCTCCTGCGGTCTTGCACGCGCAGACCGACCCGAACGCGATGCCGCCGGGGTCACAGCCGAGTTCGCCCGGCACGGCGAGCCATGCCTCGGCTCCCGGAACGGTAAGCGGCAGCACGCTGGCGGCGCAGGACAGCAGCACCAACGGTGGGACCGTGGATCCGAACCACATGAAGGACAAGATCTTTCTGCGCAAGGTCTCGGAAGGGGGCCTGGCCCAGGTACAGCTTGGGAAGCTTGCCTCGCAGAAGGCGAGCAGCAGCGACGTGAAGAAGCTTGGGCAGAAGATGGTCGACGATCACACGGCCCTGACGAGAGAGCTGGAACCTTTGGCGCAGGGGATGGGGTTGAAGGCGCCATCGCGAATGAACAAAGTGGATCAGGCGGAGTACAGCAAGCTGAACGGGTTGTCGGGAACGGACTTCGACAAGGAATACCTGACGTTCGAGACGCAGGATCATCGGAAAGACCTGCGCGAGTTCAAGCGCGAAGAGGCCTCCACCACGGATTCTGCCCTGAAGGACGCGGCGGGCCAGGGGGAGAAGATGATTGCCGGTCACCTGCGCATGATCGAAAAGCTGGACGCCGCGAACGGAGTAGAGGTCACGTCGACCCCGCAGTAGTCCCCTTGTGCGGAGACACGGCGTAGACTTGGGAGCGATGACTCGCTTGCTGCCACGATGGTTGATTGCGCCTCTGCTCTTCTTTTCCGTGCTTGCGATCCGCGCGCAGAAGGTCGCGGACCTCCCTGCGCCGACTCGCTACGTTGAAGACTTTGCGCAGGTGCTGACTCCTGCCGGGCAGCAGCAGATCGAGGACCTGTGCCGCGAGGTGCATAGCCAGGCGAACGCGGATCTGGAAGTGGTCACGATCAAATCGCTCGATGATGGCGAAAGCGTCGAAGACTTTACGTCGGAGCTGGAAGAGAAGTGGAAGATCGGCAAGAAGGGCGTGGACCGCAGCGCGCTCGTGGTGCTGGTCTTGAACCCACATCGGTTGCGGGTGGAGACGGGCTATGGGTTGGAGGGGATTCTTCCCGACGCCAAGGTAGGCCGGATTCTCGATCAGGCGACTCCCTTTGCCGCTCAGGGCGATTACGATCGCGCGTTGCTGACGACGACCGAAGACCTATCCACCGTGATTGCAGCGGACGCCCATGTCTCGCTGACGCCGATCGTGCCCCAGTACCAGCAGACGGCGGGGCGCAGGCAGCAGGCCGGGCCGGGGCAGCTGGTGATTGGGATCGTCTTCGTTGTGATCATTGTGATCCTGGCGATGACCGGCAACCTGGGCTGGGCCTTCTACCTGGTCATGAGCCTGATGGGTGGCGGTGGAGGAGGCGGCGGCGGTGGAGGCAACGATCGCGGTGGAGGAG
>CAXTQE010000104.1:0-13447 GCA_964246225.1 uncultured Acidobacteriaceae bacterium | reverse complement strand
CATGTCGATCTCGCGCAGGCTGGCGGCGAGCGTGAGCTTGTACTCCGCGATGCCGTAGCTGTTGAGGCCGCCGGGCAGCGGGCGCGCGTCGTAGAGGGTCGCCGCGATGCCGTGGCGGCGCAGCTCCGCGGCACAACTGAGCGAGGCAGGGCCCGCGCCGATCAGCGCGACTCGTAGCCGGGTGGCCTCGGCCGGAACGAACGGCAGGCGGTTGCCCTCTGCGTGGAAAGCTTCCATCGCATACCGCTGCAGATGCCCAATCTCAATCGGCTGCTTGTTGTAACGATGGAGCACGCAGGCGCCCTCGCACAGCACCTCCACCGGGCACGCACGCGAGCAGCTTGCACCCAGAATGTTCGCGTCGAGAATCGTCTGCGCCGAGCCGAGCAGGTTGCCGCTCGCGATCTTCTTGATGAAGCGTGGCACGTCGATGTGCGTGGGACAGGCCTGCATGCAGGGTGCGTCGAAGCAGAACAGGCAGCGGTTGGCCTCGGGCACCGCCGCCTGCTTGCCAAAGGGCGCGTGCAGGTCCGGAAAGCGCGCCGCGGTGGCGGGAGGGGTTGGGCTTTGCGGGTAGAAGGAAACGGGCTCGCTCATCGGTGTTCTCGCGGACAAAACGACTCTGGAAGAGACGATTATTGCATTGCCGGGCAAGAAGGCGAAGCGAACGAACACGGAATGGCGGTCAGGGCAAGGGAGTCTTCATCAGCCAGGCCACGGTTTTTTCCGCGAGGCGGTCAAAGGCATCGATCGCTGCCAGAAGGTGCTCGCGCTCGGTGTCTTCTTCGTGGTTATGGCTCAGGCCGCGCAAAGACTGCACAAAGAGCATCGCAGTCGGAATGCCGGCGCGGGCCACCTCGGCGGCGTCGTGGAGCGGGCCGGAAGGTAAAAGCGGAGCCTGTCCCGCGACCTCCGTGACAGCCTCCATGGCAAGCGCAATCAGGTGCGGGTCGAAGGGAATTGGCTCGATCGACCAGATGCGCGTCCACTCCACCGTGCAGCGCTCTTCCTCCGCAAAGCGCCGGCTGGCGTCCTTGGCTTCGACGAGCATTTGGGCAAGGACACCCGCGTCGAGGTCGCGCATATCGAGCGTAGTCTCGCATCGGCCAACCACCGCCGTCACGATCCCGGGAAACGTCTTCAGGCTACCCATGGTCGCAACCGCATCCGGATGCCGCATAGCAATGGGCCGGATCTCGAGCGCAAACTTCGCGGCGGCGGCCAGCGCATCGTGACGCGCGCGCATAGGGGTTGAGCCGGAGTGCGCCTCCTGCCCGAAGAACGTCACGGCGTGGCGCTCGACCCCCTTGGTGCCGGCCACGACCGCAAGCGGCAGGCCGCGGCTCTCGAGCACCGGTCCCTGCTCAATGTGCAGCTCAAGATACGCGGCAGCGTGGGCGCGCTCGAGAGCAGCCTCGCCAATGCGGTCCACTGCGATGCCGCACGCGTTCAGTGCCTCTTCAAGCGTGACGCCGTTCCGGTCGGTACGTCCGCGGTCGGCGTCGATCGAGTGCGTTCCGGCGAAGGCGGACGAGCCGAACAGGCTTCGTCCAAAGCGCGCGCCTTCCTCGTCCGCCCAGTCAACAAGCCGCACAGTCACCGGTGGCCGGCCGCCGTATCTCTCGTTGAGCGCCCGCAGCACCTCGAACCCAGCCAGAACCCCCAGGCACCCGTCCAGCCAGCCGCCATTGGGCACGGAGTCCAGGTGCGAGCCCAGAACGAGCGCGCGCTCCTCGTCGCCGCGCAAAGTCACCCAGTGGTTGCCGGCCGCGTCGTAGTGCCGCTCCAGGCGATCCTGGTGCGGCAGCCCGTCAACCAGCGACTCGAACCAGGCACGCGCGCGCAGCCAGGTCTCGCTCCAGGCCACGCGCTGCGCCCCGTGCGTATCGCCGGTAAGCTCGCGTAGCGCTTCAAGATGAGCAAGAACGTTGTTTGCATCGGCACGCATCATCCTTCTCCTGGGGTTCCGAGCCTCGAAAACTAACTTCCGACCGAGGTTCGCTTAATGTCGTCGCTCAAAAGAATCGCCTCTGCGATCTCGCGCATAGTCTTTCTCCGCTGGCGGCTTTCGCGCTGCATCCTGCGGTACGCATCGCTTTCAGAAAGCCCCAGGTCGCGCTGCAGCAAACCCTTGGCGCGATCGATGGCCTTGCGCGTCTCGAGGCGATCGGCAAGCTGCAGATTCTCCGTGTCCAGCCGCGCTCGTTCTATCTCCGCGCCCACCAGATAACCGATCAGCGCAATCAGCCGGGTCTCAACGCCGCTGTGGCTGTACGGCAGCCGATGCTGCAGGTTGATGACGCCGACGACCCGGTTGGCACACACGATCGGCGTGCAAAGCATCGCCTCGAAGCAGTCCTCGGGAACGTTCTTGAACGGCGCGAAACGAGGATCTTCGGATGCCTTCGAGCCAATCGCCACAGGTTCGCGATGCTCGGCGACCCAGCCCGTGATGCCTTGGCCTACCTTCAGGTCGAGCGAGTCGATGATGTCCGCGTGCGGATTCCGCGAGGCGCGCAGCAGCAGCTTCTCGCCTTCCAGCGTGTAGATAAAGCAGGAGTCGCACGGAATCATCGTCGTGACAAACTCAACGATGCGGTCGAGCACGGTATGCAGAGGATCGGCCGCGGCCAGGCGCGTCGAGATCTCATGCAGGAAGTTGAAAGAGCTCAAGCCATCGCTGAAGCCCGCCATCGTCGGTGTCGAAGGCGCGACCCGGCGCACACCCGAGCTCGACTGCGCAGTGTGCGGCTGAAACGAGGCAGCGGCAGGATCGCTCTCCTCCGGCGGCAGCAAGGCCTTCTCGCGCTTCGCCTTCAGCACCTGGCCCGAGTACTGCGCGGCCTCGTTGATCAGGAACCCCATCTTGGGCCGCGAAGGCTCAAAGTCCGGAGTGATGCCGTAGTGCAGCAACTCCGCCGTCGTCGTCGGACCGACCGACACCACAACAATGGACCGCAGCCCGGCCAGCAGCTCCGGCACCTGACCCAGCTCCTGCGCAATCTGCATCAGGTGAATCACCTGCACGGCCGTCGTGAACAGGACCACATCCACGCTGGCCAGGGTCAGGCCATGCACGCACTCGCGCAGCGGCTGCAGGTCGTGCGGCAAGGCCCATTGATACACCGGCACCTTCAGCACAGAGGCAGTGCGTTCGGTCAGCTCGGCCAGCAGCTCCGGGTTCGACGCTCCATACTCCTGGAGCGCCACGCGCTGCGTCTTCAACGTTGCGCCGAAGTATCGGTCGACAGCAGTCATCAGCTCGTGCCAGGTGGTTGGCTCAGCCGCGGTCGCCACCGAGCGCAGCTTCAACTCGCGCAAAACGCTCTCGGGTTTGGAGCCGCGGGTAACGATCTTGACCCGGCCCAGTGCGGCCAGCACCGCGGCCTGCTCGTAGCGTGTCTCTACGATCTCCAGAAGCGCACGCACGCCCACACCCGTCGTAAGAATGACAAGGTCCAGTTCGTCCCGCATCAGGCGGTCGGCAAACTCCAGCGCGGCCTGGTTGGACTCGAGCTTGACCTCGCGCATAAAAGGCACGACAAACGGCTGTCCACCATAGGTGCGAATGAGCTTCTCGACCTCGGTGGCCCGGCGCGATTCGAGCGACAGAACCCGTAATCCGTCAAAGCTGGCGTGCGCCATGATGAACCTCGTTCACCCTATTCTCTTTGCCGGCGAGCTTGCCTCGTGAGCCGCAGAACGAGGTTGTTTTGGCTCCTTTGGCTTGGGCTAATGGTCATCAAGATAGCATAAAAGTCTTCTCAAAACGCCTCACTTCGCCATCCTGGCCGGCGTCTGCTTGATCCCGAACTTGTAGATCAGCTCCAGGTACCCGAAGTTGGCCTGCTTGCCCGGATAGAGCGACGCAATCACCGTGCGCCCATAGGCATGCGCATAGTAGGTGTTCAGGCTGAGCGACGGCGACAAGGCATAGTCGGAGCTGATGTCGAAGATCGAGGCAAGGCTGTTGTGCAGGTTGGCCGTGCGCCCCGTAACTCCAAAAACCTTATTGTCATAGGCACCTCCGCCGTTATAAAGAAAGTCGGTGTTTGAGGTCAGCTGCAGGAAGTGCATGTCGCTGCGCAACTCCCAGCGCTTGCTGGGATTGTCGATCAGCTGAACATACTGATCCTTGTTGTTCATCGAGTTGTAGAAGGGAAAACGCGCATAAACGCGCGGCGTGGGAAGCGGAGCGAAAAACGTATTGTGCTGCGTGTCCGTGTTGTTATGGTCTCCGGTGGAGCGGAAGTCGCCGCCGCGGATCCACGGCTTCGTAGGAACCTTCGTGAAGCGATAGCCGGCCTCCACAGCGAAGGCGCCCGAGTGCTGGTTCAAGACGCCCCACTGGCCCGTCTGCAGCACGCCCCAGAACAGCGCGTCGAAGTTGCCGGGGCCGGCCGGTATGCTGGCAATCGCGTCTCCGCCATAGGTGCCGATGCGGATGTTCTTGTGGTCGAGCGCGCGCGCCGCGGCGGTCCGGTTGTCGGTCTTGGTCAGGCCTGTGCGCCCGTCATGGTAGCCCAGCCCGAAGGCGCGGAACAGCAGGTGGTCGGAGAACTGGCGTTTCGTAAACGAGAGGTACTGAATATCGACATTCAGCTCCGGGTTCGCGTTCATGTTGAAGACACCCTGGTCGGCACGGCCGGCCATGGCGGTAACGTCGAAGGTGCCTTTGCCGAAGTGGGCGTCAGCGCCGTCGAACGAGCGCTGCCCGTTTGAGAAGCCGAAGTTGCCCACCAGCCGCTGCGCAATGCGGTTGGTCTGCAGCCAAAGCAGCGTCGTGTCCTTGGGAGTCGTCTCCTGGCCATCGAAGAACTCAAAGCGCCCAACCCGCAGCGTCGTGTCCGGGCCCTTGCCGTGGAAGCGCAGCCAGCCCTGCTTGAAAGAGGCGGCAGAAGGCGTGGTGTTGGCGGGTCCGTTCGACGCATAGTAGGTCCCGCCGAAGAAAAGCTGGCCCCGCGAAGCGACCGGGTCGACCGCAGTGTTCGGCACGTCGAAGACCGTATTCTCGGCAAGCTCCGCCAGCCAGTCGAAGTGCCCAACCCGCTGGGCGAGGGCAATGCGCAGCAGGTGCTCCACGTACGGATAGGTGCTGGTGTAGGTGCCGTCGTTGAAGTAGTTGAGCGCGTCCGCCCGGTTGCGGCTCAGAAACGAGATGCTGATCGGCTCCGTGCGCTGCGTCGTTCCGGTGGCGATCGGAGAGCCGAAAGAGCCCGGCTGCAGCTTGGCCGCGGCGGGTACCGGGGCGGTAGTCGTCTGGGGCGTCGCTGCGTTCTGTACTTCTGCCGCGGAGGCGCTTGGGGCGTCCGCACCGTCGGCCATCTGCGCCGCCAGGTGTGTAGTTGCGCTGAGGGCCGCAACCAGCGAACAGGCAAACGTGGCAGTACGTGCGAAGCGGCGGGGACGGGCGGCGGTGCGACGGGTCATGCATTCTCCATGCTGGCGAGCGGGGGGTGCGTCACGCACTGGTAGGCTGCGGCCCCTCGCGGGGACGTCTTCAGCAGCACACAGTGGCGCGAACAAAAGAGGGGGATTCCGGCACAGAGCGCGTCATTGCGCCCTGTCGTGATCGGCCGTTGCGACACAGTCGGGGGGTCGCATGACTTCAGGGTTGTTGTCACACTGGTGTAACACGGAGGATGCAGGCAAGCAAGACAATTCCGCCATGGACGCCCGTCGGCGCGCAACCCGCTCCCGGCTTGCAAGCACGCGGAAGTCCGGCTAATCTAACCCCATCAGGACAAGAAAAGGGAACACTGGAAACGCTGCCATGACTGCAGCTTTCCTGAACGGCCTTACTCTTTCCGCTGCGACCATGCCGTCCCAGCGCGCTCTCCGGATCAAACGTCCTCCCCCCATCCAGCTCCAAGACGAGCTCCCCAAACGACGAACTTTCCCTCAACCCGGGAAAGCCTCCTCTTCGCTTCGCCAAGGACTCGATCTATGCCAGGCCCAGGCCCGACCCCCGATGCGGTCTCCGCCCTTACCGCCAACCCGCCCGCGGGAGAACCCTTCTCGCTCGAGCAGAAGCAGTACCTGGAAGGCTTTTTCGCCGGAGCTGCCCAGCGCATGCCCTTCGCCGGCCACACCGCCAACGGCCAGATCACGGCCGACCCGGACTCCGGCACGCAGAATCTGGCAGAAGCCTTCCATGGCACGCCAGTCGAGGACCTTTGCCGCGAAGAGCTCTGGAAGTACGAGCGCAATCCGCTCGACGCCTGGGACGAACTGCTGGCCCACACCAACGAGGACAAGGCTCCCAACCCCGAAAACACCTTCCGCTTCAAGTTCCACGGCTTCTTCTACGTCGCGCCCGCGCAGGACTCCTTCATGCTGCGGATGCGCGCCCCCGGCGGCGTGCTGACCTCGCGCCAGATGCGCGGCCTCGCCGAGATGGCCGAGGACTGGGGCGCGGGCCGGGCCGACCTGACCACACGCGCCAACCTGCAGATTCGCGAGTTCCAGCCGCGGCATCTGGTTCCGGTGCTCAACAAGATTGCGGCGCTCGGCATGAGCTCGCGCGGCTCCGGCGCGGATAACATCCGCAACATCACGGCCTCACCCATCACCGGGCTCGACCGGCAGGCTCTGCTCGATGTGGGCCCGCATGCCGACGCCCTGGCGCACTACATCCTGAACTCGCGCGACCTGTACGGCCTGCCCCGCAAGTTCAATGTCGCGTTCGACGACGGCGGCTCCATCTCGGCCGTGGCGGACACCAACGACATCGGCTTCCAGGCCGTGCGCGTCGGAGAAGGCCGCGCCCTGCCCGCGGGCATTTACTTCCGCGTCGTGCTCTGCGGCATCACCGGGCACCAGCAGTTCGCCACCGATTGCGGCGTCATCCTCAAACCGCACGAAGCCGTCGCGGTCGCTGCAGCCATGATCCGCGTCTTCGCCCAGCATGGCGACCGTACCGACCGCAAGAAGGCGCGCCTGAAATACCTGGTCGACAAATGGGGCGTCGCCCGGTTTCTTGAAGAAACCGAGAAGCTTCTCGCCTTTCCTCTCCTCCGTCTCGCCGCCGCGGACTGCGAGCCGCGCGGCCCGATCGATCGCTCCGGGCACATCGGCCTCCATCCGCAGCTGCAGCCAGGCTTGTCCTACGTCGGCGTCTTGGTTCCCGTGGGCCGCCTGCCGGTAGCGCAGATGCGTGCCCTGGCGGACATCGCGGAGCGATTCGGCGATGGCGAAATCCGCCTCACAGTATGGCAGAACCTGATCCTGCCCAACATCCCCGAAGCGCGCCTCGAAGCCGTACGCGGCGAGCTTACCCTGGCCGGCCTCTCCTGCTTTGCCGGGCCGGTTCTTTCGGGAACGGTCGCCTGTACCGGCAGCCAGGGGTGCCGCTACGCCGCCAGCGATACCAAGTCGCACGCGGTCCAGCTTGCCCGGCATCTGGACGCGCGCTTTCCCCAGCTGACGCAGCCCCTCAACCTCCACGTGACCGGCTGCCCTAACTCCTGCGCCCAGCACTACATCGGCGACCTGGGCCTGATGGGCACCAAGGTGGAAGGCGAGGAGGGCTACGTGGTCTCGATCGGCGGCGGCACGGACGGCGACCAGGGGCTCGGCCGCGAACTCATCCCGGCCATCAAGTTCAGCGATCTGCCCCCCGTCCTGGAGCGCCTGCTTGAAGCCTTCGCCAGCGCGCGCACAGGCGAGGACGAGACCTTTCTTGCCTTCACGCGGCGTCACTCCGTGGACCAGCTTCGCGCCTTCGCGCAGCTCGGAGAGGGAGCCTAGCCATGTCCTCCGTGCCCTTCATCCCTGATTCCGCACCGTTCAACCCGGCGCAGCGAGCGTGGCTCAATGGCTTTTTGGCCGGCCTGTATTCGAGCGCTCCGGCCACCTCCACCGCCCCGCAGGCAAGCTTCGAGCCGCGCAACGTCGCCGTGCTCTACGCCTCGCAGACCGGCACCGGCGAGCGGCTGGCCAAGAAGATCGCCAAGGAGCTGAAAGCGAAGGGCCACACCGCGCGTCTTTCGTCGCTCGACGCCTACCCGGTGCATGAGCTTTCGGTCGAGGAGTGCGCGGTCATCGTCGCCAGCACCTACGGCGAAGGCGATCCGCCGGACGGCGTGAAGGGCTTCTTCGACGCGCTTTCGGCCCCGACCGCGCCGCGCCTCGAACGCCTGGAGTACACCGTGCTCGCACTCGGCGACAGCCACTACGAGCACTTCTGCAAGTTCGGCACCGACCTCGACCAGCGGCTCGAGGCGCTGGGCGCCAGGCGCATGTCTGCCGCCGTGACCGCCGATGTGGAAGTAGACGAGCCGTTTGAGCGCTGGAAGGCCGCCCTGCTGGCTCGCCTGGAGTCCTCGCGCCAGGCCGAAGCTGCCGCTGACGCACCTATGGCCGCCGCATTGCCGATCCCCACCACCGAACCGGCAAGCCTCTACACGCGCGACAACCCGTTCCTCTCCCCGCTGGTCGAGAGGCGGCTGCTGACAGGGGAGGGCTCCGGCAAGCAAACCGTGCACCTCAGCTTCTCGCTCGCCGGCTCCGACCTCCGCTACGAGGCGGGCGACGCGCTGGGAGTGCTGGCGGCCAACGATCCTGCCCTGGTCGCCGATATCCTGGCCGCCACGCACCTCACCGGCGACGAGCCTGTGGTGCTGGCCAAGGCCGGCCAGGTGACGCTTTCTGAAGCCCTGACGCACAAGCTCGCCATCACCCGGCTCAGCCGCAAACTGGTCGACGCCTACGCGAAGCTCGGCGACCTGAAGGTCCTCAACAACCTCCTGCAGCCGGAGCAGCAAACGCATCTTGACGTCTACCTCTACGACCGCGGCCTGATCGACCTGCTGACCGAGCACCCCGGTGTAGTGACCTCCGCTCAGCAGCTGGTCGACCTGCTGCCCGCAATGGCCCCACGGCTCTACTCCATCTCGTCCAGCCCCAAAGCCCATGCGGGCGAGGTACACGCCACCGTCGCCGTGGTGCGTTATCGCTCGCACAATCGCGAGCGCGGAGGCGTCTGCTCCACGCTGTTCGCGGACCGCACGCCGCTCAACGGCACCCTGCCGGTCTACATCCAGCACAACAAAAAGTTCCGCCTGCCCGCCGATCCCGCGGCGCCCATCATCATGGTCGGCCCCGGCACCGGCATCGCACCCTTCCGCGGCTTCCTGCACGAGCGCTGCGCGATGAACGCCCCCGGCCGCAACTGGCTCCTCTTCGGCGATCGCAGCGCCGCTACCGACTTCCTCTATCGCGACGAGCTCGAGCAGATGACCGCCAGCGGCCTGCTCACGCGGCTCGACACCGCCTTCTCCCGCGACCAGGCGCACAAGATCTACGTGCAGGACCGCATGCTCGAGCACGGCGCGGAGTTCTTCGCGTGGCTCGAGCAAGGGGCAAGCCTCTACCTCTGCGGCGACGCCTCACGCATGGCCAAGGACGTCGACGCCGCGCTCCACACCGTCATCGAGCAGCACGGACAGCGCGACTCCGAGGCCGCCAAAGACTACGTCCAAAACCTTCACGACACCAGGCGTTACCTGCGGGATGTCTACTAGATGAACCTGCCCCTCCACGAGCGCGCGGTCGAAGGCACTAGCCCGGACCTGGTGCGCTTGACCGGCCTTTCGCTGGGCGAGGGCGGCATCGTATTTCCCCCACCTCCGGAGGTCGTCTCCACGCTGCTCCCCCCGCGCAAACCCGGCCCCGGCGAGCAGTACCGCTTCCACTTCGACATGACCAAGTGCATCGGCTGCCGGTCCTGCGAGGTCGCCTGCAACGAGCAAAACAATAACCCCGCGGACATCCTGTGGAGGCGCATCGGCGAGCTCGAGGCAGGCAGCTATCCGCAGACCCAGCGGCACTATCTTTCCATGGGCTGCAACCACTGCCTGGACGCCGACTGCCTGAAGGGCTGCCCCGTCGATGCCTACACCAAGGACCCCGTGACGGGCATCGTGCTCCACTCCGCCAACGCCTGCATCGGCTGCAGCTACTGCGTCTGGAACTGCCCATACTCGGTGCCGCAGTACAACCCCGAGCGCGGCGTCGTGGGCAAGTGCGACATGTGCAAGGGGCGGCTCGACGAAGGTCTCGAGCCGGCCTGCGTGAACGCGTGCCCCGAGGGTGCAATCGCCATCGAGCTGGTCGACATGGCCGCCTGGCGCAGCGACTACGCCCTCGCCGACGCGCCCGGAATGCCTGCCGCCGAACAGACCGTCTCGACCACACGCATCACATTGCCCGGCAAGTTCGCCGCTAAGACCGTCTCGCGTGGCCTGGATCGAGTCGACCTCGGCCAGATCGAGCGCCAACATGCGCACGTCCCGCTCATCTACATGACCGCGCTGATGCAGGCAGTCTCGGGCGCGCTGTGGGTGCTGCTTGCGTGGCATGCGCTCGACGCTCTGACGCTCTGCGTTTTGCTCGCCATCACGGCCCTCGCACTCACGCTTTCGACGCTGCACCTGGGACGGCCGGCGTATGCGTATCGCGCGCTGAAGATGTGGCGTCGCTCCTGGCTCAGCCGCGAGGTTCTGCTGTTCACGCTGTTCTTCGGCGCACTCGGCGCGGCCACCGCGGCCACCGCGGCCAGGCAGTTTGGGGTACCGGTTGCGCCGTGGCTTCCGCTCGCATGCGATCTCGCCGCCGCCATCTTCGGCGTACTCGGCACACTCGCCAGCGCGGCCATCTACCTCGTCCGGGCACGTCCCGCATGGAACACGGCCCACACGCCCGCGGACTTCCTCTTGACCGCGGCGCTGCTCGGTAGCCTCTTGGCCTCGGCTCTCGCGGAACTCTTGCCAAGGCTGACCGCGCTATCTTCTCTGCCGACCTTGCTGCATCCACTCCTCCGCCCGGCCGCGCACTCCGTGCACTCGTTTGCGATCATCACGCTGTGCGCCGGAGCGTGGCTCCTCAACCAGGCAGTGCGCGCCTATCGCATGCGCCGTTCCGCCGCCTTCGAGTCGCGCGCCGCATGGTCGCTTCTCGCGGGAAAGGGACTGTGGCCGTTCGCCGCCGCCTCCGTGCTTCTGCTCTGCGGCGCCCTGGGCCTGGCCGCCGGCGCGCACAGCTTGCTCGCGTTGACCTTCGGCCTGGCTGCCGTGCTGGTCTCTCGCTTCCTCTTCTTCGTCACCGTCGTGCCGCTCAATATGGCTCTTACCTTCGTGCGCTCGCGCCCCACGGGAGCCCACGCATGAGCCTGCTGACACGCCTCGAACGGCTGCTCGGCATCGACACCGCGCAGAAGAAATACGCCTACGCGAAAGACCCGCTGTACGGCAAAGTCTCCGCCGCGCGCGTGGCCGACTCCTGGGTCAAGACGACCTGCGGCTACTGCTCCGTGGGCTGCGGCATGCTGGTCGGCGTCAAAGAGGGTAAGGCGGTCGCGGTGCGCGGCAATCCGGATCACCCCGTCAACCGCGGCAAGCTCTGCCCCAAGGGCCTGAGCGAGCACCATATCCTCGACGGCCCAGGCCGCGCGCGCACGCCGCTCCTGCGCAAAAACGGCAAGCTCGAGCCCGTAAGCTGGGACGAAGCGCTCGCGACGATGGTCGAGCGCATCACCAGTCTTCAGTCCAAGCATGGGCCGGGCACCCTCGGCGTCGTCGGCACCGGCCAGCTGCTTACCGAGGAGTACTACACCCTCGGCAAGCTCGTGCAGCTTGGCTTCCGCACGCCGCATAATGACGGCAACACCACGCTCTGCATGGCCTCCGCGGTCTCCGGCTACAAGCTGTCCTTCGGCTCCGATGGGCCTCCCGGCAGCTACGCCGACATGGCCAGCGCGGACGTGGTTCTGCTCATCGGCTCGAACATCGCCGACAATCATCCCATCCTGTGCACGCGCGTGGGCGAAGGCCCCGGCAAGCGCCCCGGACGCACCCTCATCGTGGTCGATCCGCGCGTGACCAAGACCGCCATAATGGCCGATATCCACCTCGCCATCAAGCCACGCGCCGACATCGCCCTCATCAACGGCATCGCGCACATCCTCATCCGCGACGGCCTCATCGACGCGAAGTACATCGCCGAACACACCTCCAACTACGTCTCCTTCGCGGAGCACGTCGCGGCGTTCACGCCCGAGCGCGTGGCCGCCGTCACCGGCCTTCCCGCAGAGCAAATCGAGCAGGTGGCGCACCTCTACGGCAAGGCCCGGGCCGGCTTCATCGGCTGGACCATGGGCGTCAATCACTCCACCCAGGGCGCCGTCACCGTAGCCGCCATCAACAACCTCGCGCTGATCACCGGCAACCTCGGCCGCGCGGGAGCCGCACCCTTCTCGATCACCGGCCAATGCAACGCCATGGGCACACGCGAGAGCGGCTTCACCTCCGCGCTCCCCGGCTATCGCAAGTTCGACAACGCCGCGCACCGCGAAGAGCTCGCCGAGCTCTGGGGCATCGACGCCGCCGAGATCCCCTCCGCCCGCGGCCTGGCCTACCCCGACATCATCGAAGCCGCGGTCACCGGCAAGATCAAGGCGCTCTGGTTCATCGCCACCAACCCCGTCGTCTCCTTTCCGAACTACGCTCTGCTCAAGCAGGCGCTTGAAACCGTCGAGTTCCTCGTCGTGCAGGATGGCTTCCACCCCACGCCCACCTCGGACTTCGCGCATCTCGTGCTGCCGGCCGCCATCTGGGGCGAAAAAGAAGGTACCTACACCAACTCCGAGCGCCGCATCTCGAAGGTCAATCGCATCGTCGATCCGCCGGGAGACGCCCGCGCCGACTTCGACATCTTCCTCGCGCTCGCCGAGCGCCTCGGAGTGAAAGACAACCTCTACCCCGGCTGGACCTCGACCGCCGATGCCTACGCCGAGTGGCAGCGCATCTCCGCCGGGCGCATGTGCGACTACAGCCCCTACACCTGGCAGCAGATCGAAGACGCAGGCGGCATCCAGTGGGGAGGCGAGCGGCTCTACGCCGACGGAATCTTCCCCACCGCCGACGGCCGCGCCATCCTCCACACCGTCCCCTGCGACCCCTTCTCCGAGCAGCCCAACGAGGAGTACAGCCTCATCCTCAACACCGGCCGCACCGTCGAGCACTGGCACACCCGCACCAAAACCTCCCAGGTCGACATGCTCAACAAGATGGTGCCCAACGCCTGGCTCGAGATGAACCCGGCCGACGCCGAACGCCTCAAGCTGCGCTCGCATGACAAGGTCACCGTCGTCAGCCGCCGCGGCAACGTTCCCGGTCTGGAGCTGCGCGTCACCGGAATCGTCGCGCCCGGCCAGGTCTTCATGCCCTTTCACTTCGTCGAGACCAACTCCAATCGCGTCACGCTCGGGGACTTCGACCCCATCTCGCGCGAACCCAATTTCAAGCAGTGCGCCGTCCGCGTACATAAGTCTTCCGCCCCGTAAGGGCGACCCCCGTTCCCCGGCCCCGACGCCGGTGTTGGCAAGAGGCAGTACCGGCGGCAGCTCAAGCGACCACGACGTCGCCCTCAGGCCGCCAACGCTCTACCC